>NZ_FUZV01000001.1:1775000-2075000 GCF_900167565.1 Pseudoxanthomonas indica
CGGCCTCAGCGCCTTCCTTCGTTCAACCTCGCCGTTTCCGTCGAGGTGAGCCGCACATTATGGCGACCCTTTTTCACTTCGTCAACACCCTCGTGAGAGGAAAGTTGCCGAGGAACCCACTTCGTTCGCTGCGCTCCCGGGGGAGCAAGCAACCCTGCGAAGGGGGAGGGAAAGTATGGCCGGTTCCCGGAGAATTTGGAAGCCTGTGACAGAAATATTTTCGTAACCGGCCGACTGGCGGGCTCAAGTGCCTGATGCAACAAGCCTGACGCGCGCAAAGTTGCGCTTGCCCACTTGCAGAAGGCCCTCGAAACCCGCCGTGAAGACGCGCCCGGCATCCTCGATGACCTCACCGTCGACCTTGATGGCGCGTTCCTTGAACTTGCGCATTGCCTCGGAATTACTTGGCGTAATGCCTGCCGCCGTCAACAAGGCGCCTATGCGCAGGCCATCGGACGGGACCGCAATCTCCTGCACGGGCAACAGTGAGGTATCGCCCTCACCTGTCACTACCGCATGCCAGCCGGCCACCGCCTGCTCGGCTGCTGACGCATCGTGGAAGCGAGTCGCCAGTTCCCGCGCGAGCCGCAGTTTGAGGTCACGCGGATTCAACTGGCCCGCAGCGATTTCGGAGCGCAGGGTCCTGGCCTCTTCGGCGCTGATGTCGAAACTCAGCAGATCAATCCAGCGCCACATCAGCTCGTCGCCAATCTTCATGGTCTTGGTGACGATATCGATGGCTGGCTCGCTGATGCCGATGTAATTGCCCAGCGATTTGGACATCTTCTGCACGCCATCGAGGCCCTCCAGCAGCGGCATGGTCAGCACGATTTGTGGCGGCTGGCCGAAGTGCTCCTGCAGGCCACGTCCCATCAGCAGATTGAACTTCTGGTCGGTGCCGCCCAGCTCGACGTCTGCGTTGAGGGCCACGGAGTCGTATCCCTGCACCAGCGGATACAGGAATTCGTGGATGGCGATGGATTGTTGTCCGGCGTAGCGCTTGGCGAAGTCATCGCGCTCGAGCATCCGCGCGACCGTGTGCTGGCCAGCCAGCTTGATCATGTCGGCGGCACTCATCTGGCCAAACCATTCCGAGTTGAAGCGGACCTCGGTCCGGGTCCGGTCCAGCACCTTGAAGACCTGGTCGGCATAAGTCTGGGCGTTGGCCAGCACGTCTTCACGGGTCAACGGCTTGCGGGTCACGTTTTTCCCGGTCGGGTCGCCGATCATCCCGGTGAAGTCGCCAATCAGGAAAATCACCTGGTGTCCCAGGTCCTGGAACTGGCGCATCTTGTTGAGCAGCACGGTATGGCCGATGTGCAGGTCGGGCGCGGTAGGGTCGAAGCCGGCCTTGACCCGCAGCGGCCTGCCTTGGGCCAGGCGAGCCTGCAGTTCTTCGATTTTCAGGATTTCGTCGGCGCCACGGCCGATCTGGGCAAGCGCATCAGCGGAAGACAAGGCGGATTTCCTGGCGGGGGCCGACTGAATGGCCGGCGACAAAAGTGAACTCTAAGTTAAACCAAAGTTAATCGTGACGCCATTCAAAAAAGCCAATGGACTCAATGGTTTGACGCGAACATTTCAGGTGTTTATGGTACGCCGATTAGGGCCCCCTTTGGGCCCGAGGTGGCGGCTAGATGCACAACCATGGGGACGGCACCCGCCGTAAGCAGCGCTTCCAGGAACGTTTGGAAGTCCTGCGTGAATCGACGCTCCATCAGCGCGTCAAACAGCACCTGCCCACGGGCCGGTGGACGCGCCGACATTGGATTCATGCCAGCCTCTTCACCACCATCGGCGTGATGGTGGCGACGATCGTGCCCGGTTTTTCCAATGCCATCCAGCCGCAGTCCGCCGTCGATGGACGCGCCACTCTGGCATTGAGCCTTCCAAGCCTGTCGCAGGCCCAGTTGGAAGGAGTTGCCGGCGACAGTTGGCAAATCGTGCGGGTCAAGCCGGGCCAGACGTTGGGCGCGATCTTCGAAGAACTCGATATCCCGGCAGCCACGATGCACGTGCTGCTGGAAGACAAGGAAGCCAAGGCCAGCCTGACCCGCCTGAAGCCGGGCACCGAACTGGCTTTCGATTTGCCGGTCAGCGGCGAACTGCGCACGCTGCGCTACGACCGGGACCCGCAGCACCGGATTGAACTGAGCGTCGAAGGTGACAAGGTCACCGAGCGCGTCATCGAGCGCGAGACCACCACGCGCACGGTGGTGCTCAGTGGCAAGGTGGGCCGCTCCCTCAATCGCTCGGCACGCAAGGCCGGACTGACGGCGGCCAACATCAATTCGCTGACCGATGACATCTTCAAGTACGACATCGACTTCAACTCCGACCTGGCGCCGGATGACCGTTTCAGCGTGGTGGTCGAGCAGACCTGGCGCGAAGGCGAGCTGATCAGCACCAGCCCCGTGCAGGCGGCGACCTTCACCGTGGACGGCAAGCTGCATTCGGGTTTCCGTTTCGCCCGTCCGGGTGGCAAGCCCGAGTACTTCACCGCCGCCGGCCGTCCGCTGAAGAAGAGCTTCATCCGCATGCCGATTCCGTATGCGCGCTTGAGCTCGAAGTTCGGCGCGCGTCGGCACCCTGTGCTGGGCAGCATGCGCATGCATAAGGGCGTGGATTACGCCGCCGGCACCGGCACCCCGATCATGGCGGCGGGCGATGCCCGCGTGCAGTTCGCCGGTTGGCAGAATGGCTACGGCCGCGTCGTGATTCTGGATCATGGCCGTGGACACACCACCTTGTACGGCCACATGTCGCGCTTGGGCAAAATCAAGGTCGGCCAGCGCATCGCACAGGGAACGGTAATTGGCTACGTCGGTTCCACCGGCATGGCGACTGGCCCGCACCTGCATTACGAATTCCGCGTCAACGGGGTGCATCGCAATCCGCTGTCGGTGACCATGCCGCCGCCCGAGCCGTTGTCCGGCGCGCAACTGGCCTCGTACCGCACGTATACGGCCAATGCCCTGGCGCGCATCCGTACGGTGGAGAACATCATCTACGCCGATGTGGCGCCCGCCGTGCCTACGACGGAAGACAAGCCGGCTACCCAGGTAGCGGCCGCGCCCGCCAAGCCAGCCAAGAGCAAGGCCAAGAAGGGCTGATGATCCTGAGCCGCGGCTTGAAGGCCGCGGCGCAATCGCGTGTACTGCTGACCGGTCTTTTCCGGAATACGGCATGTCGCAGTCGCAGGAACGCGCTACCTCGCTCTATCTGGGCCTGATGTCCGGCACCAGCGCCGATGGCATCGATGCCGCGCTCGTCCGATTCTCCGAAGATGCCGCGCCGCTGCGCTGCGAACTGGTAATGGGCCGGACCTTTGCCTGGGATGCTCCCACCAGGCAGGACCTGGTCAGCCTGGGCCAGGCGGCGCATGAGCCTTCGCTCGATGCCTTGGGTCGCCTGGACGTGCGGGTGGCCCTCGCGTTCGCCGACGCCAGCCGCCGCCTGCTCGAGGAAGCGGGCGTGAACACTGATTCGGTTCGCGCGATCGGTTCGCATGGACAGACGATTCGTCACCGCCCGTATGGCGCTCCCCCTTTCACCTGGCAGATCGGCGATGGCAACGTGATCGCCGAAGGCACCGGCATCGATACCGTTGCCGACTTCCGCCGTCGCGACGTCGCCGCCGGTGGCCACGGTGCGCCGCTGATGCCCGCCTTTCATGCGGCCTTGCTGCATTCGCCGGATGAAGATCGCGCGGTGCTCAATCTGGGCGGCATCGGCAATTTCACCCTGCTTCCTGCCCACGGCGAGGTACGCGGCTTTGATACCGGTCCGGCCAATGCCTTGATGGACGCCTGGTGCCATCAGCACACCGGCCATGACTTTGATGCGGGTGGCGAGTTCGCTGCCACTGGCACGGTGGATGATGCATTGTTGGCCCGCCTGCTCGCCGAACCATGGTTTGCGCAACCGCCGCCCAAAAGCACGGGTCGCGAGCAATTCCACCTGGCCTGGCTGCAGCCTGCGCTGAGTGCGCATCACGCAGCCGCCGATGTGCAGGCAACCTTGATGGAGCTGACCGCCGCCACCGTGGCCAACGCCTTGCGCGAGCACCAGCCACGCACGCAGCGCGTGCTGGTGTGTGGCGGAGGCGTCCGCAATCCGCGGTTGCTGTCGCGGATCGCCGCGCGTCTGCCGGAAGTGGTGGTGGAATCCACCGCGTCGCACGGCCTGGATCCGGATTTCGTCGAAGCCATGGGTTTCGCCTGGCTGGCAAGGGAAACCCTGGCTGGCCGGCCCGGCAACCTGCCCTCGGTCACCGGCGCGCGCGGCTACCGCGTGCTGGGTGCGATCCACCGCGCCTGATCAGAAGCCCTTGCCGGGCGGCACGTCGCGAAGCGCATTGATGGCAGCGGTCAGCGCGTCGACTTCGCTGGTGTCGAAGCCACGGCGCACCTCCGATTCGCAATGGAACAAGCCCTGCTCGATCAGATTGAACAGGGTGTCGTGCACGTTCCAGCCACGGGCACTGGCGACCCGGCGGATGCGCTCGGCCAGGATGGGATCGATGTCCTTCAGCACGATGTCGGTCATGGCGTCTCGTCCCCTTCCCTTGCTGGTACGCCGCGGGCGCCCGACTGACTAAATACTGGGCGCGGCCGGTTGCGGCAAGTCCCCTTTGCCGGCGGGACTCAGGAAGGCGCCGCCTGCACCAGCGCGCGCCGTCGCTCCTGCCGCATAAGCAGCAGGCACAGGATGACGACCGGGATACCAATCAAGGCGGTGCCGACAAAGAACAGCGCATAGCCATCCAGCAGGGTGCGCCCGACCGCCAGCTGCTCGACCGCCTCGCCCGACAGCCCCTTCAGCATCTTGCCCAGCAGTGCGTAGAACGAACTGAGCAGGGCGTACTGGGTCGCCGTATAGCCCACGCTGGTCAGGCTGGACATGTAGGCGATGAGGGCTGTGCCGGCAAAGCCCCCCGCCACGTTGTCGATGACCATCGCCCAGGCGAAGCTGGCAGTGTCAGGCCCGTGCCAAGCCAGGTAGGCAAAGGCCAGGTTGGAGCCCGGGCCGAGCACGGCGCCCACCAGCAAGGCCACCATCACCCCCCAACGCACTGCCACCATGCCGGCCAAAGCGATACCGGCGAAGGAGGCGACCAGGCCGACCGAGCTGCGCACCGAACCCACGGTTTGCTCGGTCAAGCCCAGATCCACATAGAAGGGGTTGTTCATCGGCCCCATCACGAAGTCGGCCAGGCGATAGACACTGATGGCCGCCAGGATCAGCACCGCCGCGCTGCGATGCTCGCGGAAGAAGGCCACGAACGGCCCCAGGATGGCGTCGAACAAGCCGCGCGGCGTCCATAGCGCGCTGGCCTGGTGCGAGACCGCTTCCACCGCACGGGCGGGCTCGCGCGCCATCAGCGTCGCCGCCACGCCGACCAGCAGCAGTGCCGCCATGATCTGGTAGGACCCCACCCAACCCACTTGCGCGGCGATCAGCAGGATCAGCGCGTCGGTCACCAGCAATGCGCTGCGATAGCCCAGCGCAGAAGAAGAGGTGAGCAAACCCAACTGCTGGCTATCCTCGGCACTCTCGATGCGCCAGGCATCAATCACGATGTCCTGGGTCGCTGATGCGAACGCCACCAGCAGGGCCAGCCCGCCAAAGACCAGCAGGTGTTCCAGCGCGTAGCCGAACACCAGCACATGGCCCCCGCGTGGCTGCACGATGGCCATGCCCAGCAGACCCAGGGCCACCACGATCTGCGAGAGCAGCATCCAGCCACGTCGGCGTCCCAGCCAGCGGCCGAACAGCGGCGCGTCGGACCTGTCCACGAGCGGCGCCCACAGGAACTTGAGCGAGTAGGCCAACCCCACCCAGGACAGGAAGCCGATCGTGTCCAGCTCGATGCCCTGTTTGCGCGCCCAGAATCCCAGCGTGTTGCCGACCAGATAGATCGGCATGCCCGAGGCAAAGCCGAGCAGCAACATCACCAATACCTTGGGTTGGCGCAGATTGAGCAGCACCTCCTGCCAAGGCTTGCGCCGGCGCGGTGGCGGTGCGGCCAGATCGGGCTGGCTCATCAGGCGTAATCCACCGTGAAGGGCGCATGGTCGGAGAACCAGCTGTCACGGTAGATCGAACACCCGCGCAGGCGATCCAGCAGCGAAGGCGTGACGAACTGGTAGTCGATGCGCCACCCCACATTGTTGGCGCGGGCGCCGCCGCGGTTGCTCCACCAGGTGTAGTCCTGGCCTTCCGGATGCAGCGCGCGATAAGCATCGACCCAACCGCTCTGCTCCACGCACATGCCGTTCAACCAGTCGCGCTCGGCCGGCAGGCAGCCGGAATTCTTCTGGTTGCTGGTCCAGTTCTTGATGTCCAGGCGGCTGCGCACGATGTTCCAGTCACCGCACAGCACGTAGTCACGACCACTGCGCCGCCACTCGTCCAGGATCGGCGCCAACCAGTCCATCACCTGGAACTTGAAGCCCTGGCGCAACTCGCCCGAGGAACCGGACGGGATGTAGAACGAGACCACGCTCAGGTTGCCGTAGCGTGCTTCCAGATAGCGGCCTTCTTCATCGAATTCGGCCCAGCCCAACGCGGTGCGCAGTTCGTCCGGCTCGCGCTTGCTGTAGATGGCCACGCCGCTGTAACCCTTCTTGGTGCTGGCGTCGCGGAACCAGGCCTTGTAACCCTCCGGCAGGAAGGCCGGGCCGGCCAGCTGGTGCTCCTGGGCCTTGGTCTCCTGCACGCAGAGCACGTCGGCCTGCTGCTGGCCGAACCATTCGAAGAATCCCTTGTTGGCGGCTGATCGAAGTCCGTTGGCGTTGAAACTGATGATGCGCATGGGCAAGCCGGAAGCGGTCGAAATACAAGCGTAGCCGATTCCGCACGACGGCCGTGGTGCGTCATCACGCAGCCGGGCCTTATCATGGCCGTGTCCCCCGTCACGCCCCTGCCCGCCATGTCCGACCATCGCGCCCGCTTCCTCCAATTGGCCTTGCACGCACAGGCCCTGCGCTTCGGCGAGTTCACCCTCAAGTCGGGCCGGCTCAGTCCGTACTTCTTCAATGCCGGGCGTTTCGACAGTGGCGCATGCCTGGCCGAACTGGCCGCCTGCTACGCCGATGCGATCGAGGCGGCGGGCCTGCGTTTTGATCTGCTGTTCGGTCCGGCCTACAAGGGCATCCCCCTGGCGACCGCACTGGGCTGCGAATTCGCGCGCCGCGGTCGCGACATCCCGCTGGCGTTCAACCGCAAGGAAGCCAAGGACCATGGCGAAGGTGGCCTGCTGATCGGCGCGCCGCTGGATGGCCGCGAGGTGCTGATCGTGGATGACGTCATTACCGCCGGCACCGCGATCCGCGAGGCGCTGGCGCTGATCCGCGCCGGCGGCGGCCGACCGGCCGGCATCGTGGTGGCGCTGGACCGGCAGGAGGTGCTGGGCGAGGGCGAATCCCGGCAATCGGCGGCGCAGGCCGTGGCCAGCGATACCGGTGTGCCGGTGGTCGCGGTCGCCAGCCTGCACGACCTGCTTGATTTCGCCGGCGAAAGCGCCGACCTTGTCCATCACCGTGATCGCCTGCTCGCCTATCGGGCGCGCTATGGCAGCGGTTCACCGGAATGACGGCAGCGGGGGCTGCGCATGGCTAATCATCCACTGCGATGGGCAGTACCGGCCGCGATGCTGATGGCGTCGCTGGCCGTGGCGCAGAACAAGGAAGCGCCGACCAAGAAGCTCTACTGCTGGAATGACAACGGCCAGCGCGTCTGCAGCGATTCGCTGCCGGCCGAAGCCGTCGGTCGCGCACGCGAGGAAATCAATGCCAAGAGCGGCATGCGCACGGGCGAGGTGGCACGCGAGCTGACCGAGCAGGAGCGTGCCCAGGCCGACGCCGAGCATGCCCAGTTGCAGGCGGACCTGGCGGCGCAGGAAACCCGCCGCCGCACCGAGCAGGCGATGCTGCTGTCCTATCGCACGGAAGAGGAGCTGCGCCGGGTCTTCAACGAGCGCGTCGGCATCGTCGACAACAACATCAAGACCGCCCGCTACAACGTGGTCAGCCTGCGCGATGGCCTGGTCAGCCTGCTGCAGGTGGCCGGTGACCGCGAGCTGGCCAACAAGCCGGCCGCGGAGAAAACCGTCGACACCATCCGCCTGCGCCATGCCACCCTGGTGCGGCAGCGCGCGCTCCAGTCCAGCTTCGAGCGGCAGCGTGCCGAGCTGGATGTGGAAATCGCCGACATCATGCGGCGCTACCGGGAAATGAAAGGTGCCACGGTGCCGGCCGCCAGTGGCGCGGCGGCGGTGGATCCGTCGTCCACGCCGGCGCCGGTCAAGCAGTAAGCCCGCCTGACCCTGCGGCGCCGACGCTCAGAACGTCGGCGTCAATTCCGGCGCCACCAGGCTCAGATGGGCGCGGAACTGGGTCTTGATGCGTTCCAGTGCCGCTTCGTTGTCGGCCTCAAAGCGCAGCACCAGCACCGGCGTGGTGTTGGAAGCGCGCACCAGGCCCCAGCCATCTTCCCAGTCCGCCCGCAGCCCATCGATGGTGGACAGGCGCGCGCCCTCGAAACGGGCGGTTTCCACGAAGCGCTGCACCACCGCGTGCGGGGTTTCCGCCTCCACCGGCACCTTGATCTCCGGCGTGGCGATGCCGTCCGGCAAGGCGTTCAACACCTGGGTGGGCGTTTCCGCGCGCAGCGCCAGGATTTCCAGCAGGCGCGCGGCTGCGTACATGCCGTCGTCGAAGCCGAACCAGCGCTCCTGGAAGAAGAAATGGCCGCTCATCTCGCCGGCCAGTTCGGCACTGGTCTCGCGCATCTTGGCCTTGATCAGCGAATGCCCGGTCTTCCACATCATCGGCGTGCCGCCGTGGCGCAGCACCCAGCCCTGCAGCTTGCCGGTGCACTTCACGTCGTAAATGATCATGGCGCCGGGATTGCGTTCCAGCACGTCGGCGGCAAACAGCATCAGCAGGCGATCGGGGAAGATGATCTCGCCCTGCGCGGTCACCACGCCCAGGCGATCACCGTCTCCGTCGAAAGCCAAACCCAGATCCGCGTCGAAACGCTTCACGGTCTGGATGAGATCTTCCAGGTTGTGCGGCTCGCTCGGATCCGGGTGGTGGTTGGGGAAGGTCCCGTCCACGTCGCAGTACAGCGGAATGACTTCGGCGCCGATCGATTCCAGCAGGCGCGGGGCGAAATCGCCGGCGACGCCGTTGCCGGCATCCACCACGACTTTCAACGGGCGATCCAGCTGCACGTCATCGGCGATGCGCTGCACGTAGTCGGCGGCCACGTCGCGCTGCTGCACGCTGCCCGGCACCACGCCTTCATGCAGGCGGGCATCGCGGATGCGTTCATACAGCTCGGTAATGGCGTCGCCCGACAACGTCTCGCCGCCCACCACGATTTTGAAGCCGTTGTAGTCCGGCGGATTGTGGCTGCCGGTCACCGCCACGCTGCTGCCCACGTGCAGGTGATACGCGGCGAAGTAGGCCACCGGTGTAGGCACCATGCCGATGTCGATGACATTGCGACCGGCCCGGCGCAGACCGCGGATCAGGCCGTCGGCCAGTTCCGGCCCCGACAGGCGACCGTCGCGTCCGACCACGATGTCGCTCAGGTCCTGGGCCTGCATGACGCTGCCAATCGCCTGGCCGATGGCTTCGGCGACGGAGGCATCCAGGTTGGTGCCGACGATGCCGCGGATGTCGTAGGCCCGGAAGATGCCCGGATCCACTTCCACCGGCTTGCGCTCACTGGCGCTGGCGGAGTTCGCCGATCCGGTGCTGGGCGCACGCGGCGCCACCGGCAGCGGATCCCGCTCCAGCGCCTGGCCCAGGGTGGGTTCGTCATGCGTGGCGGCATCCTGCGATCGCTTGGTCAAGCGCGGTACCCGCATGCCGCCGCGTGCGGCCACCAGTGCCAGCACGCCCAGGATCAGCGCCAGCACGGCCACGATGATGCAGTTGATGGCGCCCAGGCCGGCCGGGCCGGGCTCCTTGTCGGGCGCCGCCGCGGCAACGCGCAGGCCGGTCTTGCCAATGGCATGCGCCAGCACCTCGGCGCCCTCAGCCAGCGAAGTCGGACCGCGCTCGCCCACGTTGTAACTGCCCTGGCGCAAGGCCAGATAGGTGCCATCCGGCAAAGGCGCGGCGTCAAAGCCGGCGCTGAGCAGGTTCAAGGGCAGGCGCACGTAGATCAGGCCCTGCGGCGTGGCCTTGGCCAGGCCAAAGCGCGCCTTCGCGCCATCGCGCACCACCCGCGCGGCGACGGCCTGGTCCTGCTGCGCCGCCTCCAGCAAGGCCAGCTTGCTGTAGCCGAACTTGCCCGGCTCGGCGTAGGCCGCTTCCAGATCGACCGGCAGCACTTCGACCGCTTCCACCCCGGCCCAGCCGTGTTCGATGGCGCGCGTCACCGCCGCGGTATCGCCGCCGGCCAACGCCGCTGCGACTTCCGGCAGGGCGGCGCGCTGGCTCAGCTGCGCCGCTTGCCGCGCATGCGCCGACTGGACCACGGCGACCACGTTGTCGCGGCTGCGCTGCAAGGCTTCCAGACGCTGGTCATCGCGCCATTGGCGCACGCCGTTCCAGCCAAACCAGACCGCCAGCAGCACGCACAGGACCGCCAGCCAGAGCAAGGCGCGGCCCGGGTTGGCGGCTGGCGCGCGCTTGTCGCCTTCGATTGCTTTGCTCATTGCTTTCTCCCCGTCAGCGCACGCCGGTATGGCCGAAGCCGCCGGCTCCCCTTGCACTACCCGCATGTTCGGCAAACGTATCCACCACCTGGAACTCCACGCGCACGATCGGCAACACCACCAACTGTGCAATACGATCCCCGGGATGCACGGTGAAGGCCTCGTGGCCGCGGTTCCAGACGCTGATCAACAGCGGTCCCTGGTAGTCGGCATCGATCAGGCCCGTGCCGTTGCCCAGCACGATGCCATGCCGATGGCCCAGACCGGAACGGGGCAGGACGACCGCGCACAGGTGGGGATCGGCCAGATGGAGGGAAATGCCGCTGGGTATCAGCGCGGCATCGCCGGGTTGCAGGGTCAGCGCGGCCTCGAGGGCGGCGCGCAGATCCATGCCGGCGCTAGCGGACGTGGCGTAGGCCGGCAGCGGCCATTCGTCACCGAAACGGGGGTCCAGCAACTTCACTTCCACGGCCTGCGTCCCGGCAACCTTCATGCGTTCATTCGCTCCACGATCAAATCCATCAGGGCATCCGCCAACTGCGTCTTGGGGGCGGTCGAGAAATCGCGTTCGCCGCCATTCCAGTAGGCGGTCATCGCGTTCTGGTCACTCTCGAAACCGCCCCCCGCGATGCCCACCTGGTTGGCCACGATCATGTCAAGGCGCTTGGCCTGGAGTTTGCCGCGGGCATAGTGGGCCACGTTCTCGGTCTCGGCGGCAAAGCCGACCACCAGCTTCAAACCCTGGGTCTGGGCGGCGACTTCGGCCAGGATGTCCGGCGTGCGCACCAGGTCCAGGGTCAGAGTCTCGCCGGTCTTCTTGATCTTGTTCTGCACCGATACCCGCGGCGAATAGTCGGCCACGGCAGCCGCGCCGATGTAGATGTCGGCGGGAAACGCGCCGAACACCGCTTCACGCATCTGCGCGGCGGATCGCACATCGATGCGCTTGACCCCGGATGGTGTCGGCAGCTGCACCGGCCCGGCGACCAGGACTACCTCGGCGCCGCGGCGGGCGGCGCTGGCGGCGACGGCGAAACCCATCTTGCCGCTGCTGCGGTTGCCCAGGTAACGCACCGGGTCCAGGTCTTCGTACGTGGGGCCGGCGCTGACCACGACCTTCAGTCCGGCCAGCTCGCCGGCATGGGTCGGCGGCACCGCAGCGGCCGAACCGAGCGCGGCCACGATCTGCTCGGGCTCGCTGAGGCGGCCGGGCCCGGACTCGCCTTCGGCCAGCGGGCCGTCCTCGGGGCCAATGATCTGCACGCCGCGTTCGCGCAGCGTCGCGATGTTGGCCTGGGTGGCCGGATGCAGCCACATCCGGTGGTTCATCGCCGGCGCCACGGTGATCGGTGCCGTGGTGGCCAGGCAGAGTGTAGTGACCAGGTCATTGGCAAAGCCGTGGCTCAGCCGCGCGAGAAGGTCGGCGGTGGCCGGCGCCACCAGGATCCGGTCGGCCCAGCGGGCCAGTTCGATATGGCCCATCGCGGCTTCTGCCGCGCTGTCCCACAGGCTGGTGCGCACGGGCTGGCCGGACAGGGCCTGGAAACTCAACGGCGTGACGAACTGCTGCGCGCCTTCGGTCATGGCCACCTGCACCACGGCCCCGGCATCGCGCAGCCGGCGCACCAGTTCCAGGGCCTTGTAGGCGGCGATGCCGCCGCCCACGCAAAGAAGCAGGCGCTGGCCTTGAAGGGAACCGGGCGGCGGGCTTGCGGTCACGTCGGAAGTCCTACAGACGAACGAGCAACTAGCTTACCCGAAGCCCCGGAAAAGCCCGATGCCCGGATTGCGCCGGCTTGGCCACAGTAGCCACATGCATATCAAAGACTGGCCGAAGGGCGAACGCCCCCGGGAGAAACTCATGGCCGAAGGCGCAAAGTGCCTGTCCGACGCCGAACTGCTGGCGATCTTCCTCGGTTCGGGGGTGCACGGCAAAGACGCCGTCAGCACCTCCCGCGACCTGCTCGCCGAACACGAGACGTTGCGCGGCCTGCTTGCCCTCAATCCCAGGCAACTGTGCGGTCAGACCGGCATCGGCCTGGCGCGGACGGCCATGCTGCTGGCTGCGCTGGAGTTGGGCGAGCGCTGTCTGGCCGCAGACCTCAAGCGCGGCGCCCTGCTCAGTGATCCGCACTCGGCCGGGCGTTACTTCGCCCAACGCCTGCGTGGCCACGGGCACGAGGTCTTCGCGGTGATGTTCCTGGACACGCGCCATCGCTCGCTGGGCTTCGAGGAACTGTTCCGCGGCACGCTCGACTGCACCGAAGTCCACCCGCGCGAAGTGGTCCGGCGGGCGCTGAGCTACAACGCCGCCGCGGTGATCGTGGGTCACAACCATCCCTCCGGCTGCGCCGAGCCCTCCTCGGCCGACCGCGCCATCACCGCCAAGCTCAAGGAGGCGCTGGCGCTGGTGGACGTCCGCCTGCTCGACCATTTCGTGGTCGGCGATGGCCAGCCCGTGTCGATGGCGATGCTGGGCTGGGTCTGAACCGGCCGGGCGGCGCAGGGCCCGGGCGGACGCTGGCCGGGCCTTGCGCGTAAAATGCCCGGTCCCGCACATCACCGAGTTCCCGTGAAAGCCTCTCTTCGCGCCTTGATCACCCAGGGCATCGACGCCCTGCGCCAGGCCGGCACCCTGCCAGCCGACATCGCCACGCCCGATTTCGTGGTCGAGCGACCGAAGACCCGCGAGCACGGCGACTTCGCCACCAATGCCGCCATGCTGCTGGCCAAGCCGGCGCGCAGCAATCCACGCGCGCTGGCCACGGCCCTGCTGGCCGCGCTGCCGGCCAGTGACGACGTGGCCAAGGTGGAGATTGCCGGTCCGGGCTTCATCAACTTCCACCTGAGCCCGGCTGCGTACCAGCGCGAAGTGGCCAACGTGCTGCGCGAAGGCGCGGACTACGGTCGCAACCAGAGCGGCGCCGGGCGCACGGTGGGTGTGGAATACGTGTCGGCCAATCCGACCGGCCCGCTGCACGTGGGCCATGGCCGTGCCGGCGTGATTGGCGACTGCATCGCCCGCGTGCTCGCGGCCAATGGCTGGGACGCCAAGCGCGAGTTCTATTACAACGACGCCGGCGTGCAGATCGAGAACCTGGCCAAGTCCACCCAGGCGCGCGCACGCGGCCTGGCACCGGACAGCGAAGGCTGGCCCGAAGACGGCTACCGCGGCGACTACATCAACGATGTGGCGCAGGCCTATCTGGCCGGCGAGACGGTGGAGTTCGAAGGCCATGCCGTCACCGGCGAGCGCGATGTCGAGAACCTGGACGCCATCCGCCGCTTTGCCGTGGCCTACCTGCGCCGCGAGCAGAACCTGGACCTGGCCGCGTTCGGGGTGTCGTTCAACACCTACTTCCTGGAAAGCTCGCTGTACGCCGATGACAAGGTCGAGGAGACCGTGTCGCGCCTGATCGCCTCCGGCCATACCTACGAGGAAGGCGGCGCGCTGTGGCTGAAGTCCACCGACTTTGGCGACGACAAGGACCGGGTGATGCGCAAGTCCGACGGCAGCTACACCTACTTCGTGCCGGACGTGGCCTACCACCTGTCCAAGTGGCAGCGTGGCTACCAGCGCGCGATCACCGAACTGGGCGCCGACCACCACGGCTCGCTGGCGCGCGTGCGCGCCGGCCTGCAGGCGCTGGACGTGGGCATCCCGCAGGGCTGGCCCGAATACGTGCTGCACCAGATGGTCACGGTGATGCGCGGCGGCGAGGAAGTGAAGCTGGGCAAGCGCGCGGGCGGCTACATCACCCTGCGTGATCTGATTGAGGAAACCAGTTCCGATGCGGTGCGCTGGTTCCTGATCGCACGCAAGCCCGATTCGCAGCTGACCTTCGACATCGATCTGGCGCGCCAGCAGAGCAACGACAACCCGGTGTTCTACGTGCAGTACGCGCACGCCCGCGTGTGCAGCCTGCACCGTCAGGCCGGCGAAAAGGGCTACACCTACGATCAGGCCAATGGCCTGGCGCAGCTGGATCAGCTGAACGATGAAGGCTCACTGGCGCTGATGGTGGAGCTGTCGCGCTATCCGGAAATGGTGGAAGCGGCCGGCGTCTCGCTGGAGCCGCACATGATCGCGCAATACCTGCGTGAGTTGGCCTATGCTTTCCACACGTGGTACGCCGGTACGCCTGTGCTGATCGATGACGCCAACGCACGCGATGCGCGCCTGGCGCTGGCCTCGGCGGTGCGCCAGACGTTGGCCAATGGCCTGGATCTGCTGGGCGTCGGCGCGCCCGAACGAATGTAAGTAGCAAGCAAGGCCAGTCGGAGAGAGTGGGAATGGCGGCACGTCGCGGCAACAAGCGTCAGGCAACCCGGAACAGTTCGAGCCAGGCCACGCCCGCATGGGTGTGGGTGGTGCTCGCACTGCTGGTGGGCGTGGGCATTTATTTCATCTTCCCGGGCCTGCGCCAGCAGGACGGCGATGGGTTCTTCCGCCCGCAGCCCAATCCCGACGCACAGCCGGCGCCGGTGGCCAATGCCGATGTCGAATCGGTCGTGCCCGAATCGGCCGCCAGCGCCAAGGGCGACAAGATCGACACGCCCAAGGAAACCCAATACGACTTCTACACCTTGCTGCCAGGCAAGGAAGTGCAGATGTCCGATGCCGAGCTGGCCGCCAGCGCGCGCGAGGAAGAAGCACGCAAGACCCGCGAAGCCCAGCGTGCCGCCGCCCTGCTCAACGGACAGACGCCGCCGGCCGGCAGCACCGCTGTCACCCCGGCCAGCCCGGTGGCGGCAGCCGATCCCAAGCCGCTGGATGAAACGCCGAGCGCTGCGTCGCGTCCCGCGCCTGCGGCTTCGACCGCATCCGTCGCCAGCGCTGCCGCCGCCGACAAGCCCGCGCAGACCGTGGCCAGCGCCGATGGCGCGCGCTACATCCTGCAGGCCGGCGCCTTCGCCGCGTCCGGCGACGCCGAGGCGACCAAGGCCAAGATAGCCCTGCTCGGCCTGAGCGCGCGGGTGGAGTCGGCGCAGATCAATGGCAAGACGGTGTATCGCGTGCGCATGGGGCCGTATGGCACCGCCAGCGAACTGGCCGAAGCCAAGGGCAAACTGGCCAGCGGCGGCTTGCCCGCGATGGCGATCAAGGCCAAGTAAGGCGACGTGAGCGATCCCCGCGCGCCGGTCGGTTCACGCCGCTGCGCGCGACTGCGCGCCACGCGCGCGCGAAGTCTTGCCAGTGCGATGCTGCCGACTTCGCTGACGATGCGCGCGCTGTCGATCGTCCTGTTGCTGTCGGCCCTGTCCGCCTGCGCAGGCCAGCCGACGATCGAACGGGTGGTGGGCATTCCCGCCATGGATCGCAGCCAGGTCGCACAACTGGATACATCGGTGTTCAGCGCAGGTCAGTTTGTCGCGGCCGACGGCACCGCGCTGACCTATCGGCTGCTGAGCCCGGCCACGATCGAACCCGGTCGCGTGTATCCATTGGTCCTGCAGCTGCACAGTTCCGGCGCCATCGGCCAGGACAACCAGGCGCAGCTGGATGCCATGGCCAAGGGCTGGGCCCTGCCCGAGAACCGCGCGCGCTATCCGGCCTTCGTGCTGGTGCCGCAGTTCCCGGTGCGCAGCGCGAACTACGATGATCCGGTCGTACCACGCAGCGCACAGGCCAGTCCGGCCCTGACCAGCGCAATGGCGCTGGTCGATGAATTGGCCGCACGCCTGCCGGTGGACGCAGACCGCATCTACGCCACCGGCTTTTCGATGGGCGGCTCGGCCGCCTGGTTGTCGCCCGTGCTGCGGCCCGGACGCTTCGCCGCGATCGTGCCGATCAGCGGGATCGCCCCGGCCGATGCCGACGCGCAGGCGCTGGCGTCATTGCCGATCCTGGTCATGCATGGCGATGCCGACAGTGAAAATCCGATCGATGCGGATCGCCGTCTGGTGGCCACGCTGCGCGCGCGCGGCAATCAGCAAGTGCGCCTGCGCGAATACGTCGGCCTGGCGCATATGCCGCCGGGCGACAGCCTGCCCGGCCAGGCCTGGCGCGACTGGCTGTTCGCGCAACGGCGCGCCGCCGTCCCGGCTTCCGTCCCCGCTTCCGAATAGTCCCAGGAGTCACCGATGACCCGCACTGCCCTCATTACCGGCGCCACTTCCGGCTTTGGCGCGGCCGCTGCACGCCGCTTCGTTGCGGGCGGTTGGCGCGTGATCGTCACCGGTCGCCGTGCGGATCGCCTGCAGGCGCTGGTGGACGAACTGGGCGCCGGCAACGCCCATCCGGCCTGCTTCGATGTGCGCGATGAAGCCGCGATGCGCGCGGCGCTCGCCGCCCTGCCCGGCGACTTCGCGAACGTGGATCTGCTGGTCAACAACGCCGGCCTGGCGCTCGGCACCCTGGCCGCACAGAACGCCAGCCTGGATGACTGGCGCACGATGATCGACACCAACATCACCAGCCTGGTGGTGCTGACCCAGGCGCTGCTGCCCACGCTGATCGAACGCAAGGGCGCGGTGATCAACATCAGCTCGATCGCCGGCAGCTACCCGTATCCGGGCGGCAACGTCTACGGCGGCAGCAAGGCCTTCGTCACCCAGTTCTCGCTGGGCCTGCGTTCGGATCTGCATGGCACCGGCGTGCGGGTGACCTCGATTGAACCGGGCATGGCCGAGACCGAGTTCACCCTGGTGCGCACGCATGGCGATCAATTGGCGTCCGACAAGCTTTATGCCGGTGCGCAACCGATGACCGCCGAAGATATCGCCGAGCAAATCTGGCACGTCGCCACGCTGCCGGCGCACTTGAACATCAACCGGTTGGAGATCATGCCGGTGACGCAGTCGTTTGCGGGGTTTCAGGTGTTTCGCGGCTGAGGGAGAAGCGGGCCCTCACCCCAACCCTCTCCCGCAAGCGGGAGAGGGGGGCCCTCGCTTCATCCAACTGGAGCCGGTAGACGCTCTCCCCTTCTCCCGCTTGCGGGAGAAGGTGCCCGTAGGGCGGATGAGGGCGCTCTTGCCCGCTTCAGGCGAGCGGTTCGTCTGACAGGTAGGTGTAGCCGGTCAGGCCGGCTTCCAGATCCGCCGACAACGCCTGCGATTCTTCCGCCGACAGCTGTGCCGCGGCCACGCGTTCGCGATAGACCGCGCGCAGATCATCCAGCTTGTAACCCACGTAATCGAGCATCACATCGGTGGTGTCGCCGCGACGCTGCTGGGTCAGCAGATAGCCGGTGCCGGTATCGGCACTGACTTCCACCGCATCGGTATCGCCGAACAAATTGTGGATGTCGCCCAGGATTTCCTGATACGCGCCGACCAGGAAGATGCCCAGCCGGTAGCTTTCGCCCGGCTTGAGGCGATGCAGCGGCAAGGAGCTGTCCAGGCCTTCGTTTTCGACGTAGGTGTCGATCATGCCGTCGGAATCGCAGGTCATGTCGGCAATCACGCCGCGCCGATCCGGCGCCTCGTCGAGCCGCTCGATCGGCACGATCGGGAACACTTGGTCGATCGCCCACACGTCCGGAATGGACTCGAACACGCTGAAGTTGACGAAGTATTTGTCCACCAGGCGCTCGTTGAGCTCATCCAGCAAGTCGCGATGGCTGCGCTCGTCGCTGCTCAGGCGGCCACGCACGGCATGGGCGATGGCGTAGAACAAATCGTCGATGCGCGCGCGATGGACCAGATCGATCTGTCCCAGCGCGTACAGCGACAGGCCTTCGCTGTGGTGGTGCTGGGCTTCGTGGAAGAGTTCCACTGCCGGCCGTGCATCCAGTTCCGAATGGATTTCGCGCAGGTGGCGGATCACCGCCGGCTCATCGTCATGGCTCGGCGGCACGCGCCCTTCCGGCGCCTGCTCCACTTCAGACACGTTGACCACCAGCACCGCATGATGCGCGGTCATGGCGCGGCCGCATTCGGTGACGATGCGCGGCGGGGTCAGGCCGTTCTGCTCGCAGGCTTCGGCCAGCGGCTGCACGATGTTGCTGGCGTACTGCTGGATGCCGTAGTTGATCGAGCAATAGCTGCGCGAACGCGTGCCTTCGTAGTCGATGCCCAGGCCACCGCCGACGTCGACGTGGCTGATGGTGGCGCCCAGCTTGGACAGCTCGATGAAATAGCGGGTGGCCTCGCGCATGCCGTTGGCGATGTCGCGCACGTTGGAAATCTGCGAGCCCATGTGGAAATGCAGCAGACCCAGGCAATCCTGCAGGCCGGCCTCGCGCAGCTGTTTCCACAGATCCAGCACCTGCCGCGGCGACAGCCCGAACTTGGCCTTGTCACCGCCGCTGTTCTGCCACTTGCCCGCGCCGAGCGTGGCCAGGCGCATGCGCACGCCCAGGCCCGGCTTGACGCCCAACTTGCGCGCTTCCTCGATCACCAGCGGCAGCTCGGAGGGCTTTTCCACCACGATGAAGGTCTGCAGGCCCAGCTTGCGGCCGATCAGCGCCAGGCGGATGTACTCGCGATCCTTGTAGCCGTTGCAGACGATCAGCCCGCCCGGACGCGACAGTGCCAACACCGCCATCAGCTCGGGCTTGCTGCCGGCTTCCAGGCCAAAGCCTTCGCCGGCGTGCGAGGCCAGGGTGCCGGCGACGCCGCGATGCTGGTTGACCTTGATCGGATACACCGCGGTATAGCCGCCGCGGTAGTCCCAGTCTGTCTGCGCCTGCGCGAACGCGGCCTGCAGCTTGCCCAAGCGATCGCCCAGGATGTCGGGGAAGCGCACGAGCAGCGGCAGCTGGGCGCCATTGGCGCGCGCGGCCTCCACCACCTCGGGCAGCGGGATCACCGGACCGGCGTCACCCTTGGGCGACACCACGATGCGACCGGCGGCGTCCACGTCGAAATACCCTTCCGCCCAATGCGGGATGGAATAGGTCTTGCGGGCGTGGTCGGTGGACCAATGGCTCATCTCGGCGACTCGGTGCGGCGGCAAAGGGCGTGCATTCTAACCCCCCGGACGTGGTGGTCCCATGACCAACGGCGCGGCCTTTGCGGCCGCCGCCGCTGTCAGCTGGCCCGTGCCGCCGGCCTGTCACGGGGCTTCCGGTACAATCTGCGCCCCCTGCCATACCGCCCAAGCAAGCCCATGACGAACGACAACTGGTACATCGAACACTTCCAGCCCACCGGCTCGGCCATCGGCTACCGCATCACCGGCAAGCTCGACGAGGTGCAGTCGCCGTTCCAGAAGATCGAGATCTACAACACCACCGACTGGGGCAAGTTGATGATCATCGACGGCGCGGTGATGTTGACCACGCGCGACAATTTCTTCTATCACGAGATGATCAGCCATCCGGTGCTGTTCACCCACGCCGCGCCCAAGCGCGTGGTGATCATCGGCGGCGGCGACTGCGGCACCCTGCGTGAAGTGCTGAAGCACCCGGGCGTGGAAAGCGCCACCCAATGCGACATCGACGAGCAGGTCACGCGCATGTCGGAGAAGTACTTCCCGGAACTGTGCGATTCCAATAGCGACCCGCGCGCCGAACTGCTGTTCGACGACGGCGTGGCCTACATGGCCAACTGCCCGGCCGGCAGCGTGGACGTGGTGATCGTGGACTCCACCGATCCGGTCGGCCCGGCCGAAGGCCTGTTCAACAAAGCCTTCTACGAGAGCTGCTTCCGCGCGCTCAAGGACGACGGCATCCTGGTGCAGCAATCCGAGTCGCCGCTGGCGCTGCTGGATCTGATCAAGGAAATGCGCGCCGAGATGGGCAAGGCCGGCTTCACCACCTTCAAGACCCTGCCCTTCCCGCAGCCCTGCTATCCCACCGGCTGGTGGAGCGTGACCCTGGCGCGCAAATCCGGCGGCTTTGATTTCCGCCAGGACGATGCCGCCAACAAGGGCTTCGAGACCTTGTACTACACCGCCCCGCTGCATACCGGCGTGCTGGTGTCGCCGCCGTTCGTGGCCAAGGTGCTGGGCGAGTAAGCGGCCGGCCACATGCAAGAAGAAGCCCCGCACTGCGGGGCTTTTTTTTTCGCTTCATTGCTACGTGGAATGTCCGCCTCGGGTGCCGGTCCGAAAGGGTCTGGCAAGCGCCGGCAGCTCATCGCTCCGCGACAGAGGCGCCAGCAGGGGGCATGGCATGATCCGCGGCGATTTCCTGCTGATTCAAGCGCAGGAAGCGTGCCGCATTGTTGTACAGGATGTCGCGTTTCTGCGCCGGGTTGAGGTACGGCGCTTCTTCGATGGCGCTGATGGCTTCGCCGATGGCCTCCGGCCAATAGAGTTGATCCGTGCCGAACAGGATGCGCTGGCTGAAGCCGGCATCCACCATCCGCTTGAGCGCAGCATCGAACTGCGCACGCGGGAAACTCCAGTTGTTGCAGCTCACATCGACGTACAGGTTGGGATGGGCGAACATCATCGCGATCATCTCGTCGACCAGCGGCGAGCCGTAGTGCATCACGTAGATTCGCAGCTTCGGGTGTTTGCGAAGCACCTCTTCCAGCAGGAAGGGCGAACCCATGCTGGCGCGGTAGCTTTCGTGACCAGGAAACCGCGACGTCGCCGGCGGACCTTCGCCCAGATGGATGCCGACCGGCACATCCAGCTCCTCGGCAAGGGCAAAGTAGGGTTCGTATCTCGGATCGTCGGGACGCAGGCCGCGGTATTGGATGTATGCCTCGCCCAGCACAGCCAGTTGCCCGGCGGCATGCAGTCGACGCAGTTCATCAATGCCGGGATCCTTGCGCTTGCCAAAGCCCACGCCCGGCAAAATCAAGTCCGGCGCGGCGCGGCGCCACTCGGCTACCCGCTCGGGTGCGCCCTCGGTCATGGCGCGGCGCACGCCGTGCTTGCGCAGGGTGGCGAGGGTCTCGTCGCGGAGGGCGGCGTCGCTGGCAGGAGCGCGCATGGGGTGGGTGCAGGCGGCGAGCCGGGACAGGTCGAACGCCTCGCGCGGATCGATGGGCGGATTGGACACGCCCTCATCCCCCGGACAGGCCGCGGTACCCGGCGGAACATCCAGTGCGAAAGCATGGATATGCATGTCGATGACGGGCCCGCCATGCGGAAATTCGACTGCGCCTACCGAAAGCACGGAACCGGACAACAGCAGCAGGATCAGCATGCGACGCATGGGACACCCTCCCTGGTTGTGGTGGTGGATCGTCGTCTACCCCAACGCCGAACAGCGTTCGGCTCGGACAGCGCAGGCACGGCATCGCAGGCGCCGGAAAGAAAAAGCCCCGCGATGCGGGGCTCACTCTGCAGGCCAGTGCCGGCACTGCTGCCTAGGCAGGCGCGGGCGTCAGTCGCCCAGCGCGGCGCCGTCCTTGGGCGATTTCAACCAGCCGCCGACGTCCTCGCCCAGCTTTTCCACGGTGCGGCCGAGCACGGAACAGGCGCCCTTGAAGCCGGCGAAGGCGCCGCCCATCGAGTTGCGCCGGGCCTTGAAGCCGGCGACCCTGGCGCCGTCCTGCCACAGGCTGCCCTTGATCTTGGTGTAGGTCTGGCGACCCATGAAGGCGTTGCCCATGTTCACCGAGTCGACGATTTCCAGCTGCAACACCCGACCGCTGGCGGTGTCGGGCACGCCATCAACCAGCACCACCGACCCGTCGTGGCGCTTGATCGAATCAGCGAGCTTGTTGCCCAACGAACACTCCGCCTTGATCGCGTCGGAGATTTCGTTGTCTTCGGTATACGGCACGTTGGATGCCAGTTTGATGTCCTGCGCGAACGCGGGCGTGGTGATGAGTGCGGCCAGCGACAGGCAAGCCAGCAAAGCGGGTTTACGCATGGGAACTCCGGTTGGGACGTGACGACTTACGCGGTGAACGGGACGATGCGGCCAATTCGTTGGTTATCGGCACGAACCCGCCGCACTTGAGCCGATGCTGCCCTGGCCGGCATTCCCCACTCGGTAGTCGCCACCCGCAATCAGAGCGCGTCGCCGTCCAGCTCGCCGGTGCGGATGCGGATTACGCGTTCCAGTTCGTAGACGAAGACCTTGCCGTCGCCAATCTTGCCGGTGCCTGCTGCCTTGACGATGGCCTCGACCACGGCATCCACCTGCTCATCGGTCACGGCCACTTCCAGCTTCACCTTGGGCAGGAAGTCGACCACATACTCGGCGCCGCGATACAACTCGGTGTGGCCCTTCTGGCGTCCAAAGCCTTTCACTTCGGTCACCGTGATACCGGCAATGCCGGATTCGGCCAGCGCTTCGCGCACATCATCCAGCTTGAACGGCTTGATGATGGCCATGATCATCTTCATGCGGCAGGTCCTCGTCAGTACCGCCAAAGCATATCGCGGTTGCGGCCACGGCGGGGCTCGGGTTCAATGGCCGGCAACCGGGGTCGGCGTAATCTGACCCTGCAACGCGGCAATCACCGATGGTGGCCCCCACCATCGCCAGGCAAAGTGCCGGTGACCGCAGAAGGAAGTTCGCCATGATTGACCTTAATCACATTGATGATCTCGCCCGCCGTCTGAGCGACCTGATCCCGCCCGGCCTGCGCGAGTCGCGCGAGGAATTGCAGCAGGCCTTCAAGGGCGCCCTGCAAAGCGGGCTGTCGCGGCTGGATCTGGTGACCCGCGAGGAATACGAAGTCCAGCGCGCGGTGCTGCTCAAGACCCGCGAGAAACTCGACGCGCTGGAACGCACGGTGCGCGAGCTCGAAGCCGCGCAGAACACGCCGCCCGCTTCCGCGTAATCCTTTCCATGAGTCTGGCGCTGGTGCACAGCCGTGCACGGGCGGGTGTGCGTGCGCCTCCGGTGCGGGTGGAAGTGCACCTGGGCGGTGGTCTGCCGCGCACCCACATCGTCGGCCTGCCCGAAGCGGCGGTGCGCGAGTCGCTGGACCGCGTGCGCGCGGCCATCCTCTGCGCGCAACTGGAGTTTCCGGCTCGGCGCATCACCATCAACCTGGCCCCGGCCGATCTTCCCAAGCACGGGGGCCGCTTCGACCTGCCCATCGCGCTGGGCATCCTGGCCGCCAGCGAACAGATACCGCGCGACGCATTGTCCGGTGTGGAATTCCTCGGCGAGCTCGGGCTGACCGGTGAGTTGCGGCCGGTGGAAGGGGTGTTGCCGGCGGCGGTAGCCTGCGGGCGCGATGGGCATCGCCTGATCGTGGCGGCGGGCAACGGCGCCGAAGCAGCATTGGCGCGCGGGGTGCCGGCCTTCACCGCGCGCACCTTGCTGGAGGTGTGCGCGCACCTTCGCGGCGCGCGCGCACTGCCGCCGGCCGAAGGGCCTGCCTTGGGCTGCGACGCTTTTCCGGATCTGGCCGATGTCCGCGGGCAGGCACAGGCGCGTCGCGCCCTGGAAGTGGCTGCGGCCGGCAACCATCATCTGCTGCTGATCGGCACGCCGGGATGCGGCAAGACCTTGCTGGCCACGCGCCTGCCCGGCCTGTTGCCCGAGGCCAGCGAGGAAGAAGCGCTGGAAAGCGCGGCCATTGCCTCGATCAGCGGGCGCGGCCTGGATCCGTCGCGGTGGCGACAGCGCCCCTTTCGCAGCCCGCACCACACGGCGAGCGCGGTCGCCCTGGTTGGCGGCGGTGCGGATCCGCGACCCGGCGAGATTTCGCTGGCCCACCACGGGGTGCTGTTTCTTGACGAATTGCCCGAGTGGGAACGACGCGCGCTGGAAGTGCTGCGCGAACCGTTGGAGTCCGGCGTGGTCAACGTCTCACGCGCGGCGCGCAGCGCCGAGTTCCCGGCGCGCTTCCAGCTGGTGGCGGCGATGAACCCCTGCCCGTGCGGCTGGGCCGGCGATGCCAGCGGTCGTTGTCGCTGCACGCCGGAAGCGGTGCTGCGCTATCGCGCGCGCATTTCCGGGCCGCTGTTGGATCGCATCGATCTGCATGTGGAAGTACCCCGGCTGCCGCCACAGGATCTGCGCCCGGGTGCGCCGCCCGGCGAAAGCAGCGCGCAGGTGCGCGAACGCGTGCAGGCGGCGCGCGAACGCCAGCTGCAGCGCCACGGCAGACTCAATGCGCAGTTGCGCCAGTCGGACATGCTGGCCTGCTGCCGGCTGCAGACCCGCGATCAGCTGCTGCTCGAACGCGCCATTGATCGTCTGCAACTGTCGGCCCGTTCCATGCAGCGCATCCTGCGGGTGGCGCGCACCATTGCCGATCTGGCCGAGGCCGATGACATCGGCAGTGCCCACCTCACCGAAGCGCTGGGCTATCGGCGGCTGGATCGCGCCGGCCACTGATGGTGCGGGGCGCGAACCACTAGGGCGTAGCGGAAGATCCGGCGCGCTGCGCTTCGATGCGCGCGGCCAGGGGTTCCAGCAGGAACAACAGCAACGCGGCAATCGAAGCCAGGCCGGCCAGGCACAGGAAAAAGCTGGCGTGGCTCAGGCTGCTCCACAAGGTGCCGGTCGCGCCCGCGGCCAGGCTGCCGCTGAAGATCGCCAGGAACCAGGCCGCCACCGTGGTGGCGGCGTGGCCGGGCGGCGCCAGTCGGGCGAACAGGCCCAGGCCGGTGGGCAGGATGTACAGCTCGCCCAGGGTGAACAAGCCGAAGAACAGCACCAGCCACAGCCAGTGGACATCCGCCGCGCCAGCCAGCGAAGTGAGCCCTGCCAACATCAGGTAAGCCAGTGCGATGACCAAGGCGCCAATCGACATCTTGCGCATCGATGCCGGTTCCCTGCCGTTGCGCGAACGCGCGCGCCACACCGCCAGCAGGAACGGTGTCAGCAGGAACACGAAGAACGGATTGAGTGACTGGAACCATGTCATCGGGATGACCATGCCGCCGGCCGCGCGATCCACGCCGCTGTCGATCCACAGCGCCACGGTATTGCCGAGTTGTTCGTAGGCGGCGCGGAATACGGTCACCGCCAGGCCCACCGCCAGCAGCAGTAACAGCGTGGGCTTGTAGTCACGCAACGAAGCGCGCTTGACCGGATCGATGCGTACCACCGGCTCGGAAGCCGGCAGATAGCGCCCACCCCAGACGTAGATCACCAGGCCCAGCAACATGCCGATGCCGGCGGCGGCAAAGCCATAGTGCCAGCCATACAGTTCGCCCAGCGTGCCGCACACCAGCGGGGCCAGCAGACCACCCAGGTTGATGCCGACGTAATAGATGTTGAAGGCGCGACCGCTGCGTGGATCGTCCTTTTTGTAGAGGTCACCAATCTGGCTGGGCAGGCTGGGGGTGAACAGGCCATTGCCCAGCGCGATCGTGCCCAGGGCGATGTAGAGCCAGGCCTCGAAGGCCATCATGCCGTGGCCGGCGGCCATGATGCAGCCGCCCAGGATCACCGCCTTGCGCTTGCCCAGCCAGCGATCGGCCACCACGCCGCCGAGAATCGGGGTGAAGTAGGCCATCGCCACGTAGGTGCCGAATACCAGCGAGGCATGCTGCTGGCCCAGCAGCAGATGCTTGGTCATGTAATAGACCAACAGCGTGCGCATGCCGTAGTAGGAGAAGATCTCCCACATCTGGGTCAGGAACAGGACGGTCAGTCCGCGTGGCTGGCCGAACCAGGTCGGCTCGGTCGGATCAATGCGGACGGATTCGGTCATACCTTGGCTCAGCCCCAGACGTCAGAAGAACACCAGACCTCGCCGTGCTCGTAACGCGTGCGCGGCTCGGGTTCGTTGGACAGCGGAATCGCGCCATCCAGATCGACAAAATCGCACAGCTGGCCGACCAGCATGCCCGGCGCCATCGCCAGGCTGGTGCCGCACATGTTGCCGACCATCACCCCCAGGCCCAGCTTGCGGGCCTCGCGCGCGATGGCGAAACCTTCGGTCAGGCCACCGCACTTGTCCAGCTTGATGTTGACCACGTTGAAGCGCCCGACCAGGCCGGCCACGTCGCGCAGCGACTGCACGCTTTCATCGGCGGCGATCGGAATCGGCGAGACAAAGCCTTCGAGATCTTCCTCGCGACCGCGCGCCAGCGGCTGCTCCAGCAGCGAGACGCGCGCCGCCGCCAGGCCCTGCACCAGCGCCGGCAGATCCTCCTTGCGGAAACCCTGGTTGGCGTCCACGCCAATCCACACATCCGGGCGCGCCGCGCGCACGGCGTTCACCCGCGCCAGATCCAGTTCCAGTTCGCCGGTCAGCTTGAGTTTGAGCGCGCGCGCCTGCTCGTAGTAGCCGCTGGCGGTGGCGGCTTTGGCCATCCGTTCCGGCTCGTCCGCGCCCAGGGTGAAGGTGGTCACCAGCGGCGCCGCCGGCGCGAGCCCGGCCAGTTCGTGCACCGGTCGGCCGGCCAGCTTGGCTTCCAGATCCCACAGCGCGCAGTCGACCGCGTTGCGCGCGCCGCCCGGCGGCATCAGTTCCTGCAGGCCGATCAGATCCAGCCCACCCTCCAGCACCGAACGCTTCGCTTCCACGGCTTCCAGCAACGTCTGCGCGGTGTCGCCCAGATAGTAGACGCCGGCCGCTTCGCCGCGGCCCACGTGACCATCCTGCTCCAGGCTGACCCGGATGACGTCCTGCTTGGCAAAGGTGTAGCCGGAAATGCGGAACGGCGTGGTGAAACGGAGTTCGCAGATTTCCACCTGCAAGGTGCGGGACGACATCAGTAGTTCACTCCAAAGCTCAACAGGTGGAAGGCCATCGCCACCCACAACACGACCAGCGAGGCGAGCAGCAACACCACGCTCCAAACCTTGCCGGTCCAGCGACCACCGGCACGCCAGCTCACCAGCAGATTCCACAGCATCACCAGCGCGCCGCCGACGAAGGCGATCACGCTCAGGCATTGGTTGAACAGCACCAGGCCATTGGAACTGTCGGACAACTTGTCGAAGTCCTGCATCATCGAGCCGATCGTCATCGCCCAGGCCAGCACGGCCAGCACGATCACCGCGGCGGCGATGCGGCTCAGGCGATACACGCGCAGCTGCGGAGCAGACAATGCCAGGCGCGACTGCAAGCGACGACGCACCAGCGCACGGATGGGCCAGAACAGCGCGGTGATCGCCAACGCCAGCAGCGACAGCACGAACAGCGGCATCAACCAGGCGGAGTCGCGGTACCAGGCCGGACGATCCAGCACGATGACCGCCGAGATCATGTCGAAGCTCCAGCGCAACACCTTGCCGTCCACCACCACCGCCGCCAGGCGGTCATGGCTGTTCTGGTCCTGCCAGACAAACGGACTGACTTCGACCCAGCGACGCGGCTTGCCGTTCAACGATGGGAACGCGGCAAAGCTGATGCCGCCGTCCTTGTCCAGGCTGACCTTGACCTGGCCGACCAGGTCGGTGATCGAGAAGAAGCTGGAGTACGAGCGGCGCGACATGCTCCAGCTGCCCAGCATCAGCTGTGCATGCTGCCTGGCGGTGGCGGCGTCGACGGCCGGCTTGGGCAATGCCGGGCCGGGGAAATAGCGATCGGCGAAATCCTCGAACAGCGCCGCGCGCAGGGCGCCTGCCGCGCGTTCCTTGCCCGTGCTGTTGAACGAGATGTACAGGCCCACGCCCTCATCGAGGAACAGATGCAGCGCGCTGTGGAAGAAATTGGTGTCGCCCAGGTGGCCGATGACCTGGCGACCGTTGATGTTGGTTTCGAAGAAACCCAGCTGCATGCGGTTGAGCGGCGGGATCAGGGTCAGCGGACTGTCGTGCATCTGCTGCGCGGTGGCGGCATTGAGGATGCGCGCGCCCTGGTACTGGCCCTGCTGCAGGTGCGCGATCATGAAGCGCGCCATGTCGGCGCCGGTGGCCGACAGCGCACCGGCCGGTGCGGGGCCGACGATTTCGAACTTCGCCTCGTCTTCCGACGCCAGCTTGTAGCCCTTGGACAGCTGGCCTGCCAGCGCCGCGGGGACCGGCTGGCGGAACGTGGAGTGCGCCATGCCCAGCGGCTGGAAGATGTGCTTCTCGACGTAGTCGTCGAACGGCTCGCCCGACACGCGCTCGACCACATAGCCGGCCAGCGCGGTGGCGTAGTTGGAATAGGCCGGCGTATCGCCGGCAGCGAACGCGCGCTCGGGCACCCAGCGCTTGAGCACGTCGGCGTAGCCGGGCGCGTCGGCCGAATAGGACATGATGTGCTTGAGCGTTTCTTCAAAACCGGCCACGTGCTGCATGATCTGGCGCAGCGTGATCGGCTTGCCGTCGCGCGGCGGAATCTTGAAGTCCAGGTAGGTGTTGATATCGGCGTCGAGATCCACCTTGCCCTGCTCCACCTGCTGCATCACCGCCGTCCAGGTGATCAGCTTGGAGATGGAACCCGGACGGAACAGCGTGTTGGCGCCATCCACCGGCGTGCGCTTGGCCACATCGGCATAGCCGTAGCCACGCTGGGTCAGCACCTGGCCGTCCTTCACCACCACCACGACCGCGCCGGCGATATCGGCGCTCTTGATCGCGTACGGCAGATAGCCGTCCAGCCAGACGTCCACCTCCTGGCGCGTCAGCCGATCCGCAGGGTCGGCCGGCGCCGCGGCATCGACCGCGACGTCCACCGGTGCGGAGGGTTGCGCGGGAGGCGACTCGGCGGCGAACGCCGGCATGGCCAGCGTGGCGGATGCGAGGACGAGCGCGGTGAACCAGCCGGAGATCCGCATGGGGAAGTTCCTGTTCGAGAAAGGCATCGGGTGTGCGCTGACGCGTGGACAGCAGGCTGGTGAAAGAGAGAGTCACCCACCAGCCTGCTGTGTACAACGAAGGACCGCGTCGTCGCGACGTACGGCTTAGAACTTCACGTCGACGCCGACGCCGATCATGCGCGGCTGCAGCGAGATGGCGCGGACCGTGGTCAAGCCACCCAGCGCGCTTGCCTGCGGGACGGCGTTGACGAACACATCTTCGTTGGTGAGGTTCTTGATGAAGATGCGGAACGTCCAGCGGTCGTTGGCGATGTCGGCGTTGAGGTCCAGCGCGGTGTAGTCGTCCAGCGGCTGGCCGCTGGGATCATGATCCACCGCCGTGCGACGTTCACCGGTGTAGCGCACGCCACCGCCGACGCGGGTGCTCCACTCGCCGCTGGAGGGGAACAGATAGTCGGCCGTGACCGAACCGCTCCACTTGGGCGCGAACGGCAGGCTGTCGCCATTCAAGCCGCCGATGGAAGGCACGTCTTCGGTCAGCTCGGCGTCGGTGTAGGCGCCATTGACGCCCAGGCGCAGGCCGGCTACCGGCAGATACGTTGCCGACAGTTCGACGCCGCGGCTGCGCGCCTTGCCGCCATTGACCAGGTAACTGATGCCGTTCGAGGTGGTGCGGATCTGCAGGTCTTCCCATTCAATGTTGAAGGCCGCCAGATCAAAGGTCAGGCGACGATCCAGCAAGGTGCTCTTGATGCCCAACTCGTAGTTGGTGAGCGTGGAGGAATCCACCTGCGTCGGCACATCCGGAATCGCGGCGTTCGGACCGCCCGGCTGGTAGCCGGTGGCGGCGCGTGCATAGACCATGGTGTTGGGCGTGGCGAAGAAGCGCGCGCCCAGCGACCAGGTGGTCACGTCTTCCTCCGACTCGCCGGTCATGGTGCCGGGCGGGCTCAACGCACCGGCGATGATCTGCGCGAAGTCCTGCTCGTTGCGCGCCTGGCGCACGCCGCCGCTCAGGTCGAAGCGTTCGTTGATCTTCCAGGTGACGCTGCCGAACACCGCGGTTTCCTTGTAATTGGAAGGCAACTCGGCGTTGGCCAGCGGATCCAGGCCGGGGATCGAACTGCTGTCCGGGAACTGCGCGGTGATCAGCTGGTAGTTGCGGCTGTTCTCGTGGGTGTAGAAGGTGCCGACGATCCACTCGAAGGTGTCGCTGGGCTTGGAGGCCAGGCGGAATTCCTGGGTGGTCTTGTACAGCTTCAGGTGCGACAGGAACGAGCTGCGGCCTTCGGGGACGGCGCCGCCGGTGAACAAGGGAATGGCCGGACCGAAGGTCGCGGTCAGATCGGTGTTGGCGTCGTAGTCGGTCTGCGAGTAGCTGCTGGCCGAGACGAAATCGGCAAAGCCCACGTCCCAGCTCACCGTGCCACTGAAGTATTCCAGCTCGCGGTTGTCGTATTCGTCGGTGTAGTTGTCGTTGCGGGTGGTGCCATAGACCGGCTTGAGCGTCTGCGGCTCCACCGACACGTAGCCCAGGTTGTCGGCTTCGCTCTTCTGCTTGATGGCGGTCAGATCCACGGCGACGGTGTCGCTGGGTTCCCAACGCACGGCCAAGCGGGCAGCGGTCTGGCTGAAGTCGTTCTGGTCACGCTCGTAGGTGTCGACGTTGTCGATGTAGCCGGGGGTGAACTGCTTGGCCAGGCTGATGCTGGCGGCCAGGCGGTTGGCGATCAGCGGCAGGTTGGCGCTGGCACGCACGCCGTAGCCGGTCTGGTGCGAACCATCGAGCGAGAACACGTCGGTGCCGGCGCGGAAGGAGGTGTAGTCCAGCTCCGGCTTGCGGGTCACGTACTGGGCCACGCCGCCAAAGGCGCCGGCGCCCCACAGGGTGCCCTGCGGGCCGCGGAAGATCTGGAAGCTCTCCACGTCGTACGGCAAGAGGTCGAGCACGTTGTTGACCGCGGCGGCGAAGAAGGTGCTCGAGCCCAGCGGGGTTTCATCGATGTACGTGGACACCGTGGAGTTGGTGCCCAGCGAGGTGATGCCGCGCACGGCGATCTGGCCGGTGCCGGGGGTACCGGCGGTGACCATCTGCACGCCGGCCGCATAGCCCACGTAATCGGACAACTGGGTGGCATGCATCTGTTCCAGCTGCTCGCCGCCGACAACGCTGACGGAGACCGGAACCTTCTGTACGTCTTCGCTGCGCTTCTGCGCGCTGACGACGATGGTTTCAAGCGTGGTGCTGGCTTCCTGCTTGCTGGATTCCGGCGTCGCCTGCTCCTGCGCATGCGCCGGATTCAGGGCCATGACACCGATGAGGGCGGGTGCCGCCAACTGGATCATCGTGGACTTCACTTCTGGTTCTCCCCGGGTTCTAAAAGTGGCTGGTGGTGCGGTGGTGGGCCTGCCTGCTTTTGCAGCAGGTTCCAAGGACCCGTGTGGCCGTACGTCGCTTCAGAGCAGGCCCCAGCAGGGGCCGGAAAACCGGTGACACTCGCCCCCGCCCCCATTGCGCGGTGGGTCTGACGGCTCTCTCCAGGGAGAATGTCGTCCTCCACAGAAAATTTGTCAACAATTTGTCCGTGAGGGAAATTTTGGCGGGATGACGATGCTTCGGCGTATGCTTGCGCCGTCTGCCCAACGCCAAGACCCGATGGACACGAAAAACCCCGCTTCACCGACGCTGGGAAGCGTCCTGCGCAGGCTGCGAAGCCGGCAGGGCTGGACGCTCAAGGAAATGAGCGAACGGGTCGGAATCCCGGTGTCGACCCTGTCCAAGGTCGAGCACGACCGCCTGAGCCTGCCCTACGACAAGGTCCAGCACATCAGCCAGCGCATGGGCATCCCGATGTCGGAGATGCTGGTGGACCCGGAGAACCCGGGCGCCGGGCCGGCGGTGACGGCCCGCCGCAGCCTGGGCGGCCTGGACTCGGCCCTGCATGTGGCCGTGGGCGGCTACGAGTACTTCTATCTGAGCCCGGAACTGCGCAACAAGCGGATGATTCCGGTGTTGGGCCGCGTGTCCGTGCAGAGCGTCAGCGAGTTCAAGGAACTGATGCGGCACTCGGGCGAAGAGTTCATCTACGTGATCGACGGCGCGATCAAGGTCCACACCGAGTTCTACGACCCGGTGGTGGTACGCGCGGGGCATTCGATCTATCTGGACAGCTCGATGGGCCACGTCTACGTGGCCGAGCAGTGCGAGGTGGCCACCATCCTGGCGGTGATGTCGAGCCCTGACGAAGTGCTGGCCGAAGGCTTGATGAGCCATCGCCAGGAGGAAGCGGCCGGCAAACCGGCCGGCTGATTCGCCGCGGCGGGCCGTCCCGCGTTCTGCTGCTTCCCCCGCCTGCGGGGGAAGCAGCGGAAGCCTTACGCCGCCTTGTGCGCGAACTGCTCTTCTTCGGTCGAACCCTTCAGCGCGGTCGTTGACGACTGGCCCTGCTGGATCGCCTGGGTCACCGTATCGAAATACCCGGTGCCCACTTCGCGCTGGTGCTTGACCGCGGTGAAGCCTTTCTCCGCCGCCGCAAATTCGGCTTCCTGCAATTCCACGAAGGCGCTCATCTGCCGGCGCGCATAGCCGTGGGCCAGATTGAACATCGAGTAGTTCAGGCTGTGGAAGCCGGCCAGGGTGATGAACTGGAACTTGTAGCCGTAGCTGGCGATTTCCTGCTGGAACTTGGCGATGGTGGCGTCGTCCAGGTTCTTCTTCCAGTTGAACGACGGCGAACAGTTGTAAGCCAGCAGCTTGCCGGGGAACTTGGCGTGGATGGCTTCGGCGAACTTGCGCGCGAATTCCAGATCCGGCTTGCCGGTCTCGCACCAGATCAGATCCGCATACGGCGCATAGGCCAGGCCGCGGCTGATCGACTGCTCCAGGCCATTGCGGGTCTTGTAGAAACCCTCGACCGTGCGCTCGCCGGTGGTGAACGGCTGGTCATTGGCATCGACATCGCTGGTCAGCAGGTCCGCCGCCTCGGCATCGGTGCGCGCAATCAGGATCGTCGGCACGCCCATCACGTCGGCGGCCAGGCGCGCGGCATTCAACTTCTCCACCGCCTCGCGCGTGGGCACCAACACCTTGCCGCCCATGTGCCCGCATTTCTTGACGCTGGCCAGCTGATCTTCGAAGTGCACGCCGGATGCGCCGGCTTCAATCATCGCCTTCATCAGTTCGAATGCATTGAGCACGCCGCCGAAGCCGGCTTCGGCATCGGCCACGATCGGCTGCAGGAAATCGATGCTGTCATCGCCTTCGGCGTGATGCAGCTGGTCGGCGCGCAGCAGGGTGTTGTTGATGCGCTTGACCACCGCCGGCACCGAATCGGCCGGGTACAGCGACTGGTCCGGATACATTTGCCCGGCCAGGTTGGCATCGGCCGCGACCTGCCAACCGGATAGGTAGATCGCCTTCAAGCCGGCCTTGACCTGCTGCATGGCCTGGTTGCCGGTGAGCGCACCCAGGGCGTTGATGAAGCCCTGCGTGTGCAGGTAGCCCCACAACTTCTCGGCGCCGATACGCGCGATCGAATGCTCGACCGGGATCGTGCCGCGCAGGCGCACCACGTCGGCGGCGCTGTAGTTGCGGGTAATGCCTTTCCAGCGGGGATTGGTGTCCCAGTCGTGCTGAAGTTGTTCGGCGGTCGGCAGCTTGCTCATGGTGGTGCTCCGTAGGGAAGGGAGTGATCAATCGATCAGTGCGTAAGCGGGCAGGGTCAAGAATTCAGCCAAGTCATCGGCGCGGGTGAGCTGGTCGAGCAGGGCGATGGCCTGTTCGATGCGTTCGCCGCCGGGCAGCGCCGCGCGATCGCCGAGCTTGGCTGGCAAGTTGCGCAGGGTGGCGGCGAACAGGTTCGCGTCGATGGCCGTGCCATCGGTCAGGTGCAGCCCGGGCGTGTGCAGCCATTGCCACAGTTGGGTGCGGGAAATCTCGGCGGTCGCCGCGTCTTCCATCAGCCAGTGGATCGGCACGCAGCCATTGCCGTCCAGCCACGCGGCCAGGTAGCGCACGCAGACTTCCACGCTGCCTTCGAATCCACCGCGGGTGATGGTGCCGGTGCTGGGACGAATCAGATCATCGCGGCTCACCTGTACATCGTCGCGCGGCACGCCGTGTTGGTTGGGCGCCGGCATGTGCTGGTCGAAGATCGCGCGTGCAATCGGGATCAGCGCCGGATGCGCCACCCAGGTGCCATCGTGGCCGGCGCTGACTTCGCGCAGCTTGTCGGCGCGCACGCGCGCCATCGCCTGCTCGTTGGCGGCCTCGTCGTCGGCAATCGGGATCTGCGCGGCCATCCCCCCCATCGCGTGCGCACCGCGACGGTGGCAGGTCTGGATCAGCAATTCCGAATAGGCCTTGAGGAACGGCTGGGTCATGGTGACCTGGCTGCGCTCGGGCAGCACCTTGTCACGATGGCGGCGGAAGGTCTTGAGGTAGGAAAAGATGTAGTCCCAGCGTCCGCAGTTCAGGCCGACGATGCGCTCGCGCAGCGCGTACAGGATTTCGTGCATCTCGAACACGGCCGGCAGGGTTTCGATCAGCACGGTCACCTTCATCTGCCCGTGCGGCAGGCCCAGGGTGGCCTCGATGTGCGAGAGCGCGGTTTCCCACAGCGCCGCTTCCTCCATGCTCTGCAGCTTGGGCAGGTAGAAGTAGGGGCCACGATCCTGCTCGGTCAGCGCGCGCGCGTTGTGGAACGCGAACAAGGCCAGATCAAACAAGCCGCCGGCCATGGGTTGGCCGTCGATGCGCACGTGCTTTTCGTCCAGGTGCCAGCCGCGCGGACGCACCAGCAGCACGGCCTGTTGCTCGCGCGGCTTGAGCGCGTAGTGCTTGCCGCTGTCGGCAGTGAAGCTCAGATCGCCGCGCACCGCGCCGATCAGCGCGCGCTGGCCGATCAACAGGTTGTCCCAGGTCGGTGACGTCGAGTCCTCGAAGTCGGCCATGTACACCTTGGCCCCCGAGTTCAACGCGTTGATGACCATCTTGGGATCGACCGGGCCGGTGATCTCCACGCGGCGATCGCGCAGCGCGGCGGGCAACGGCGCTACCTGCCAGTGGCCCTCGCGGATCGCACGGGTGTCGCTGCGAAAATCCGGCAAACCACCGCCATCGAAATAGGCCTGACGTTCGCGACGTGCCGCCAGCCGGGCCTGGCGCTCGGGTTCGATGGCCCGGTGCAGCGACACCAGCAGGCCCAGGGCCGCAGGTGGCAGCAGGTCGGTCTGGTCGCGGCGCGAGCGGGTCAGGCTGATGCCCGGGGTGGGCCGGGGAACAGGGGTCGGGGCAGTATCCAGGGCGACGGCGGACATGGTGAAACTCCTCTACAACGGGCATCCACCGTGCTCCCTGCACCAGTTATTTGACAAAACAGTTTTGGCAATGCATTTAATAAGCTGTACTTATATTGCTGCCAACATGCAGGACAAGACCCCTCTTACGCCCCGATTTTCGTACAAGTCGGACCGGCTCAAGCCGCTGCGGGCGTTCTGCCAGACCGTTCGCCTGGGCTCGGTATCGCGTGCGGCCGAGGCGCTGTTCGTCAGCCAGCCGGCCATCACCCTGCAATTGCAGGCGCTGGAGCGGGAGATGGGGGTGGGCCTGTTCGAGCGCAGCGGACGCCGGCTGACGCCGACCCGCGAGGGGCAATTGCTCTACGAGCTGGCGCAGCCTCTCGTGGAAGGCCTGGACGGGCTGGAATCCGTGTTCAAAGACAAGGTGGCCGGGCTGGATGCGGGCGAGCTCAACATCGCCGCCAACAGCTCCACCATCCTCTATCTGTTGCCGCGCATCGTGGAGCACTTCCGCGCCGAGCATCCGGATGTGCGGCTGACCCTGCACAACGCGATCACCGCCGACGGCACTGATCTGCTGCGAGCCGATGCGGTGGACCTGGCAGTGGGTTCGATGATGGATGTGCCGGCCGACCTGAGCTACGCGCCGATCTATCGCTTCGAGCCGCTGCTGATCACCCCGCCCGATCACCCGCTGGCGACCAAAACCAAGCTTGAACTCGCCGACATCTCCCGCTACGGCCTGATTTTGCCGCCCAAGCGGCAGATCACCTATCGCCTGGTCGACCTGGTGTTCCAGCAGCACCGCGTGCCCTACACCGTGGCGCTGGAAGTGGGTGGCTGGGAAGTCATCAAGCAATACGTGGCGATGGGCATGGGCGTATCGATCGTCAGCTCGATCTGCCTGACCGACGCCGATCGCGGGCGGCTGGCCACGCGATCATTGAAGGAATGGTTTCCCTCGCGCAGCTACGGCGTGATCGTGCGCAAGGGCAAGTACCTGTCGCCGCAGGCGCGCGCGTTCGTGGAATTGATCCAGCCGGATTTGTTCACCCGGCGCGATTACGACGACAGCGGACACTCCGAACGCTGAGCGCGTGCCGTGATCCCGCCGCAGCGGCTACAGTGGGCAGACCACCGCATCCCGCTGCGAGCGATCACTTTCATGGCCGACAACCACCACCGCATCGATTACGTCGAACTCAACGTCGCTTCCATCCCCGCCGCCAAGGAATTCTTTGGGCGCGCCTTTGCCTGGACCTTCATGGATTACGGCCCGGACTATTGCGAGTTCCGTGATGGCCGGCTCACCGGCGGCTTTGCCCATGGTCCAGTGCAGCCGGGCGGTCCGCTGGTGATCCTGTACTCGGATGACCTGGGTACGACGCTGGATACCGTGGTGGCCGCAGGCGGGCGCATCAGCAAACCGATTTTCGGTTTTCCCGGTGGCCGTCGCTTCCATTTCCTGGATGTCGACGGCTACGAATGGGCCGTGTGGACCCACGAGTAGCCCGCAACGCTGGCCCCTGCTCCCCTTCTCCCTCTGCCCCCTGCTCCCCCTTCTCCCGCCTGCGGGAGAAGGTGCCCGCAGGGCGGATGAGGGCGGCTCTTTGAGAGCAGCCCTTACGGCTTGGGCAGCGGCAACGGATCGTCGGCAAAGATCGCCACGTGCGGCACGCCATCGGCGCCAATCCAGCCGCGGTACATGCCTTCGGTGTTGAACGGGAACGCCGCGGTGCCATCGGCCGACAAGGCAATGGCGCCGCCGTCACCGCCGGCCTTGGGAATCTCTTCGTTGATCACCGCCTTGGCGGCGCTGCCGATGTCCTGCCCGCCATAGCGCACGCGTGCGCAGATGTTGAACGCGGCCACCGAGCGGATATAGAACTCGCCCCAGCCGGTGCCCGACACCGCGCACTTCGTATCGGCGTAGGTACCGGCGCCGATCACCGGCGAATCACCGACGCGGCCGTAGCGCTTGTTGGTCATGCCACCGGTCGAGGTGCCCGCAGCCAGATGGCCCTGCGCATCCAGCGCCAGCGCGCCGACGGTGCCGAAATGTTTGGCGGTTTCCAGATCGCTGTGCGCCTGGCCGGAGGCTTCTTCCTTCAGCGACTTCTGCAACTGCTGCCAGCGCTTCTCGGTGCGGAAATAGGACGGATCCACCAGGCTCACGCCCTGCTCGGTGGCGAAGGTCTCGGCGCCGTCGCCGACCATCATCACGTGCTTGGACTTGTCCATCACCAGGCGCGCGAGCTGGATCGGATTCTTGATCCGATGTACGCCGGCCACCGCGCCGGCCTTGCCGGTGGCGCCATCCATGATCGAGGAATCCAGCTCGTTCTTGCCGTCATGGGTGAACACCGCGCCGCGGCCGGCGTTGAACATCGGCGCGTCCTCCAGCACGGTGATGGTGGTGGCCACCGCGTCCACGGCCGGCTTGCCTGCCGCCAATTGCGCATGGCCGGCGCGTAGCGCCTGTTCCAGCGCCTTGCGCGCGGCCGCGATGTCTTCCGGCGACATGTCGGCGCGCTCGACGCCGGCGCCGCCATGGATCACCAGGATCGGCTTCACTTCCGCGGCCAGGCCCAAGCCGGCAAGACCGGAACCCGCCATGCCGATCAAGGCCAGGCAACAGGCGCGCTGCAACGTATTCATGCGGTAACTCCAGACGAAATGAAGCGAGGTGGGAAGTGACGCGTGCTTGCGTGATGGCTGATTCTAATCGGGCTCAACGCGGACTTTCGCTGAGCACGCCGGCCTTGACCTGGTAACGGCGCTCGAAACCGGCGCGCTCCACGCGCATGTCCTGCAAGTGCAGCGTGCTGCCCGAATCCAGGCCGGTGACGTCGATGTCGCGGGCGCTCAGCGGTTTCTTGGCCAGCAGCGGCGTGAGTTCGCGCGGCGTGCGGAACAGCCAGACATGCCCGCCATTGCCGCTGTACACCTGGCCCTTGCCGTCGGCGTCCACGCACAGCGCGGTGTACTCATCGATGCCCAGGCCATACAGCGGCTTGGCGGCGGCATGCTCCTGGCTCACCCGCGCCATGAAAGCGATCAGGCGACCCTGGCGCTCGCGCGCGTTGAAATGGCTGTCGGTGATCACGTGCTGCAGGTGCGGCAGATGCAGGAAGTTGTCGACCAGGGTCACGCCCTTGCCCAGCGGATCGGCCAGCGCCGTCGGCGAGTCGATGCTGCCGCCGTCCATGGCGCCATAGCTGTAGGCGCCCTGGATGGCCAGGCCGGCGCTGGTGCCGCCGAGCGGCTTGCCTGCGCGCACGTGCGCGTCCAGCAATTCATTCAATGCGGTGCCCTTCCACATGCGCACGTAGTTGGACTGATCACCACCGGCCAGGAAGATGCCGTCGGCCTGGCGCACGATCGCCAGGACCTGCGGATCACTGGCGGCGCGGCGATCCTCGAACACAATCGTCTGCACCGCGGTGACGCCGCCGATTTCCTTGAAGAACTCGTCCTGCGATTCGACGGTGCCCGAAGCGCGCAACACCACGATGCGGCCATGGCCGGCCTTGGCGATGAACCAGCGGAACGCGTCGTAGGGCCAGTCACCGCCACCGACCATCAGCAGGCCGGCCGACGTGGGCTGCGGTCGCTTGGCGGCGACATCACCGATTTCGAAATAGCGGTAGCCATTGCGCTGCGATCCGTCCCCGGTCTGGGCCAGGGCCCCGCCGCTTGCCGCCAGCATCAGGGACATCACGGCCAGCAGGGTGACCAGGCGATTTCGGATCATCGGCAACGGACCTCGGGTGTTCGGGACATATCAACAGGACGAACGGAACCGGCTTTCCCCTGCCCCGGCTTGCGCTGCCGTGCAGCATCGCACGGCGCGCAGACCCTGCCGGAGGGCACGCTGCGCGGGCGTGTGGATTCGGCTAATGTCGACGCATGTCCGAATCGCTCGACGCCTGGTTCGCCCACGAGATCCTCATCCATGAGGAAGCGCTCGTGGCGTACCTGCGTCGCTGCTGGCCGCACCGCGACGAAGTCCACGACCTGCGCCAGGAAATCTACGTGCGCGTGTACGAGGCCGCCGGCAAGTCGCGTCCGACCCTGCCCAAGTCGTTCCTGTTCACCACCGCCCGCCATCTGATGACCGACCGCGTGCGTCGCAGCCGGGTCGTTTCCATCGAGACGATGGGTGATCTGGAGCCCACGAACGTCTTGGTGGATGAGGTTTCGCCGGAACGCTGGTGCGGTGGCCGGCAGGTGCTCAAGCGCCTGTCCGAGGCCTTCGACCGGCTGCCGGACCGGTGCCGGGAGGTGGTCTGGCTGCGGCGGGTCGAGGAATTGCCGCAGAAAGAGGTCGCCCAGCGGATGGGTATCAGCGAGAAAACCGTGGAGAAGCACATGGCCAAGGGTATCCGCTTGATCGCCGAGCACTTCTACGGAGGCGCCGGAGCGCGCACGCACGCCATGGAATCCGCGCGTGCGCCTCGGCAGGGACAGGGACATGGCCAGCAGCAGGCAGATTGAGCAGACCGCGGCCGAATGGCTGGCGCGTCGCGAAGGCGATCACTGGGACCGGGTGCAGCAGGTCCGCCTGGACGCCTGGCTGGAACAGTCGATCGCGCATCGCGTCGCCTTCCTGCGCCTGGAGGCCGCCTGGCAGGAAAGCGGACGGCTGGCGGCGCTTGGCGCCGGCCAGGCGATGGGCACGGCGCCGGTGCGCGGGCAGTGGGCCGCTTCGCCGCTGGATCGGCGCGCCGCTGCACGAACGGCGCAGGAGCCGGAAGCAGCGCAGACCCGTCCGCCCGATGTGGCCCATCTGGTGTTTGCGCGGCGCCCTGATCGCGAGCGCGGCGGCGCCGGTTGGCCGCGCCCGCTGGCCGCGGCGTTCGCCACCGCACTGATGGCCAGCCTGGCCCTGTGCTGGCAATGGTGGAGCCAGGTGGAACAGACCAGCTACCTCACCGCCGTGGGCGACCTGCGCGACGTCGCACTCAGCGACGGATCCCAGGCGACCCTCAGCAGCGACAGCCGCATCACGGTCAGCTTGTCGCGCGACGAACGCCATGTGGACCTGCAACGGGGCGAAGGCTTCTTCCAGGTGGCCAAGGATCCGGGGCGCCCGTTTGCGGTGGCCGTGGGTCCGCGTCGCGTGGTGGCGGTGGGCACCCGCTTTGCCGTGCGCCGCGATGGCGAGGCGGTGCGGGTGGTGGTGACCGAGGGCGTGGTGCGGCTGGAATCGCAACCCGATGCCAACGGTCGCGCCCAACCCACTACCCTGCTGCCGGCCGGCAGCATCGCCACGGTCGATGGCAGCGGCGTGTTCGTGCGCACCGGCTCGGTGGCCGACGCCGAGCGACTGGTCGACTGGCGCAGCGGCTACCTCGCCTTCCACGACACCTCGCTGGCCGAGGCGGCGAACGAATTCAACCGCTACAACCGCCGCAAGATCGTGATGGGGGATGCGGCGGTGGGCGCATTGCGGGTTGGCGGCAACTTCCGCTGGTCCAACACCGACGTCTTTGTGCGCCTGCTGGAGCAGGGCTTTCCGGTGCGCGTCGAACGCGAAGAGGATCGTGTGGTCCTGCACAGCCAGTAGGCGTCAACTTCTTCGCTACGAGGGCTGGGGGGATTTGTCCGGCTCATTCGTCCTGTTAGCCAGGACGCCGTCCCGAGCGTCCATGGGGAGAGAGAACTCATGCGGTCGTCGTTGCGTGTCCTGATGTTGTCGCTAGCCTGTTCAGCGGCCCTCGCCGCCCAGGCGCAAACCACCACCCCGGCAGCGGTCAACATTCCCGCCGGCGATCTGTCCGCCGCCCTGGACGTGCTGGCGCGTCAATCCGGTGCACAGTTCGTGTATCGCCCCGACCAGCTCAAGGGCCTCAAGACCCGGGGCGCGCAGGGCACGCTCACCTCCGACCAGGCCCTGGATCGATTGCTGCAAGGCAGCGGCTTCGTCGCCAAGCGCGACAGCTCCGGCGCCGTGCTGATCGTGGCGCAGGCGGCCACGCCCGCCGCCGCGCCGCCGCCGCGCCCGGCCACCCCGCCGCCCAGTGGCCAGTCCGCCGCCATCCCGGATCCGGTCACCCAGCTCGAGAGCATCCAGGTCACCGGCTCGCGCATTCCGCGTGCGCAGATTGAAGGCCCGGCGCCGATCACCGTGGTCACCGCCGAACAGATTCAAGCGGCCGGTCTGACCTCCGTGCCCGACGTCCTGCGCTCGCTCAGCCAGAACAGCGGCAGCGTGCAGGGCCAGCAGAACACCACCAGCGCCCAGTCCACCCCGGGTGCGCAGGCAGTGGATCTGCGTGGTCTGGGTCCCAACCACACCCTGGTGCTGATCAATGGTCGCCGCATCGCCGACTTTCCGCTGCCGCTCAATGGCCGCAGCAACTTCACCGACATCGGCAACATCCCGCTGGGCATGATCGATCGCATCGAAGTGCTGACCGGCAGCGCCTCGGCCGTGTACGGCTCGGACGCGATGGCCGGCGTCATCAACTTCATCCTGAAGAAGTCCACCGACGGCACCACCATCGACTACCGCTTTGGCGATACCAGCCGCGGCGGTGGTTCGTCGCAGTACCTGACCCTGACCAGCGGCTTCGAGACCGGCAACTTCAGCGGCATCGTCGGCGTGGAGTTTCTCAACAAGAAGCCGCTGTGGGGCACGGATCGCGGCATCCAGGATTCCACCTTGGATGCGCCCACCGAAGAACGCCGCCTGCCGCGCCTGATTGCCCAGGCCTACGACTGGGACAACGACGAAGGTGTGTTGCCGGACGACGGCTGCGCCGCCATGGCGGGTTTGAACCAGGGCACCACTGTGCTGGCCGAAGACGCTGACGGACAGCCGTACTGCGGCAGTGATCGCGCCATCGCGTACCGGACCATCCAGAACGAGCGCAAGGGCGTCAATGCCTATGGCTCGTTCGAGTACCGCTTCTCCGATGCCCTGTCCTGGTTTGCCGATCTGCAGATGGGTCGCCAGGAAGTGAAGCTGCTGACCGGCACCAACGGCAACAACGTGACCAGCGATCACATGGGCTGGGAGTTCCACGATCCGGCCTCGACCAACAACTACCGCAACAAGGTGTTCTTCAACCAGGCCACCGACCGTTACGAAATCTGGTCGCGCCAGTTCACCCCCGAGGAAATCGGCGGCCTGCGCAACCGCATGAACGAGACCACCCAGAAGACCCTGGCGGTGACCACCGGCCTGCAAGGCCTGATCGCGCAGGAATGGAACTGGGAAGCGGCCTACAACCACTCGCAGTACAAGGCCGATGTGGGCATGCCGCGGATCTGGGCGGCGGCGGCGAACGAATTGTTCCTGGGCGAACGCCTCGGCTACGACGAAGACGGCTATGCCATCTACAACGCCGATCCGCAGCGCCTGTACCAGCCGATCACGCAGCAGCAGTTCAATACCATCGCGGCGATGTCCACCTTCCGCCCGGAAGCCAAGAACGACAACCTCAGCTTCACCATCGATACCTCCAGCCTGTTCACCCTGCCGGCCGGCGATGTCGGCTTTGCCGGCGCGCTCGAATACGGCGAGCAGTCGTACCAGATCAACCCGGACCCGTATGCACTGACCGAAGACGCCTACTACGGCCCGCGCTACGGCGACGGCGGTGGCAGCCGCGATCGCTGGAGCGCGGCAGGCGAACTGCGCCTGCCGCTGCTGTCCACCCTGGAAGCCAGCCTGGCCGGCCGCTATGACCGCTACAGCTATGCCGGCAAGAGCCCGAGCAAGTTCACCTACAGCGCCGGCCTGGAATGGCGCCCGGTCGACACCCTGCTGGTGCGCGGCTCCTACGGCACCGGTTTCCGCGCACCGGACATGCACTATCTGTTTGCCGGTCCGGACTACTACCGCACGCGCTTTGCCACCGACTACTACGCCTGCCGCACCGACGAGCCGGACTTCACCAACGGCGAGTGCTACGACGATGGCGAATGGGACGTCAGCACCTTTGATGAATACAGCGGCAATCTGGATCTGGATGTCGAGACCAGCAAGTCGTTCACCGCCGGCTTCGTCTGGTCACCGGTGGCCAACTTCGACCTGGCGCTGGATTACTACAAGATCCAGGTGAAGAACCAGGTGCAGACGCAGGATCGCGAACTGCTGCGCCAGACCGAAGGCGATTGCCGCCTGGGCGTGACCGACAGCGGCGCGCCGGTGGACATCAATTCGCCGACCTGCGTGGACGCGATCGCCCGCGTCATCCGCGATGCGGACGGCGAGATCACCAGCGTGCACTTTGGTCCGATCAACATCGCCAACGAGGAAACCTCGGGCATCGATGCCACCGCCAACTACCGTCTGGCCACGGCCAACGCCGGCGACTTCAACTTCCGCGCCAGCTACAACTGGACCCACGAGCACACCCGCCAGCTGTATCCGGGCGATCCGACCGAAGACATGCTGGACGTCAGCTTCAGCGCCACCACGTTGCCGCGCACCAAGGGCAACCTGGGCGTGAGCTGGGACAAGGGCGCCTTCGGTGCGAGCCTGTTCGGCACCTACCTGGGCCGCGTCGCCAACTACGACAACGATGCCTGGACCGATGCCACCTGGCGTTTCAACGGCGGCGCGCGTTACGACGTGACCGACCACCTGCGCTTGTCGCTGTCGATCAACAACCTGTTCGACAAGATGCCGCCGCGCGATGCCACCTGGTCCAACTACCCGTACTACGACACCTCGTGGTTCGATTCGATGGGCCGCAGCTTCTTCCTGCAGGTCACCTGGAAGATCGGCGGCCAGGCCCTGTAAGCACGGCCTGCCGGCAGAACGAAAAAACCCGCCGTCATGGCGGGCTTTTTCATGCCCGGCGAACAGCCTGCCGCGATGCGCGCGCGCCGCTCACACCGTGCCGCGATTCTTCCCCTGCCACGGCCGGTACCACTCGCGGATGGCGGCGATATCGGCTTCGGCATCGCCGGTGGTGTAGAACAGATCGCCGATGCCGACGATCTTTTCCGGGTAGTGGAAGTAGGCCATCAGGATCGGCACGTTCGCCTCGTGGGCGATTTTCCAGAAGCCGCTCTTCCACTTGGTCACTTTCTTGCGCGTGCCTTCCGGGGTGAGCGCGTACCACATGCGATCGGCGGCGCGGATCATCGACACCGCCTGCTCCACCGTGCCATGCGCGCGGGCGCGGTCGACCGGAATCACGCCCAGCTTGCGCAGCAACGGGCCCAGCGGCCACCAGAACAACTGCGCCTTGCCGAGCACGCGCACCTCGAAGCCCATCGCAATCTTGGCGGCCATGCCCCAGATGCCGTCCCAGTTGGACGAATGCGGGGCCACGATCATCACCAGCTTGGGCACGTCCGGCAGGGTGCCGACGATGCGCCAGCCAAACGTGCGCAGGAAGGTGCGGCCCAGCCAGCGGGTGAACCGGTTGGGCGGTACCTGCGGCATGTTGGGCGGGATGGCGGGGACGGTGGACGAGGCGTCGCTCAATCGATTACTCCCAATCGGTCTTCTTGGCGCGCGAGCGCTTGATGTCACCGCGTCCCCGCTTGGCATCCAGCCGGCGCGCCTTGGCCGCGCGCGAAGGCCGGGTGGCGATGCGCGGCCGCGGCACATGCAGGGCGTCGGCAATGAAGGCGGCCAGACGCTCGCGCGCATCCTGGCGGTTGCGATCCTGGGTGCGGAAGCGCTGCGCATCGATCACCATCACGCCTTCATCGGTGAGCCGGCGATCGGCGCGCGCCAGCAGGCGCTCGCGCAGCGCATCCGGCAACGAGGGCGAGTGGGCGATGTCGAATCGCAGTTCCACTGCTGTGGCGACCTTGTTGACGTTCTGGCCGCCGGCGCCACTGGCGCGCACGAAGCGTTCCACCAGTTCGTCGTCCGGTATTGCCAGTGTCTCGGTGATGGTCAGTGGTCCGCTCCCCATGCGCGGATTGTAGTGGACGCGGCCCGGATCCGCCCATCGTGATGCAGCGAACAGACGCGTGATTGCGCCCTGTAATGGCCAATGTCGCTTAACGTGATGTTTACTGGCGCGTCGGCACCATGCAGACCCGCTGCCGCCGAGTTGCACCCATGACCAAGCTTTCGAACCGCATGCGCCTGTTATTGTCCTCGGCGCTGCTGGCGTGCTGCTGCCTTGTGCTTGCGGGCACGACGCTGGCGGCCGAGCCCACCGATGCGGACATCGACAAGCTGTTGCAGGCGTCGCGGGCGGAGAGCGTGCTCAACGCGATCGTCCCGCAGATGGAAACCATGCAGCGCCAGCAGTTCGACCAGATGATGGCCGGCAAGGAACTGACCCCCGAGCAACGCGCCGAGGCCGACCGGCTGCTGGCGCGGACCAACGAGATCATGCGCAAGGCCCTGTCCTGGCAGGAAATGCGGCCGCTCTACATCGACGTGTACAAGAAGACCTTCACTCGCGAAGACGTGCGCGCGATTACCAAGTTCTACGAAAGTTCGGCCGGGCGCAGCCTGCTCGACAAGACCCCCGCGCTGATGCAGAACCTGATGGGCGCCATCCAGGTCAAGATGGCGCCGGTGATGGAGCAGCTGCAGGCGGAGATGAAGAACGTCACCCCCGAGCCGGTGCCGGCGCCGCCGGTCACCCCCACCAAGAAGAAGAAGAAGCGCTGAGTCAGGCGACTCAGGCGTCCAGCAGCGGATCAGCGGGCAGTGCCGCCCGCGACGGCAGCCGCCAGTCGATGCCGGCCTTGCCGCGCTCCTGCAGGTAGCGGTTGGCGGCGGAGAAATGCCCGCAGCCCAGGAAGCCGCGATGCGCCGACAACGGTGACGGATGCGGCGCACGCAGCACGCGGTGGCGGCGCGTATCGATGACCTTGCCCTTGGCCTGGGCATAAGCGCCCCAGAGCAGGAACACCAGCCCTTCGCGCTCGCGCGACAGGGTCTGGATCACGTGGTCGGTAAAGCCTTCCCAGCCCTTGCGCTGATGGGCGCCAGCACGGCCGTCTTCCACCGTCAGCACGGCGTTGAGCAGCAGCACGCCCTGGTGCGCCCACGGCAGCAGGCAACCATGGTCGGGCGGCGCGATGCCCAGGTCGGCCTGGATTTCCTTGTAGATGTTGAGCAGCGAGGGCGGCACCGGTACGCCCGGCCGCACCGAGAAACACAGCCCATGCGCCTGGCCCGGACCGTGATACGGATCCTGGCCCAGCATCACCACTTTCACCGCCTCGAAGGGCGTGGCCTGGAAGGCGGAAAAAATCTGCGGACCGGGTGGATAGATGCGCGCGCCGGCCGCCTTGCGCTCGCGCAGGAAGGTCGACAGCGATTGCATCTCGGGCTGGGCGAACCAGTCACCGACGTGCTGCTTCCACGAGGGTTCGAGTTTGATGCGGTCGTTTTCGGTCATCGCCGCACCGTAGCAAAGCGCATCGCGGGTGTGCTCAACGCTCGCGCTCTTCCATCCGCGCCAGGCGCAGCTGGAACAACACCTTGGTCACCAGCAGGCGTTCCTCGATCGGCTTGAGCACCAGATCATTGGCGCCGGCCTGCAGCAGTACCGCCTGGTTGTCGCGGTTGCTGTCGCCGGTCATCACCAGGATCGGCAGGCGGCGTTTGCCGTAGGCAAAGTCGATGCGGATGCGCTGCACCACGTCGCGGCCGCTCAACTCGCCCTTCAGGGTGACGTCGGTCAGCACCAGATCGAAGTGATGCGTGGACAGGCCCAGTGATTCGGCGGTGAGCAGGGCAAAGGCGTCCTCGGCCTTCAGCACGTGCACGATCTTCAGCGACTGCCGTTCCAGCATGCGCTTGGTGGTTTCGGCCACCACCCGGCTGTCTTCGATGTACAGCACGGTGGCGCCGCTGATCGGTTCGGGCTGCACATAGCCACGGATGAACGCCGCCAGCGCCTCATGGCCCAGCGACTTGTCGAAGTAGTCGGTGACGAATTCGGTGAAGCGGCGCTCTTCCAGGTGTTGCTGCGCATCGCCGGAGACCACGATCACCGGCACGTAGGCCTGGCCCGAGGCCTCGCGCACGCTGCGCGCGATTTCCATGCCGTCGCCATCGGGCAGCGCCAGCGCGGTGGTGACCAGATGCACGGCGCCGGAAGCCAGCGCCTTCTTCGCATCGGCGATGCTGGCGCAGCCAATCACTTCCACCCCCGGCAGATCGCGTTGCAGTACATCGGCGATCAGTTTGCGTACCAGCTTGGAACCGTCGACGACCATCACCCGGGGGGCGTCGCTGATGAGGTGCCGGAGCGCTTGGGACATGCGGGAGGGCCGGGTGGGTGTCAGGTTTGGGTCGGTCGAGTCTGACGCAAGAAATGGCCGGTCACCAGCCATGCGCCCACCCAACCGATGATCATGGCCCCCACCAGCACCGCGCCGGCTTGCAGTGGGGCCAGTCCGGCCAGGGCGAACGGGCTGCCGTAGCTCTGCGCCAGCTGCGCAAGCGGCGGCGCCAGGGCGGCGGCGGCGGCGGCCAGCAGGGCGATGGCCAGCGCACCGGCGACCAGGCCATACCAGGCGCCCAAGTAGATGAAGGGGCGGCGGATGAAGCCATCGCTGGCGCCCAGCAATTGCAGCACGCCGATTTCCTCGCGCCGGGCCTGGATATCCAGGCGGACCGTGTTGCCGACCACCAGCAAGGCGCCCAGGCCGAACAGCGCGGCCAGCACCCAGGTCAGGCGTTCGCCGAAACCCAGCCAGCCGCGCAGGCGATCACGCCACACGGCGTCATGCTGGACCAGGTCGGCTTCCGGCAGATGTTCCAGCGCCGCCACCAGCCCGGCCTCGTCGCCGCGCGGACTGATCTGCAGCAGGCTGGGGAGCGGGTTGCCCTCGAGCGCATCCAGGCTGGCGCCCAGGCCACTGCGTTCGCGGAATTCGGCCAGGCCCTGTTCGGGGGTGCGCAACTGGACTTTGGCCACGTCGGCGCGGTCGCGCAGTTGTTCGACCAATACCTGCGCGCGGGCCACGTCGATGTCAGGCTTGAGGAAAAGATCGATTTCGCGCGAGTCGCTGACGTTGCCGGCGAAGTGCTCGACATTGGCCAGCGCCAGCCACAGGCCCAGCGGCAACACGAAGGCCACTGCCATCACGCCGATGGTCAGCAGCGTCGCCCACGGCTTGCGCACCAGCCGGCCCAGGCTGGAAACGAAACTGTAGAGATGCTGGTCCAGCCAGATGCCGAAACCCGAGCGCTGGCGCGCGTAACTGTTGGTCTCGTTCATTCGGCCAGGTCCGCCGGCGAGATGTCGTCGACCAGCTTGCCGTGGTCCAGGATCAGCACGCGCTTGCGCATGCGCCGGATCAGGGCCAGGTCGTGGCTCACCACCAGCACGCTGGTGCCGCGTTCGGGCATGGAGGCGAACAGCGCCATGATTTCCGCGGCCAGGGTGGGATCGAGGTTGCCGGTGGGTTCGTCGGCGACCAGCAGCTTGGGTTCGGCGACGATGGCGCGGGCGATGCCCACGCGTTGTTGTTCGCCGGCCGACAGCTCGGTCGGCAGCGCGCGCTCGCGATGGCCCAGGCCCAATCGCGCCAGCACTTCGCGCACCCGCTTGGCGATGTCGCCGCGACGTTCGCCGCGCAGGATCAGCGGCAGGGACACGTTCTCGAACACGCTGCGATCGGTGAGCAGGCGATGGTCCTGGTGGACCGCGCCGACTTCGCGCCGATGCAGGGGCACGCGTGAGCCGCGCACCTTGAGCAGGTTGCGGCCGGCAAACAGCACGGCGCCGCGGGTGGGGCGTTCGCTCAGGTGGATCAACTTGAGCAGGGTGCTCTTGCCGGCGCCGGAATGACCGGTCACGAAGAGCATCTCGCCCTCGGCCACATCAAAGCTGACCTCGGCCAGGGCTGCGTGGCCGCCCGGGTATTGCTTGCTGACGTTTTCGAATCGCAGGACGCTCATCCGGCGATTATGCCGGAGCCCGGGCGTTGCGCCGAGGCTCCGTTTACCGCGCCGCGGTCAGCCGCCAACCAGCGACTTGATCTTGCGACCCAGGCGGGTGAGGAACGAACCGGCTTCCGGCTTGCTCGCAGCGACCGGCGCGTTGGCGACCGGCTTGGCCGACACCGCGGCATCGGCGTTTTCGATCGGCCGGCCATGGCGACGACGACGACGCTTGCGCGGCGCGCGATCACCCTCGGGCAGATCCGTCGGTATCGCGGCAGGCGATGCGGCCGCCGTGCGTGGCGGCCTGGCCGCTGCCGGATCGTCGGGATTGCGCGGCGGACGCGGTGCGCGCGGCTTGTCGCTGGCGCCGCCAGCACGCGAGCCTTCGCGACGCTCGCCGCGACCGCGGCCACCCGGACCACTGCCGCCAGCGCCGCCGCTGCGGCGACGGCCGTCGCCACTACCCGAGCCGCTGCGGCCACCACCACGGCGCTGCTCGTCCGCGGCACGCTGTTCGCGGGCCTCGCGGAAGATCGCGCCGACGCTTTCGTTCTCTTCGCCATCGCCCTCGCCCGCTGCCACCGGCGCGCGTTCGGGACGCGGCAGCGCGGTCAGCAGTTCGGCGCTGACCGACTCCACCGGGATCTTCTGATCGATGTAGGCCTCGATGTCCGGCAGGCTCATCGCATAACGCTCGCAGGCGAAGCTGATCGCATCGCCCTCGGCGCCCAGGCGGGCGGTACGGCCGATGCGATGCACGTAGTCTTCGGCATCGAACGGCAGGTCGTAGTTGTAGACGTGCGAGACGCCGTCGATATGCAGGCCGCGCGCGGCCACGTCGGTGGCCACCAGGATTTCCAGTTGGCCTTTCTGGAAGCGGTTGAGCAGGGTCTCGCGCTTCTTCTGCGGCACATCGCCGGAGAGCACGCCGACGCGGTAGCCGGCACGCTCCAGCGCGCGCGCCACCCGCTCGACGAAAGCCTTGGTGTTGACGAAGATCATCGTGCGCGCGCCTTCACTGCGCGACAGCAGGCCGATCAGCAGCGGGATCTTTTCCTCATCCGAGGGGAAATAGATGCGCTGGCGAACGCGTGCGGCGGTGATCGACTCGGTCTCCACCACCAGCTTTTCCGGCTCGTTCATGTGCTCGTAGGCCAGCTCCAGCACGCGATGGCTGAGGGTGGCGCTGAACAGCAGGGTCTGGCGCTCGGTGCGGATCGGCATGCGCCGCAGCAGGAAGCGGATGTCCTTGATGAAGCCCAGGTCGAACATGCGGTCGGCTTCGTCCAGCACGCAGATCTCGCAGGCGTGCAGGGAAACGACCTTGTGCTGCTTGACGTAGTCGATCAGCCGGCCGGGGGTGGCGATGATCACGTCCACGCCCTGCTGCAGCAGCTCGCGCTGCTTGTCGTAGTCGACGCCGCCGTAGACCAGGGCGAAGCGCAGGCCCAGGTCGGCGCCGAACTTCACCGCGTCCTTGTGGATCTGGATGGCCAGTTCGCGGGTCGGCGCCAGGATCAGCGCGCGCGGATCTTCCGGCTTGCGCTCGGCCAGTGCCGGACGCGACAGCAGGCGGTTCATCACCGCCACCAGGAAGGCCAGCGTCTTGCCGGTGCCGGTCTGGGCCTGGCCGGCTACGTCGCGGCCGGCGAGCGCGACCGGCAGGGTCAGCGCCTGGATGGGCGTGCAGCGGGAAAAGCCTGCGGATTCAAGGCCCGCCAGCAGCTGCGGATGCAGGTCGAAGGAACTGAAAGTAATGTCTGTTAAAGGTTTGTCGCTCATGCTTTCTTCTTTGCGCCGCTGTGTTCCAAGGGCGTCATTGATGGGGGACCGAACGAGCTTGCATCGTCGTCGGTGGCGTCGCACACTGCGCCCCCAATGCCGGACTCGCGGGCACTCAAGCCACTTGAAACTGGCCGCGTAACGACCCAGTTTACCGCAATACGACGGCCGTCCCCGGCCAGAATCCGTCCGCGGCCCGCCGCGGACCCCGCAGGAGACCCCAGTGAGCGAAAAAGTAACCCATGTCGGCGACGCGGATTTCGATGCCGCCGTGCTGAATTCCGACGAGCCCGTGCTCGTTGATTTCTGGGCCGAATGGTGTGGCCCGTGCAAGATGATCGCCCCCGTCCTGGACGAGCTGGCGCAGACCTATGATGGCCGCCTGAAGGTGGTCAAGCTCAATGTGGACGAGAACCGCGCCACCGCGATCAAGTACCACGTACGCAACATCCCGCTGCTGCTGCTGTTCAAGAACGGCCAGGTGCAGGCCACCCAGGTCGGCGCGGTGGGCAAGGGCCAGCTGACCCAGATGATCGACAAGACCCTGGGCGCACAGACCGCCTGAGGCAGCCAGCCGGCGGGGGAGCCGGCTGAACCGTTGGATCCCGTCGCGGCCCCCCGGCGCTTGCCGAGGCCACGACGCGGTGTTAGTGTCCCTGGCATCCGGCACGTGTTGCGTGCCGCACCCTTCTGAAGTGCCCACCCGTAGGTCCGCACACTCCCATGACCCGCCGCAATCATGCCGGCGCTCGCCAGCTTAGCGAGGATTCGCAACTTGTCCGACAGTAGCAACGATACCGGCGCCCCCGCCGAGAAGCGCGTGCGCAAGCCCCGCGTCACCAAGGCTTCCGCCGCCGCCGACCAGACCCCCGCCAGCGCCAGCGCGCCGGCCCCGGTCGCCCCCACCCCGCCCGTCGCCTCTGCTCCCGCACCAGCGGTTGAAGCCCCGGTGCAGGCCCCACCCCGCCCTGCCGCTCCGCCCCCGCACGGTGGCCAGGACGGTGGTGATGCTGGCGAAGGCAGTGGTAGCGGCGGTGGCCAGGGCCAGCAGGGCGAAGGCAATCGCTTCAACAACAACAACAATCGCCGCGACCGCTTCCGCAACCGCCGCGACCGCGATCGTGACCGCAATCGCGAGCGCCATGGCAATGACGGCATGCCGCAGGACGGCAACGGCAACGAGACCTTCGTGCCGCGCCAGAACCCGCAGGTGCCGGAAGGCTTCCCGCAGTATTCCCTGAGCGACCTCAAGCGCATGCCGGCGGCCAAGCTGCTGGACGTGGCCGAGCAGCTCAACATCCAGGAAGGCGTGGCCCGCGCCCGCAAGCAGGACGTGATCTTCGCCCTGCTCAAGGTGCTGACCCGCCATGGCGAGGGCGTGGCCGCCGACGGCGTGCTGGAAATCCTGCCCGACGGCTTCGGCTTCCTGCGCGCGGCCGAGGCCAGCTATCTGGCCGGCCCGGATGACGTGTACATCAGCCCCAGCCAGATCCGCCGCTTCAACCTGCGTACCGGCGACCACCTGTCCGGCCGCATCCGCTTCCCGAAGGACGGCGAACGCTATTTCGCCCTGGCCGTGGTCGATACGATCAACGGCGAGCCGCTGGAAGCGTCGAAGAACAAGGTGCTGTTCGAGAACCTGACCCCGCTGTTCCCGCGTCGCCGCTTCACCCTGGAGCGCGGCAATGGTTCCAGCGAAGACATCGCCGGCCGCATCCTCGATTTGATGGCGCCGCAGGGCAAGGGCCAGCGCGCGCTGATCGTGTCGCCGCCCAAGGCCGGCAAGACGATCATGATGCAGCAGATCGCCACCGCCATCACCACCAACCACCCGGACGTGCACCTGATCGTGCTGCTGGTGGACGAGCGTCCGGAAGAAGTGACCGAAATGCAGCGCACGGTGCGCGGCGAAGTGGTCTCCTCGACCTTCGACGAGCCGGCCGCGCGCCACGTGCAGGTCGCCGAAATGGTGATCGAGCGCGCCAAGCGCCTGGTCGAGCACAAGAAGGACGTGGTGATCATGCTCGACTCGATCACCCGTCTGGCCCGCGCCTACAACAACGTGGTGCCCAGCTCCGGCAAGGTGCTGACCGGTGGTGTCGACGCCAACGCCCTGCACCGTCCGAAGCGTTTCTTCGGCGCCGCACGCAATGTGGAAGAAGGCGGCTCGCTGACCATCATCGCCACCGCGCTGGTGGAGACCGGCAGCAAGATGGACGAGGTGATCTACGAAGAGTTCAAGGGCACCGGCAACAGCGAAGTGCACTTGAACCGCCGCATCACCGAGAAGCGCGTCTACCCGGCCATCGACATCAACCGCTCCGGCACCCGCCGCGAAGATCTGTTGATTGAACCGGAACTGCTGCAGAAGATCTGGATCCTGCGCAAGCTGCTGCATCCGATGGACGAAATCGCGGCGATGGAGTTCCTGCTGGACAAGATGAAGAACACCAAGTCCAACGACGAGTTCTTTGCTTCGATGAAACGCTGAGTCGGCCGGACCGCTGCAAACAAGACGCCCCGCCTACGCGGGGCGTTCTTTTTTTCGCCGTCGGAGAAACGCCGGACAGGAACGCTCAGCGGCACTCGAAATCCTGCGCCCCCAGCGGCTTGCAGCCATCGCCCCATTGGCCGCTCTGCCGCCAGTAATCCACCACGCCGGCCTGCAGCAGCAGCTGCTTGAACTGCGGATGCGCGCGCAGACCCGAGTACGGCGAGTTCCAGAAGGCCACGTACGGGAACTGCGCCATCGCACCTTGCTTGAATCCGGGCTGGGCTTCCAGTTCCCGGCGCAGCGCCGCCACCGCCAGGTCGGCATCCCCCAGCGCATCGGCCACATTGGTCATGACATAGGCATCGGGGCCACCGCGGGTCGCCTTGTCAGCGAGCGCGTTGCGCACCAGCGCAAGCATGGCCGTGCGGTTCTCCAGCACGGCGCCCAGGTCGTGGAAAAAGGGCGTGTCAAATTCGCTGTCCTTGCCGCGCAGGCGACGATACAGCTCACGCAGCGCCTGCGGCGGAGCCGTGCGCTTGCCCGCCAGCTGGCGAATAAAGGCCACATAGTCCGGATCCTGTTGGCTGCCATCCAGTCCGCGTCCACGCTGATACTCGGCTTCCGCGTCCTGAAACCGGCGCGCGGCGGTGTAGTCGAACTGGAGATCGCGGGAAAGGAACAGCGCCATCGGTTCGATGGCGCGCACTTGTTCGACCAGTTGGATGGTCTCATCCAGCCGGCCCATCGCGTAGATCATGTAGGCGTAGTCCCACACCCGCTCCTTGTCGAGCGGACCCGATTCCATGATCTGCCTGGCCAGCGCGATCGCTTCGGCGCGCTTGCCTTCGCGCCACAGCGCGTTGGAACGATCACGCCGGGCCACCCAGCTGTCCGGCGCGGTACGGGCGATGTCAGCGCGTACCTGACGTGCCTCGTCGCGCAGGGGATCGCCCTGCGTATCATCCAACTCCTGCGCCATTGCGTTCAAGGAAACGGCCAGCGCGTCCGCACACAGCACGCAGTGCGGATCGATGGCGACCATTTCGCGCGCCAGTTGCAGCCGTTCGCGATCCTGGTCGAAGTCGAACTGCCCGCGCATGGCGATGTTGCGCCAGCGCAGGTAGCGCTCGTAGGCCTGTACATTGGTGGTACCGCCTTGCTCGCGATTGAACTTCGCCACATCCAGGGTGACGCTCAGCGCCTGCGCCACCTCGCGCGAGATGCTCTCCTGCACCGCGAAGACGTCACGCTCTCGACGTGCATACACCTGCGACCAAAGCTGGCTGCCATCATCGGCGCGCAGCAGCTGCGCGCTTACACGCAGCTGGTCGCCGTCCTTGCGCACGCTGCCGGCGAGCAGATAGTCCACGCCGAGTTTCTGGCCAATCGTGGGCACGTCTTCGTGCTTGTCCTCGAACGAAAAGCTGGACGCGCGCCCCACTACCCGCAACGCCGGCGATTGCGCCAGCTGATTGAGGATTTCCTCGGCCAGGCCATCGGCCAGATAGTCCTGGTCGCGGGTCTGCGATAGATCATCGAAGGGCAGCACCGCCAGCGACGGCCGCGTACCGACTGCGGACGCTGAGTCAGTCGATGCCGATTTGGAGACACCGCTGCGATCACGCAAAAGCCAGGCGCTGCCGCTGGACACCAGCACGACCGCGATGGCCACCGCCGCCAGTCGCGGGCGACGCCGCGGTCTGTTGGCGCTTGCATCCGGTTGCGCTGAGTGGGCGGCAGGCCCGGCTGGGCCAGGCGGCGGCACGGGGACTGCTGCCGGCGCCGCGGATTCCGTCTGCGTGACATCTGCACCGGCGTGCGCCGAAGCCGGCAAGTCGAACCGGTATCCGACGCCGTACACCGTATGCAGCAGGCGCGGGTGTTGCGCGTCTTCGCCCAGCGCCTGCCGGAGCAGGCTCATGATGCGGTTCAACACGCCCTGGGTGACATGCCGATGGCCCCAGACCTCGTCCAGGATCTCCTCGCGGGTGAAGGCGCGGCCCGGCGTTGCCGCCAGCAGCGCCAGCACGGCGAAAGCCTTGGGTTCCAGCGCCTGCTCGCGGCCCGCGCGTGACAGGCGCCGACCGGCAAAGTCGATGACCACGTCGTCGATTGCCAGGCGGCTTGGAACAGGCTGCGGCATAGGTTTCTCCAGCGGGGTCGCCCCGCCGGCGCAAGTATAGGTGCGCACCCGGCCACCCCGGCCCAAGCTTCCCCAAGCAGTTCCTGCGATTCGCCTCAAGACGTTGGCCGGTGCAAACGCCAGACTGCCGGCACCAGCATTGATGCGATGGCGGAGTCTGTGAGATGAGCGAAGTTAAGCCACCCGGCGAACTGACCCTGGGCCCGATCACGACACCGGCGGTGGCGCTCGAAGATCGCCTGCTGCACTGGCTCGCGCGTGCCTTCGCCATCGCCGCGCTGGTGGGGCTGACGCTGTTCGGTACCTATATCGTCCTGCGCGCCAGCGGCGCCACCGTCAGGAATTTCGGCCAGTGGCGCGCGCTGATTGCGGGCCTGCCCCTGACGACGGCCAGGGACTGGATCGCCAACCTCGGCATCGGCATGCACTTTGTGATGGGCGCCATCCTGGTGCTGGCCTGGCCGATTCTGTTGTCGTCACGCATCCGCGCGCGCCATCGCACCGTGCATCGCTGGACCGGGCGCCTCTACGTGAGCGCTGCGTTGCTGGCGGGGATTGGCGGCCTGTCTTTCATCCTGACCCACGGCGCTTACAACCAGGCCTCATCGATCGCTTTTGGCGCATGGGGGTGGGTGATGATGTCGTGCGCCGCCATGGCCTGGCTGCATGCGCGCGCCAGGCGCTTTGATCGCCATCGCGCCTGGGCCATCCGGCTGTTTGCGATGGTGCTGGGCTCGTGGCTGTTCGATATCGAATTCCGCGCCTGGAACGATCTCACCGGTGGGCTGGGCGTAGGCAAGGACACGGCCAGCGGCTTGTTCGACTATGCCCTGCTGTACCTGTTCTTCGTGCCCAACTTGCTGGTGGCGGAATTCTTCATCCGTAACCTGCACAGGCGCCTTGCGCTGCCGGGCCGCTGGCGCTGGCCGGTGCTGGCGGGTCTGGCGATGACCTGCCTGATCTTCGTCTACGCGATCATCGCCACCACCGCCACACTCAGCGGCAAGTACGGCAAGCACCTGCTGCCACTGGTGATTGGCTGACCGCCGCTGCGTGTGCGGCTCAGATTGACTGCAAGGGTGTCAGCAGGCGCAGGCCCTGTCCGACCGGGTAGATGCCGCCGGCGATCATGGCTTCGGCCGCGTCGTCGTTCTCCGCCCACGGCGGGCTCTGGCGCGGGCCGGGCACGTAGGCTTCCCATTCGCCATAGCCTGGTCGTTCATAGCCGGGATACTGGAACGACACCGGAATGCGCACCGCCCACGCACCGTCATCGGCCATCTCGCCGGTGGTGGGCACGTCGAAGGTCCAGTACTTGCTGGTGCGCAGCGCGGAATTGCCGAATTCCTTGCGCAGCATCTTCATGGTGCGATCGTCGCCGAGCACCTGCAGGTTGACCTGTTCCACCGCCGTATCGGTGACCGTGCCGTCGCTGCCGACCCGCACCACCAGATAGACGATGCCGCGACCACCCACCATGCCTGCACTCTGCGGGAACGCGGGCGGGGTGAGCTTGCGCGCGCGAACCGTGGTCGTGTCCTGGGAGTCGATCTTCTCCTGCGCCGCGAGCGCTTCCTTGCCGAAGTAGGCGCTGCGCAGGCCAATCGAGTAGTCACCGCTTTCGAGTCGATGCGCTGCCACGCGCAGGCTCATCCGGGAGCGCACATTGCGCGCCACGCCGTCGACAAGGATCGGCTCGAAGCGCCACTGGGTCTTGGCCTGGTCAACCAGCTGCAGCACGCCGGGTGGCAGCTTCTCGCGTTGATCCACTTGCAGTTCGCTGACGCTGCCATCGGCGGCGATCACCAGTTCTCCGGTGACCAGCATGCTCATCTCCACGAGCTTGCGTTGGCTGCTGGCATTGCCGGCCCATGCGGCCAGGCTGGCGAGCAATACCGCCATGCCCAAGACCCACGGCAGGATGCGACGAACCTGCGATTGCGATGACATCACCATCACTCTTGCTCCTTGCCGAGGGTGCGGCACGGCACCGGCCGCAGATTACCACTGGCCGGTGACCACGAGCGCGGCCGGATACGCCTATGGTCTGGGGTGACCCGTCACTTGCCGGCCAACGGCAAGCCGCATAATGACCACCGAGGTGAATCAATGCACGGTAGTGGTCTGGTCCTGACGCTGGTCTTCCTGCTGGCCGCGGTCATCGCGGTGCCAGTGTTCAAACGCCTTGGCATCGGCGCGGTACTGGCCTATCTGGTGACCGGCGTGGTGCTGGGACCGGATGGCCTGGCGATGGTGCGCGATACCGATCGCATCCTGGATGCGGCCGAGATCGGCGTGGTGATGATGTTGTTCGTCATCGGCCTGGAGTTGTCGCCCTCGCGCCTGCGGGTGATGCGCAAGCCGGTGTTCGGCGCCGGAGGCCTGCAGGTGCTGCTGACCGGCGCGGCGCTGGGCGGTGTGGCGTTGCTGGCCGAACATCATTGGAAGACCGCGCTGGTGATTGGCCTGGGCCTGGCGTTGTCGTCAACTGCCGTCAGCCTGCAGCTGTTGTCCGAGCGCAAGGAGCTGACCAGCGAGCATGGCCGGCTGGGCTTTGCGATCCTGCTGTTCCAGGATCTGGTCGCCATTCCGCTGCTGGCCGCGATCCCGCTGCTGGGTGGCGCCAAGAACGAGACGCTGACCTGGACGATGGTGTTCCAGGCCGTCGGCGCGATGGCGATCGTCATTCTCGGCGGTCGCTTGATCCTGCGGCACCTGTTCCGGGTGGTGGCGCGTACGCGCATGCCGGAAGTCTTCACCGCCAGCGCCTTGCTGGTGGTGCTGGGCACCGCCTGGTTCATGCAGTTGGCCGGCTTGAGCGCGGGCCTGGGCGCGTTCCTGGCCGGCGTGCTGCTCTCGGATTCGGAATTCCGCCACGAACTTGAATCGCAGATCGAGCCCTTCAAGGGCTTGTTGCTGGGCCTGTTCTTCATCGCGGTCGGCATGGCCATCGATCTGGATCGGGTGGTGGCCGAGCCGGAGATCATCAGCCTGGGCGTGTTGGCGCTGCTGGTGATCAAGTTTGGCGTGCTGTTCCTGCTGGGCCTGTGGCCTGGCCGCATCGGTGTGCGCGGCGCGCTGCTGCTGGGGGGCTCGCTGTGGCTGGGCGGCGAGTTCGCCTTCGTGGTGTTCAGCGAAGCGGCGCGGGTCAACCTGCTCGATCCGCAGATGCGTGATCGCCTGGTGGCGATGGTCGGCGTGTCGATGGCGTTGACGCCCCTCATCATGATGGGCCTGAGCAGGCTGCTGTCGAACATCCAGCCGACACCGCATGACCCGCGCGTCTTCGACGACATTCCGGAACTGCAGCCGCAGGTACTGATTGCGGGCATGGGCCGCTTTGGCCAGATCGTCGCGCGCCTGCTGACGTCGCAGCGCATTCCCTTCGTGGCGCTGGAACACAGCCCCGAGACCGTGGATACGCTGCGCCGCTTTGGCAGTGCGCGCATTTACTACGGTGATCCCACCCGCCCGGATCTGCTGCGCTCGGCCGGCGCCCAGCATGTGCGGGTGTTCGTGGTGGCGATGGATGACCCGGACACCAACATCAAGGCGGTGCGGCTGATCCGGCGCATGTATCCGAAGGCCAAGGTGCTGGCGCGCGCACGCAATCGCCAGCATGCCTGGCGCTTGATGGATCTGAGCGCCGAGGCGTTCCGCGAGACGCTTGGCAGCAGCCTGGAGATGGCGGAGGAGACGCTGGTGGCCCTGGGTCGCTCGCCCGATGCGGCCAGGCAGCAGACGCAACGTTTCCGCGAACACGATGAAAAGCTGCTGCGCGCGCAGTATCTGGTTTACGACGATGACGCGGCGGTGATCAAGACGGCGCGCGATGCAGTCGGCGATCTGGAGAAGCTGTTCGAGGCCGATGTCAGCGAGGCAGCGGAGCCGCTGCCGGAACCACCTCCCGCACCTACTGTGTGAGTGGCCGTCGCCCATGGGCGACGGCCGGCATCATCAGCTGTTGCGCGGCTCGCGCAGGAAGCGCGCCATCGATGCGCCGGGTGCGATGGGGGTGAACTCGCCGGCCACGTCGACGAAGCCGCGCATCACCGCCACTTCGCGCGGTGTGCGATTGAGGCCATCGCGCAGTTCCGGATCGGCTCCCGCGCGAATCAGCCGCTGGACCACGCGCAACAAGCCATGCAAGGCCGCCAGATGCAGCGGACCAAAGCCGCGCGGATCCTGTTGCTCCAGTGAGACGTCTTCGTCCAGCAGCCGCTCCACACCCGCCAGCACCGCGTCTTCATCGCACGCGGTTCCCGGCTCGGCGCGTGCGCCCAGCAACAGCAGCAAGGGCGTGACCGATCCGGCCGCCACGTGATCGGCTTCGGCGCCGGACAGCAGCAAGGTGTCGAACAAGGCGACCAGGCGTGGCTTGTCGCGCGCGGTGAAGCCGTACAGGGCGGCGCAATGCAGCGGTGTCAGGCCTTGCGCGTCGCCGGCATGCACATTGGCCCCTGCGGTCAGCAGCCTGGCCACGATGTCGGGCAGGCCCAAGGCGGCCGCCAGCATCAATACCGTCACCCCGCCGGGCAGGCGGTGTTCCAGTTGCGCACCGGCCTGCAGCAGCAGGTTGACGATCTCCGCCTGGCGCATGCTCACCGCCGCCGACAGTGGCGTGGCGCCGGTATTGGCCGCGTGTTGCGGGTCTGCGCCGCGCGCAATCAACAGTTCGGCCGCGCTGCGGTGGCCACCGCCCGCGGCACGCAGCAGCGCGGTGCAGCCTTGTGCATCCGGCGCATCCACGGCGAAGCCGAGATCGAGCAGGCGTCGCACCGCATCCACGTCGCCGGTCATCGCGGCGGCCGGCAAATCCGCGGCACGCAACGCTCGCCGCGGCAGCGTCCAACCGCGCCAGTCCAGCCAGTCCGCCAGATCGCGGCGACCACTGGCCAGCGCCACGCCCAACGGGGTTTGCCCGTCCGCGGCGCGCGATTCCGGGCTGGCGCCCTTGAGGATGAGTTGTTTCAGCGCGGCTTCGCGGCCCAGCGCCGCGGCCAGGTGCAACGCCGTCATGCCGTGGCTGTCGCGGGCTTCGCGGTTGACGCCCAGGTCGAGCAGGCGCTCCAGCAGGCGCGGCCAACCCAGGCGCACGGCCAGGGCGAGCGGCGGATCGCCCAGCTCCGAATTGGCGAACGGGTCCGCACCGCGCTCAATCAGTTCGCAGGCGAACAGCTCCAAGCCGCGCGAGGCCTGGTCACCGCGCGCGCACGCTTCCAGGAAGCGCGCCAGGCCACCGGCACCGGCAGGCGACACCGCATGGCGCAGCAGCACGTGCAAGGTCGGCAAGGCATCGGCGCCGCGCGACAGCAGCGCGAACATGGGCGTATCGCCGGTAGGATCCAGCACTTCGGCATCGGCGCCACGCAGCAGCAGCCACGCCACGCGCTGCGGCGACAGCGCGACCTGCGCGTCGTGCAGCAGGCTGCCCAGTTCGGTGCGCGACAGCAGGCGCAGCAGCGGCAGCAGCTCTTCTTCCGGTCGGCCCGCCTGCAGGCCTTCGCGCAGCAAGGCGATGGGCGCGCGGTCCGGCACCGCTTCTTCCTCGCCGCGGGCGACGGCCGCCGGCAAGGCGTAGTTCGGATCCAGCGCCGAGACGATGGCCCAACGCCCGGCTTCGGCCGCCAGATCCACCGCGCGCTTGCCATCGACGTCGCGCCGATCCGCTTCGACGCCCAGCTCCAGCAGGCGACGAATCAACGCCGGCGAGACCGTATCGCCGGCGCAGGCCAACAGGATGGCGTTGCGCTGGGCGTTGTCGACGCCGGCAATGTCGGCGCCGGCATCGGCCAGCCGATCCAGCACGCCGATGCGTCCACCGCGCGCCGCGTCGAGCCAAGGCGTCCGGCCTTCGGCGTCATGCGCCTGCACATCGGCGCCCGCCGCCAACAGCGCGGAGGCGATTTCGGTATGCCCGGCCAAGGCCGCCTGGTGCAGGGCGCTACGGCGCTGGCTGTCGCGGGTATCGATCTTGGCGCGATGCTTGAGCAGCAACTGCACGCCGGCAGGATCGTCTTCTTCGGTTGCCGCCGCTGCCAGCAGGGCCGGTTGACCGCCGGCCGGATCAGGTTTGGCGCCGCGCTCGAGCAGGAACTTTGCCAGGCGCCAGTTGCCAGCCATGCAGGCCACGCCGAGCGGCGTCAGGCCGTCCTGGTTGATCGCATCAATCTCGGCGGCGGCATCGCGCAGCAGCGCGACCACGCCGGGATCGGAACTGCGCGCGGCATGGTGCAGCGGGGTATTGCCTTCGTTGTCGGCCACGCGCGGATCCGCACCGTTGGCCAGCAACGTGGTGACCGCGTCGGGGCGACCGTGCCAGCTGTCGCGAGTGGCCGCGAGCAACGGCGTCATCCCGGCTTGCGCCTGGTTGATGTCCACGCCATGGGCGATCAACGTGCGCAGCAGGCGCAGGTCGGGCAGCACCGCCGCCAGGACGGCCAGGCTGCGCTGATCGCGCCAGCCGGCGGCAGGCATGGCATGCGCATCCGCGCCGGCTTCGATGAGTTCCAGCGCGCGTTCGACACGGCCACCGCGTGCGGCGTCGAACAGCGCCAGGTCCAGATCCGTTTCCGACAGCGGCATCTGGCTGTCGTCTTCGATGCTGGCGGCGGCGCTGTGCTCCATCTCCACCACCGGCAGACCGCGTGCCGGGGTGATGCGCTGGACGCCCGCATGCAGCAGCGGCAGCGCAATGGCATATACCAGCGTGACGATGGTGCGCGATTGCCCGCTCCACGCATCGGGCCAAGCCAGCGACAGCGCGCCGGCGATCGCCAGCGCGACCAGCGCGGCCACGCCCAAACCACGCCAGGCCTGGATGTCGCGCTCGGCCAGCGCGCGCCAATGCCAGCCCACGCTGCCAGGCTCACGCTCCAGGCCTTGCCAGAGCGGCCAGGTGCGCCACAACAGAATCAGCAGCACGCCCACGGCGGCGCTCAAGCCCAGCGCCGCCGGCAGGCTGCCGCTGTCGCGCAGGGCGGCGATGGGCCAGGCCACCAGCAGGCCACTGCCGAGCATGCCCACGCCCCATGCCAGCAACAACGCCGGCAGCGATTCGCGCCAGTCGCGGCGGCTGGGCAGTGGCCGGCTGCCGCTCTGCCACGAGCAGGCCAGCGCCCAGGCCGGTTGCGCCAGCCACGCACCCAGCGCGGCCAGCACACCACCGGCCAGGCCCAGCAGCGACAACAACAGGCCGGCAACAGCAGCGATGGCGATCAGGTGACGGCGTTGCAACGCGGACTCAGGCATCGGCGCGTTCGTCACCGGTCAGTGGCGGCGGGAACTGCACATGGAAGCCGCGCTCGGCCAGGTTGGCCCGCACCACCTGCACGTTCTCGCGGGCGAGCCTGCGTTCCGGGGTCAGCGCCACGTCCAGGACGAAGGTGAGCTCACCGAGTTGGGTGCGCAAAGGTTCGGGCAGGCGGGCGAAGTCGTCGCGCGCCGCCAGGTAGACGAAGGTGTCGTCCTTGCGCTGGCTTTTGTAGATGAAGGCGTGCATCCGCGTCGGCTTGAATTTTTCCCAGGATGTCGAGGTGTGATTGTGTCGGAAACAGCGGGGCCGGGAAACCTCAAGCACGCAGAATCCCCGCGCATTCAGGCGATTGGGCATGACCATCGACCGGCGGAGCGCAAGCGGGGGGCTGCTACTCTTGCCCGTTCACGCCGCTCTAACGGAACGCCGAATGCGCCGCTCCCTGCCCTGCCTGTTGTTGCCCCTGACCTTGTGCGTGCTCCCCGCCGCCTGGGCCCAGTCACCTGCGCCGTTGACGATTGAGCAGGTCATGGCGGATCCGGACTGGATTGGTCCGCCGGTCGAGCGGGCATGGTGGGCATGGGACGGCCGGCAGGTCCAGTACGAAACCCGGCGTGCGGGCGGGGTCATTCGCGATACCTACCTGCAGGGCGTGGATGGCAGCGCCGCCTTGCGCGTGGAAGATGCGCAGCGCGGCCAGCTGGATGCGGCCAATCCGCAATACGACCGCCAGCGCCAGCGCATGGTGTTCGTGCGCAACGGCGATGTGTTCCTGCGAGATCTACGCTCGGGCGCGCTGACCCAGCTGACCCGCAGCAACGACACCGAAACGCGCGCGCGCTTCGCCGCCGACGGCGGAGTGATCTGGCGCAGCGGGGATCAGTGGGTTCGCTGGTCGGCCCAGGCCGGCACCGCGCAGGCGTCGTCGATTCGCGCCGACAAGGATCCGGCCGGCAAGCCCAAGGCCGACGCCTTGCGCGATCAACAACTGCGCACGCTGGACACGTTGGCGCGGGATCGCGCGCAACGCGAAGCCGCCCAGCAGCAGAGCGAGGCCTGGCGCAAAGCCGACGGCAGCCGCGCGCCGGCCACGGTCTACCTGGGCAACGACGTGAGCATCGTCGACAGCGCGCTGTCGCCGGACGGGCGCTGGCTGATTGTGGTGACCCAGGCCAAGAACGCCGACGAGGGCCAGGACGGCAAGATGCCGATGTACGTGACCGAATCCGGCTACGAAGAATTCCAGACCGTGCGCACGCGCGTGGGTCGCAATGATCCGGTGCCGCAGGCCTTGTGGCTGGTCGATGTCGCCGCCGGCCAGGCACGCGCGCTGTCCTTCGATGGCCTGCCGGGCATCCAGCAGGATCCGCTGGCCGACCTGCGCAAGCAGGCCGGCAAGGATCCCCTCAAGGGCAACCGCGCCGTACGCGTGGAGAACGAAGGCAGTTCGGCCATCGCCTGGAGCGATGACGGTCGCCAGGTGGCCGTGCAGGTGCACTCCACCGACAACAAGGATCGCTGGTTGGCCACCGTCGATCTGGCCAACGCCAAGCTGCAGTCGCGCCACCGCCTGCACGACAAGGCCTGGATCAACTGGAACTACAACGAATTCGGCTGGCTGCCCGACAACACCCTGTGGCTGTTGTCCGAGGAATCCGGCTATTCTCATCTGTATACCGTCACCGGCGATGGCAAGCCGCGCCAGCGCACGCAGGGCAAGTGGGAAGTATCGCAACCGGCGGCGAGTGCCGATGGCCGTGGCTTCCTGTTCCTGTGCAACCGCGCCGCACCGGTGGACTACGAAGTCTGCAAGCTGGACCTGGGCAGCGATCAAATCAGCGAAGTCACCGCGCTGGACGGCGTGGAGGGCTTCGAGCAGTCGCCGGATGGCCGGCAGCTGCTGATCAGCCATTCACGCGCGTACGTGCCGACCCAGCTGTCGGTGATGGGCGTGGACGGCAGCGGCCTGCGCGCCCTGACCGACACCCGCACCGCCGAGTTCAAGGCGCGCGAGTGGATCGAGCCCGAGCTGGTGCAGGTGCCCTCCAAGCACGGCGCTGGCCCGATCTGGGGCAAGTACTACGGCCCCAAGACACTGGAACCGGGCAAGCATTATCCAATCGTGATGTTCGTGCACGGTGCGGGCTACCTGCAGAACGCCCACCATCGCTATCCCACCTACTTCCGCGAGCAGATGTTCCATAACCTGCTGGTACAGCGTGGTTACATCGTGCTGGATCTGGACTACCGCGCCAGCGAAGGCTACGGCCGCGACTGGCGCACCGCGATCTATCGCAACATGGGCCATCCGGAGCTGGAGGACTATCTCGACGGCCTGGACTGGCTGGTCGAACAGCGCCAGGGCGATCGTGGTCACGCCGGCATCTATGGCGGCTCCTACGGCGGATTCATGACGTTCATGGCCCTGTTCCGCAAGCCGGGCGTGTTCAAGGCCGGTGCGGCGCTGCGGCCGGTGGTGGACTGGACCCAGTACAACCATGAGTACACCGCCAGCATCCTCAATACCCCGGAACTGGATCCCCAGGCTTACCGCACGTCCTCGCCGATCGAGTACGCCGCCGGCCTGCAGGACCACCTGCTGATCGCCCACGGCATGATCGATGACAACGTGTTCTTCCGCGATTCGGTGGTGTTGACGCAGAAGCTGATCGAGCTGCACAAGGACAACTGGGAGCTGGCGCCTTATCCGCTGGAGCGGCATGGCTTTGTCCGCGCCGATTCCTGGCTGGACGAGTACAAGCGCGTGCTCAAACTGTTCGAAGCCAACCTGAAGTAAGCAGGAGCCTGTTCCATGTCGACGCCGCTGCCGCCTGCCCTGCCATCCACCACGATGCCGCCGCCGCTGCCCCGGCCCGCGGCGCCGCGGAAGTCGAACTTCGTCAACATCCTGGCCTGGCTGTCGCTGGCGATGGCAGCGCTGGGCGTGGTGGGTGGACTGCTGCAGATGGCCGCTTTGGCCATGCTCGACGGCAGCAGTCAATGGCAGGCGTTGTGGGAGCAGATGCACGCGCAGGGCATGTTGCCGCCGGCAATCGAATGGGCCTTCGGGCACCTGCAGCTGCTCAATGCGCTGTCCACGCTGGCTTCGGCGGTGATGCTGGTGGTGTCGTGGGGCCTGCTGCGGCGGCTGGAGTGGGCACGGCTGGGCTTCATCGCGCTGCTGTTGCTGGGTGGCCTGCTCGGCTTCGGCATGGCCTGGGCCTTTGCCGGCGTGGCCGACTGGATCGTGGTCAAACTGGGCGAGGCCGAAGAGGTGGCGGCCTTCCGCGACATGTTCCTCAGCTACAAGCTGACCATGTATGTGTGCTCGGTGGCCATTGCCGGGTTGCATGGCTGGATTGCCTGGAAGCTGCACAGCCCGGCCATCCGCGGCGAGTTCCGTTCGGCCTGAAAGAGGCCGCGCCGGTAGAATGGCCGGCATGAATACCATCGAGCCGGTTCGCGACTACCTCACCGATCTGCAGGACCGCATCTGCGCGGCCATCGAACAGGCCGACGGCCAGGCGCGCTTCCAGGAAGATCGCTGGCAACGCGCCGAAGGTGGCGGTGGCCGTACGCGGGTGTTGCGTGGCGGCGCGGTGTTCGAGCAGGCCGGCATTGGCTTTTCCGATGTTTCCGGAACCAAGCTGCCGCCGTCGGCGTCGGCGCACCGGCCCGAGCTGGCCGGCGCGTCGTGGCGTGCGGTTGGGGTGTCGCTGGTGTTCCATCCACGCAATCCGCACCTGCCCACCACCCACGCCAACGTGCGCCATTTCCGGGCCGAGCGCGATGGCCAGCCGGTCGCCTGGTGGTTTGGCGGCGGCTTTGACCTGACGCCGTTCTATCCGGTTGACGAAGACGTGCTGCACTGGCATCGCACCGCGCGTGCGCTCTGCGAGCCCTTTGGCGGCCAGGCCCGCTACGACGCCCACAAGGCGTGGTGCGACGAGTACTTCTTCCTCCGGCACCGCAATGAAACGCGCGGCGTGGGTGGCCTGTTCTTCGATGACCTGGGCCAGGACTTCGATCAGGACTTCGCCTATCTGCGCGCCGTCGGCGATGGCTTCCTGGATGCCTACCTGCCGATCGTCGAGCGACGCAAGGACAGCCCCTATGGCGAGCGTGAGCGCGAGTTCCAGTTGTACCGGCGCGGCCGCTACGTGGAATTCAACCTGGTGTATGACCGCGGCACCTTGTTCGGCCTGCAGAGCGGTGGTCGTGCCGAATCGATTCTGATGAGCCTGCCGCCCTATGTGCGCTGGGAATATGGCTTCCAGCCCGAACCCGGCAGCGCCGAACAGCGGCTGGACGATTACCTGCGTCCGCGCGACTGGCTGGGCGAAGGCTGATCCACCGCCAGGTGATCCGCGGCGTCAGGCGTTACGCTGGATGATGGTGATGTGGCCGTTGGTTTCCAGCACGGCCATGTGGATGTCGCCGACATCGTCGACGCCTTCCTCGCGCATCGCCTTCTCGAAGTCTTCCTTGCTGATCAGCTCGCGGCGCAGCACCTGCTTGTAGACCTGGCCTTCGCGCGCCAGCAGCACGGGTGAGCCTTCCACCAGCGCTTCGACCCGCGCACTCCGCGCCGAGGCCAGCCCCACCAGCCAGTTCAAGCCAATCAAGGTGGCCGCCAGCAGCAGCCCGCCGCCCACCGAGGTGTCCGGCCCCAGCAAGGCGTTCTGCACCGCATTGCCCAGCAGCACCACCAGCAGCATGTCGAAGGCGGTGAACTGGCCCATCGTGCGTTTCCCGGACACACGAATCATCGCCAGCAGCACGAAGTAGACGATCACCGCGCGGGCAATGAACACCCACCACGGCATGGCCAGGTCGAACAGATCGTGGGAGAAATTCGGATGGGACATTCGCGTGCGCTCCGGGCAGTTGCGCACACGGTAGCGCGTCGGCTGCCACTGCGAGCACCCCATCGCGGGAACCAAATCGCAGGCAATAAAAAGCCCCGAAGACCAGGGGGGGGTCGTCGGGGCTAGGGGAACGGGACCTGGGGAGGGGTCGCCGTTCCGGGGGAGATCACTCCAGGGGATGGGAGAGATCCGCGACAGACGTTGCATCTGTCGCGAGCTATATGACCACCACGGACATGCATAGTTCGTGAAGATTGCAGTTAAAAAACCGTAAGATTAAGGACGGATTCATTTTAATATACTCGTGAGTTCACAAATAGAATCTCGTCTGGAATCTGCATTTCTCGGGCAAGCCGCTGTGGCCCAAGGCCTTTTGGTTTTTCACCGTGGCTTGCCCGCTGGACTTAGTGAGCTTCGTCCCAGTTTTGGCCCACGCCGGAATCCACGACCAGCGGCACGCTGAGCTGCGCGGCCGCCGACATCAGGCCGGTGGCCTGGTCCAGCAAGGTGGGCACGAAGTCGGCGTCCACCTCGAACACCAGTTCATCGTGTACCTGCAGGATCATCAGCGCGCGTTCGCGGTGGTCGGCCAGCCAGGCATCCACGCTGATCATGGCGCGCTTGATGATGTCGGCCGCGGTGCCCTGCATCGGCGCATTGATGGCGGCGCGCTCGGCGCCTGCACGTTGCGCCTGCGTGCCCTGGTTGATGTATTCCAGATACAGACGCCGGCCGAAGACGGTTTCCACATAGCCACGCTCGCGCGCCTGCTGGCGGGTGCGCTCCATGAAGTCGCGCACGCCCGGGTAGCGGCTGAAGTACAGCGCGATGTAGTCCTGCGCTTCGCCGCGGGCGATACCCAGCTGCCGCGCCAGGCCGAACGCGCTCATCCCGTACATCAGGCCGAAGTTGATCGCCTTGGCGGCGCGGCGCTCATTGCCGGTGACGTCTTCGAGCTTGCGGCCGAAGACTTCGGCGGCGGTGGCCTTGTGCACGTCGGCGCCGGACTCGAAGGCCCGCACCAGGCCCGGGTCTTCGGACAGGTGGGCCATGATCCGCAATTCAATCTGCGAGTAATCGCAGGCCACCAGCTTGCGTCCCGGCGGCGCGATGAAGGCGCGGCGGATGCGCCGGCCATCGTCGGTGCGGATCGGGATGTTCTGCAGATTGGGATCGGTGGAGGACAATCGCCCGGTCGCCGCACCGGCCTGGTGATAGCTGGTATGCACGCGCCCGGTCTGCGCGTTGACCATGTCCGGCAGCTTGTCGGTGTACGTGCTGCGCAGCTTGGCCAGGCCGCGATACTCCAGGATCACCCGCGGCAGCTCGTGCTGGTCGGCAATGGCTTCCAGCGCTTCTTCGTTGGTGCTGGGCTGGCCGGTCGGGGTTTTCACCAGCACCGGCAATTTCAGTTCGTCGAACAACAAAGCCTGCAGCTGCTTGGGCGAATCCAGGTTGAAGCTGCGGCCGGCCAGCTCGGTGGCCTGCTGCTGCGCGGCCAGCATGCGCTTGGACAGGTCCGCGCTCTGCCGGCGCAACTCGTCCACGTCCACGCTCACGCCATTGGCTTCGATGCTCGCCAGCACCGGCACCAGCGGCATCTCGATGTCACGGTACACCTGCTCCAGACCCGCTTCCGCGGCCAGCCGGGGCGCCTGCACGCGATGCAGCCGCAGGGTGATATCGGCGTCTTCGGCGGCGTAGCGGGTGGCGTCGTCCAGCGCCACCTGCGAAAACGGGATCTGCTTGGCGCCCTTGCCGGCGACCTGCTCGTACTTGATGGTCTCGTAGCCCAGGCAGCGCTTGGCCAGCGAGTCCATGTCGTGGCGTCCGCTGCCGGAGTTCAGCACGAAGCTCTCCAGCATGGTGTCGTCACGGTAGCCATGCACGTCCACGCCATGCCGGCGCAGCACATGCAGATCGTATTTGCCATGCTGGCCGAGCTTTTTCTTGCCGGCATCGGCGAACAGTGGCGCCAGTTGCTGCAGGGTGAGCCGGCGATCCAGCTGCGCCGGTGCACCCGGGTAGTCGTGCGCCAGCGGCAGGTACGCCGCCTTGCCCGGCTCCACGCTGAAACTCAGCCCCACCAGATCGGCCTGCATCGGATCCAGGCTGTTGGTTTCGCTATCGAAGGCAAATTCATCGGCCGCCTGCAGGCGCGCAATCCAGGCCAGCAACTGCGCGGGCTCGAGAATGGTCTCGTACTCGCCCGGCGCCGACAGCGCCGGATCCACGGCTTCCGTCGCCCGGCTGCTCGGCGCTGAAACGCGACCGGTGCCGCGCGCTCGTCCGGGTTCGGTCTCGGCGACGCCCGCCGGCGCCGCACCGCCGTCCAGTTCCTTCAGCGCCTGGTGGAATCCGTAGCGCGCGTACAACTCGCGCAGCTGCTCGACATGGCGCTCGCGCATGGCCAGCGTGTCAGGACCACCTTCCAGCGCCACATCGGTCTTGATCGTGACCAGATCGCGGTTGAGCGGCAACCGCGGCAGCGCCGCGCGCAGGTTCTCGCCAATCTTGCCCTTGATGCCGTCGGCGCCGGCCATGATGGCGTCCAGCGTGCCGTATTCGCCCAGCCATTTGGCTGCGGTCTTGGGGCCGCACTTCTCCACCCCGGGCACGTTGTCCACGGTGTCGCCCATCAGGGCCAGGAAATCGACGATCTGATCCGGCCGCACGCCGAATTTCTCCATCACCGTCTCGACCGAATCCATGCGGCTGCCGCTCATGGTGTTGATCAGGGCGATGCCCGGGCGCACCAGCTGGGCGAAATCCTTGTCGCCGGTGGAGATGGTCACGTCCATGCCCTGCTGCGCCGCCTGCACGGCCAGCGTGCCAATCACGTCATCGGCTTCCACGCCCTCCACGCACAGCAGGGGAAAGCCCAGCGCCTCGACGATCTGGCGCATCGGCTGCACCTGCGCGCGCAGCTCTTCCGGCATCGGCGGGCGGTTGGCCTTGTACTGCGGATACATCGCGTCGCGGAAGGTCGGTCCGCTGGCATCGAGCACGAAGGCCACGTAGTCCGGCTTGTCCTTGAGGGTGGAGCGCAGCATGTTGACCACGCCGAACAGTGCACCGGTGGGCTCGCCCGCGGCATTGGTCAGCGGCGGCAGGGCATGGAAGGCGCGGAAGAGGTAGCTGCTTCCGTCGATCAGGACTAGTCGGCTCATGCGGGGATTCTACGCCGCGCCACCGGCCTCACGTGGCCTTGCGCGGCGCAGGCGGCATAATGTGTCGATGCTTCCGCGGGAGTCCGCCATGTGCCGTCTGTTTGCTGTTACCGCGTTGGGCCTGGCGTTGCTGCTGGCCGGCTGCGCCTCGATGGACACGGCGCAACCCGCGCCGCCGGAAATGGACCTGGCCGACGCCCAGGTAGCCGTGCGCACGGAAACCAATGGCGACGTGATCGAGGAATACCGCGTGGGCGGGCAACTGCGCATGGTCAAGGTGACCCCGGCACGCGGTCCGGCGTACTACCTGCTCGACGAGAATGGCGACGGTCGCCTGGACAAGAGCAAGGGCGAGGGGCCGGTCTCGCCGGTGTACTGGAAGATCTACGGCTGGTAAGCGCGCGTCTGGCACGCCTTGGCCGCAGTTTTCAACGCACTACCAGCACCGGCACGCCGCAATGGGTCAGCACTTCCTGGGTCTGGCTGCCGATCAACAGGCGACCCAGCCCACGCCGGCCATGCGAGGCCATCACGATCAAATCGCAGCCGCGTGACTGCGCGGTTTCGGCGATGGCTTCGGCGGCGTAGCGATCGCGCACATGCTCGGCGGTGAAGACCAGGCCCAGCGGCTCGGCCTTGGCGCGGACCTGCTCCAGCACCTTGTGCGCACTGTCGTCCTGCGACTTCTGGTATTCCGAGGACAGGCTGTTGGCGCCGCCCCAGCCCAGCGCATCGTCAAAGCCGGTGACAATCGGTTCGCTCACCGTCACCACCACGATCTCCGCACCCAGTTGCTGCGCCAGCGCCAGGCCGTGGTCAACGCCCTTCTGCGCGAGTTCGGAACCGTCGGTGGCAATCAGCAGGCGCTTGTACATGGGAGTTTCCTGAGGGGAATCGACACCGGGTGACGCTACTCCCGCGGCGGTGAAGATTCCATTCCCCGATTGTCGCAGGCACGCCTCAGACCGCGGTCAGGTTGGCGTAGGCCAGCACCAGCCACTTGCTGCCTTCGTCATCGAAATTGACCTGCACGCGCGCATGCGCGCCGCTGCCTTCGTAGTCGGTGACCACGCCGCGGCCGAACTTGGCATGCACCACGTTCTGGCCCAGCTTGACGCCGGGCGTTTCGATGGCGGCATGGCCCAGGTCCCGGCGCGGGCCATACGAGGTCGCCGGCCGCGCCACCTGCACGCGCGGACGCACTTCGTTGATTAGCGGGGTGGGGATTTCGCGCAGGAAACGCGAGGGAATGCCGTACATGTCCTGGCCGTGCAGGCGACGCGCCTCGGCGAAACTCAGCACCAGCTTCTGCCGCGCGCGGGTGATGCCCACGTAGGCCAGGCGACGCTCTTCTTCCAGCCGGCCGCTTTCATCCAGCGATTTGTTGCTGGGAAACAGCCCCTCTTCCAGCCCGGCCAGGAACACCAGCGGAAACTCCAGTCCCTTGGCCGAGTGCAGGGTCATCAATTGAACGCCGTCTTCGCCGGCCTGGGCCTGGCCCTCGCCGGCTTCCAGGGCGGCATAGGCCAGGAAGGCGACCAGCTCGGACATCGACTCGCTGTCTTCATCCTCCGGGCGCTTGAAGCGCGAAGCCACCGAAACCAGTTCGTCGAGGTTGTCGGTGCGCGAATCCAGCTGGCCACGGCTTTCCGCCGCGTAGTGATCGCGCAGGCCGGAGCGGGCCAGCACGTGATCGATCTTGTCCTGCAGATCCAGCTCGGCCGTTTCCGCGCCCAGCGCATCCAGCAGCGACACGAATCCCGCCACCGCGTTGCGCGAGCGCGCGGCGAGTTCCGAGCCGGCCATCACGCGACGTGCCGCCGCCCACAGCGACAGAGACTCGGCACGCGCCACCCGCCGCACTTCGTCCATCGTGCGATCACCGATGCCGCGCGTGGGCGTGTTGACTGCGCGTTCGAATGCGGCGTCATCGTCGCGGTTGGCGATCAGGCGCAGATAGGCCAGGGTGTCCTTGACTTCGGCGCGCTCGAAAAAGCGCATGCCGCCGTAGACGCGATACGGTACCTGCTCGGAGAGCAGGGCTTCTTCGAACGCGCGCGACTGGGCGTTGCTGCGGTAGAGGATGGCGGCGTCATTGAGGCTGCCGCCGTCGCGCACCCACTGACGCACCCGCTCCACCACGAAGCGGGCTTCGTCGATTTCGTTGTAGGCCGCATACAGATCGATCGCTTCACCGTCGCCGGTATCGGTCCACAGCTGCTTGCCGATGCGGCCGGGATTGTGCGCAATCACCGCGTTGGCGGCGTTGAGGATGTTGGCGGTGGAGCGGTAGTTCTGCTCCAGCCGGATCGTCTGCGCGCTCGGGTAGTCCTGCAGGAAGCGCTGCACGTTCTCGACCTTGGCGCCGCGCCAGCCGTAGATGGCCTGGTCGTCATCGCCGACCACGAACACGTTGCCGGTGTCGCCGGCCAGTACCCGCACGAAGGCGTACTGGATGGCGTTGGTGTCCTGGAACTCGTCGATCAACAGCTCGCGGAAGCGATGCCGATAGTGCGCCAGCAGGGCGGCGTTGTCGCGCAGCAGTTCGTGCGCGCGCAGCAGCAGTTCGGCAAAGTCGACCAGGCCGGCGCGATCGCAGCGCTCCTGGTACAGCGCGTACGCGCGGCGCAGGGTATCGGTCCAGATGTCGTCGCCGGGCTGCAGGTGCTCGGGGCGACGGCCTTCGTCCTTCTGCGCATTGATCCACCAGGCGATCTGCCGTGGCGGGAAGCGTGCCTCGTCCAGCTCCAGCTGCTGCACCACGCGCTTGACCAGGCGCGTCTGGTCATCGCTGTCCAGCACCTGGAAGGTTTCCGGCAGCTTGGCTTCCTGCCAGTGCAGGCGCAGCAGGCGGTGGGCCAGGCCGTGGAAGGTGCCAATCCACATGCCACGGCTGCCGGTGCGCAGCTGCAGGTCGGCACGCGCGCGCATCTCGCCGGCGGCCTTGTTGGTGAAGGTGACCGCCAGGATCCCGTGGGTCGGTACGCCCTGGACTTCGTTGAGCCAGGCGATGCGATGGGTCAAGACGCGCGTCTTGCCCGAACCGGCACCGGCCAATACGAGGTAATGGCCGGGCGGCGCGGAGACGGCCTCGCGCTGGGCGGGGTTCAGATCATCAAGTAGGTGAGAGACATCCACCGCGCTATTTTAGCGTCAGTGCACCGCCACCGCGGTCTTGTGCGATCCATTGCTCATCAGCTTGTCGGTGTAGGCAATGCCAATCGCCGACAGGATGAAGGCGCCATGGATGATCGTCTGCCACATCACGCCAGCGCCAGTCACCGCCGTGCACTTGACCGCCGGCAAGGTCAGCCCGGCCTGGACCGCGTCGATACCCAACCGCAGCAGCTGCACGTGATCCGCGGATCCGCACATCGGCAGGCCGAGCTCGCCAGCACCGATGAAGGTCTTGAGCAGGTGGATGGAGGAGATGCCGATGATCGCCATGGCCAGCTTGACCTTGAGCACGCTGGCGTTGACATGGCTCAGCCACTCGGGCTGATCCGGATGGCCTTCCAGGCGCAGGCGCGAGACGAAGGTTTCATAGCCGCCCACGATCACCATCACCAGCAGGTTGGAGATCATCACCACATCGATCAGCCCCAGCACGATCAGCATGATGCCCTGCTCGGTCAACGCGTTGGCATCGTGGATCAGGTGCCACAGTTCCTTCAGGAACAGGAAGACGTAAACGCCCTGCGCGACGATCAAGCCCAGGTACAACGGCAACTGCAGCCAGCGGGAAGCAAAAATCAGGTTGGGCAGAAGGCCCAGGCGTACGTTGGACGGCTGCGACATGGGATGGCGGGCACGAATCAGGGGGAGCGCGCAGGGTACCGGCCGGGGCGGATGCTGCCAAGCCGACGGGGACGGTACACTCGCCCCCTTGCAAGGCAAAACCGTGTCCCGCGGGGGGATCCACCATGATTGACCTGTATTACTGGCCGACACCCAACGGCCACAAGATCACCCTGTTCCTGGAAGAGGCCGGGCTGCCCTACACCCTCAAGCCGGTCAACATCGGCGCCGGCGATCAGTTCAAGCCCGAATTCCTGGCCATCTCGCCCAACAACAAGATGCCGGCGATCGTCGACCACGCGCCCGCCGATGGCGGCGCGCCGCAGAGCGTGTTCGAGTCCGGCGCGATCCTGCTGTACCTGGCCGAGAAGACCGGCCGCTTCCTGCCTGCCGAGCCGCGCGATCGCATCGCCGCGCTGGAGTGGCTGTTCTGGCAGATGGGCGGGCTGGGTCCGATGACCGGGCAGATGGGCCATTTCCATGTCTATGCGCCCGAGCCGATTGCCTACGCCATGGAGCGTTATTCGCGCGAGGTCGCGCGCCTGCTGGGCGTGATCGATCACCGCCTGGCCGACCGCGCGTGGCTGGCCGGTGACGAGTACAGCATCGCCGACATGGCCTGCCATCCGTGGATCAACGCCTACGACAAGGTCCCGCCGGATCTGTCCCTCTATCCCCACCTGCGGCGTTGGCACCAGGCCATCGCCGATCGTCCCGCCACCCAGCGTGCCTACGCCCTGCGTCAGCAGGTCAATCCGCGCGCTGGCCAACCGCTCAGTGACGAAGAGCGCAAGCATCTGTTCAACCAAGGACCGACCCAGTCATGACGCCATCGCGCGCCCGCCCCGCCAACACCCGTTTCGCCGGACGCTTCACCGGCTACGTTCTCGCCGCCTGCGTGGCGGCCACCTGCCAGATTGCCGCGATGCCCATGGCCCACGCCGAAAAACTGACCCTGGAAGCCCTGACCGGCGAAGCCTCGCTGTCCGGCCCGTCACTGATGAAGGCCAAGACCTCGCCCGACGGCAAGCGCGTGACCTTCCTGCGCGGCAAGACCGAGAACCGCTTCCAGCTGGACCTGTGGGAATACGACATCGCCAGCGGCCAGACCCGCCTGCTGGTGGATTCCAAGGTGGTGATGCCGGGTGAGGAAACCCTGAGCGATGAGGAAAAGGCGCGCCGTGAACGCCAGCGCATCGCCGCGTTGTCGGGCATCGTCGATTACCAGTTCTCGCCCGATGGCCAGCGCCTGCTGTTCCCGCTGGGCGGCCAGCTGTATCTGTACGACCTGGGCAAGAGCGGCAGCGACGCCGTGCGCAAGCTGACCTCCGGTACCGGCTTCGCCACCGATGCCAAGGTCTCGCCCCAGGGCGGCTATGTCAGCTTCATCCGCGATCGCAACCTGTGGGTAATCGATCTGGCCAGCGGCAAGGAAGCGCAGCTGACCAAGGACGGCTCCGAGGTGATCGGCAACGGCGTGGCCGAGTTCGTCGCCGACGAGGAAATGGATCGCCACACCGGCTACTGGTGGGCGCCGGATGATTCGGGCATCGCCTTCGCCCGCATCGATGAAACCCCGGTGCCGGTGCAGAAACGCTTCGAGGTGTACCCCGATCGCGCCGACATCGTCGAGCAGCGCTATCCCGCCGCTGGCGATCCCAACGTGCTGATCCAGCTGGGCGTGATCTCGCCCAACGGCGGCGCGGTGAAATGGCTGGACCTGGGCGCGGACAAGGACATCTACCTGGCGCGCGTGGACTGGCGCGATGCGCGCCACCCGACTTTCCAGCGGCAATCGCGCAACCAGCGCAAGATCGAATTGATTGAAGCCAATCTGGACAGCGGCAAGCAGCGCACGCTGATTACCGACACCAGCGATACCTTCCTCAATCTCAACAACAACCTGCGCTTCCTCAAGGACGGCCGCATCCTGTGGTCCTCCGAGAAGAGCGGCTTCGAGCATCTGTACCTGTACGACGCCGACGGCAAGCCGCAGGCGCAGCTGACCCAGGGCGACTGGATGGTCGAAGACGTGGTCGCGCTGGATGAAACCCGGGGCCTGGTCTACTTCACCGCCACCGAAGCCTCGCCGCTGGAGCGCCAGCTGTATTCGGTGTCGCTGGCCGGCGGCGCCAAGCCGACCCGCATCAGCCAGTCGCCGGGCATGCATGGCGTGGCCTTCAGCCGCAATGCGCAGATCTACATCGACACCTGGTCCAACCCGACCACGCCGCCGCAGGTGGAACTGCGTGATGCCAGCGGCAAGCTGCTGACCACGCTGATCAAGAACGACCTGGCCGATCCGGCCCATCCCTACGCCAAGTACAAGGATGCGCAGCGTCCGATCGAATACGGCACGCTAACCGCCGAAGACGGCCAGACCCTGCACTACAGCCTGATCAAGCCCAGCGATTTCGACGCGAAGAAGAAGTACCCGGTGGTGGTGAACGTCTACGGCGGTCCCGCCGGCCAGACCGTGACCCGCAGCTGGGCGCCGAGCTTTGATCAGTACCTGGCCCAGCATGGCTACGTGGTGTTTTCGCTGGACAACCGTGGCACGCCGCGGCGCGGGCAGAAGTTCCTCAGCGCACTGTTCCGCAAGCAGGGCACGGTGGAAGTGGCCGATCAGCTCAAGGGCGTGGACTTCCTCAAGAGCCAGCCGTGGGTCGATGGCAAGCACATCGGCGTGTACGGCTGGTCCAACGGCGGCTACATGACGCTGATGCTGCTGGCCAAGGCTTCCAGCGCCTATGCCTGCGGTGCGGCGGGCGCGCCGGTGACCGATTGGGGTCTGTATGACACCCACTACACCGAGCGCTACATGGACCTGCCCAAGGATAACGTGGACGGCTACCGCGAAGGCTCGGTATTCACCCACGTCGACGGCATCACCTCGCGCCTGCTGCTGATCCATGGCATGGCCGATGACAACGTGTTGTTCACCAACTCCACCAAGTTGATGAGCGCGTTGCAGCAGCGTGGCACGCCATTTGAACTGATGACCTACCCGGGCGCCAAGCATGGCCTGCGCAGCAAGGACGCCCTGCACCGCTACCGGATCACCGAGGATTTCTTCCAGCGCTGCCTGAAGCCGCAAGCCAAGTAATCCCGGACCCACCCGCGTGGACGAAGGATCGCCATGAACGCCCAGCCGCCACCGCTGCACTCCGCCGCTCCCACCCGCAACTGGTGGGAGCGCAACTGGAAGTGGTTCCTGCCCACGCTGTTGGTGACCGGGCTGGTGTGCCTGGTCGGCTTCTTCGTGCTGCTGTTCGGCTTGATCAACGGCATGATGCGTTCGTCCGAGCCGTACCAGACCGCCATGCAGCGCGCGCTGGCGCAGCCGCAGGTGATCGCCGCGCTGGGCGAGCCGATCGAGGTGGGCTGGTTCATCCAGGGCAACATCGGTACGCAGGGATCACGTGGTTCGGCGGATCTGGCGATTCCACTCGCCGGTCCGCACGGCGGAGCCACGCTCTACGTGGTGGGCGAACAAACGGCCGGCACGTGGCATTACGAACTGATGATCGTGCGCATCGTCGGGCAGGATCAGGCGATCGATCTGCGCCTGCCGCAGGAGCGACAGGCGCCGGCATTGCCGGAAGACGTCGCCGAATAAAACGTCACGGCGTCATGGGCGGGCAGCCAGGTGTCCTGCACCTGGCCCGCCCCTGCAGAAGGCCACGCTTACGGCGTGGTGGCAGGCGTCGTCGTCGGCGCCTGCGGAGCGGGGGGCGCCGCGCCCGGTGGCACATAAATCGCCACGCCGGCCGCGCGCTTCTGGGTGGTGGGAATACCGATGCCCACGCCGCCGGCGGAATGGCTGCCGTAGCTGCCCGCACCCACCGACATGCCCACCGGCGAACCGCTGGAACCCACGCCCATCAGGACCACGCCATTGGCGCCGAGCTTGGCCGCTTCCTGCTTGATGCGCGCCACCGCCGCGTCGGTCTGGCCCTGGGTGCCGAAACCTACCGCGCTGGTGGATTCCAGTTGCGCAATCTCCACCGAGCCCACCGGCGGACTGGAATAGATCTGCACCTGGGACGGATCAATCGGCGCGCGCGCCTGGCCCAGCATGACTTTCTGGGTGCCCGCACAGCCGCCGAGCACCAGCAGGACCGCGCCGAGCGCGGCAATTCGGATCGTCATCGCGTTCTCTCCTGTAGGGACGCGGGCATCTTCGGCCGCTGCGCGTGAATATGGCATATCCCGTCTGGCCCGGGGCGCGTGCGGCGCCAGGCAGACCAGTGACTGCATGGCCGTTACACTATTGCCTGGCGGCCCATCGCAACCTTGCCGCACCGAGCCCAAGAATCGCCGCAATGACTGCTTCCGTACTTCCGCCCTGCTCCGCCTCACCGGTGCTGCCGGTGCGCGCCCGATGAGCGTGGCGCCGCAGGCCCAGCCGGCGCCCCGGCTGACCGTGGACTACGTTCCGGTCGCTTCCTTGTCGCAGCAGTTGGAGCGCGCCGACACCCTGGCGGTGTTCGGCTTCGGCCGGTCCGCGCCCGGCCGCGATCTGGTACCCGACCCGCGCTACCTCAACGTGCCGCTGCAACCGCTGCCTGGCCAGGCGCAGCTGGAAGTCTGGCGCGTGCCGGGCGTGCTGCACCACGGCGAGCAGGAGGGACTGCACTGGTCCAGTGATGGCGAACTGCAGTTCGGCGTGCTCGAGCTGGAAGAGCCCGAGGCCGGCATCCTGCCCACCAGCGAGCAGCTCTACCAGCGTCTGAGCAGCTTCTGGGGCGCGAGCCGGTTTCCGCATCTGCTGCGCATCTGGAATTACTTCTCCGACATCACCGCCGGCGACGGCGATGCCGAGCGCTATCGCCAGTTCTGCGTGGGCCGCGTGCGCGGGCTCGGACAACTGGACCTGGCTACCCTGCCGGCGGCCACGGCGATCGGCGGACGCGAACGCCGGCGCGTGCTGCAGGTGTACTGGCTGAGTGCGCGCCAGCCCGGTACGCCGCTGGAGAATCCACGCCAGGTCAGCGCCTACCGCTACCCGCGCGAGTACGGCCCGCAGTCGCCCAGCTTCGCGCGCGCGCTGCTGCCGCAGGCGGCGCCGGAATTGCCGCTGTTCCTGTCCGGCACCGCCGCCATCGTCGGCCATGCCTCGCAGCATGCCGATTCGCTGAAGGCGCAGCTGGACGAGACCCTGACCAACCTGGACAGCATGATCGGCGCGGCGCGCGCGCTGCGTCCCGGCTTGCCGCCGCACTTCGACGGTTCTTCGCGACTGAAGGTGTATGTGCGCGACGCCGTCGATGCCGAGGACGTCGCCGCGCAATTGTCGGCCCGCCTGGGTGCGGGCGTGCCCTGGCTGATGCTGCAGGCGGATGTGTGCCGGCGCGAACTGCGCGTGGAAATCGAAGGCATGCACGGGCTGGATGGTTGATCGCCCGCGCCGCCTGCCTATAGTGGATGCCTACGCCGCGACCTTGCGGCCAGGGAGCCGAATGCAATGGGTGTGATCAGTCTGCTGTGGGGCATCGTGTCCCTGGTCTGGATGGTGTTGGCGCTGATTCCGTTGCTCGGCTGGGGCAACTGGTTCCTCATTCCGTTTGCCGCGGTGGGCGCGATCATCGCCGCCATCGGCATCCTGTTCACCGCGCCGGCCAATCGCGGCCGCGCCAAGACCGGCCTGATCCTCAACGGCATCGTCATCGTGGTGGCCATCGGTCGCCTGGTGCTGGGCGGCGGCGTCATTTGAATCCTGCGCAGGCAGGTCCGGCTGACACCGCCGAGCCTGCCGGTCACGGGCCACCTGCGCAGCCACGGCCTTCACGCAGGCCCTGGAAACGTCTTTCTCCGCGCTACACCCCGTCATGGCGGGGCGCAGCCGCGCCAATCCGCCGCCGATTGATCATCCGCCGGAAACGGGAGCAGACTGGCCGCAGCCAGGCTCCCCTATTGCTGCATGCTTGGCCCAGTCCGTCCCCGCTTTGTCCGGGTCGCAACGGTCCGGCGTGGTGAGGGATTTTTTCCCCTGAAGAACTGCAATGGAGAGCGTGATGAACCTGAAGCATCAGCCTTTGTGGCTGCTTGCGGGCATCGCCGTATGCATCACCGCCCAGGCAAGCCCGCAACAGACACAAGCAGCTCCTGCCCCGACCGCCGTTGAGAACAGCGATGCCGCGATGAAGGTCGCCATCGATCCCAAGACCGGCAAACTGCGTGCACCCACCGATGATGAAGCCCGCGCACTGAGCCAGGCCGCGCAGCCGGCCGCCAATGCGCGCAGCCTGCGTCGCGCCGAACCGCTCGGCGCCGGCAAGCGCGGCTTCGTCGCGCCGGCCACCGCAGGTGAAGCCACTGCCGCGCAACGCAAACTGGCCAGCGGCGGCACCATGCAGCAGGTGCCGGAAAGCTTCATGACCAACGTGGCGATCCAGCGCGATGCGCAGGGCCGCATGGTGTTGCAGCACGTCGACGGCGAAACGCTGCCGCAGGCCGCCAAGGAGGGTGACCATGAATAGGTTCGCACCGCTCGCGGCCGCCCTGCTGGCCGCCGCCTTCGCTCCCGCCGTGTCTGCCGCCGACCTCGTGTTGATCAGTGGCGATGCCGGCACCGGCACCGGCCTGGAAGATCCCACCGCCAAGGCGCCGGAAGGACAGAATCCCGGCACCACCCTGGGTGAGCAACGCACCATCGCCTATCAATTCGCGATGGATCTATGGGGCTCGGTGCTGCAAAGCGACGCCACCATCTACGTGGGCGCCAGCTTCCAGCCGCTGACCTGCACGCCGACCAGCGCCGTGCTGGGTTCGGCCGGCACCACCTTCATCTTCTCCGACTTCGCGCCTGGCGTGGTACCGGAAACCTGGTACTCATCGGCCTTGGCGGATGCCATTGCCGGTGAAGATCTCAACCCGGGTTTCATCGACATCAACTCGCGCTTCAACGGCGATATCGGCGTCAATCCCAATTGCCTCACCGGCGCGGACTGGTACTACGGCCTGGATGGCAAGACTCCGGAAGGCAAGATCAATTTCCTCAACGTGGTGATGCACGAGATTGGCCACGGCCTGGGCTTCCAGGGCTTCACCAACTCGATCGGCGATTTCCTGGCCGGACAGCAGGACATCTATTCCACCTTCGCCTACGACAATGTGCTGGGCAAGAATTTCCCGGCGATGACCCCTGCCGAGCGCGCCAACGCCTTGCGCAGCACCACCGTGCTGGTGTGGTCCGGCCCGCAGGTGAAGAAGGAAGCACCGCTGGTGCTGGATTATCGCAACGCGCTCAAGGTGGCCTTGCCCTGGCAGGCCGCCGGCAATTACGAAGCCGGGCTGGCGGCGTTCGGTCCCAAGCCGACCTTGCTCAGCATGTTGGGCATCCTGGTCGCCGCGCAGGATGGCGCGGGCCTGAGCAGCACCGATGCCTGCGAACCGCTGACCAATGGCGCGACCGTGCGCAAGAAGTTCGCCCTGGTCGATCGCGGCAACTGCCCGTACGTCACCAAGGTGGCCAATGTGCAGGCGGCCGGTGGTTTGGGCGTGGTTGTAGCCAATACCGGCCTGGGTTCGCCGGCGATGGGCGGCGCGGATGACACCATCCGCATCCCGGCCATCAGCGTATCGCAGGCCGATGGCGCCAAGCTGCGCGCCAACCTGCCTTCGCTGATCACTTACGGCCAGGACTATCGCCATCTGCAAGGTGCGGACAACAACGGCCGGGTGCGTCTGTATGCGCCCAATCCGTACGAGTCCGGCTCGACCTTCTCGCACTACGATGTCTCGCACATCCCCAATGCGTTGATGGAACCGGCGATCACCGACACCCTGCGTGGCGACGTCAACCTGGATCTGACCCCGGCGCTGTTCCGCGACATCGGCTGGACCGTCAACCCGGGCAACGCCGCGATTGGCGACTGCGTGACCAACGTGGACGTGGTGGACACCGGTGGCCTGATCACCGGCGCCAACGTGCAGGCCTGGAACAAGTTGTGCGAGGCCAGCAGCAGCGGCAAGCCGCAGTACCTGAAGTGCATGGACAACTACCGCAAGCGCGCGACCGCCGACAAGATCCTGGTCGGCAGCCAGGGCGCCAAGGTGCTGGCCTGCGCGGCCAAGGCCGCCAAGTAGGTTCCCGCTCCAAGCGCAAGACAAGCACGGCGCCGCAGGGCGCCGTGTTTTTTTACGCGGGACACTGTGTCGCAGCCAGGGCCAGGGGAGCCAGGCGTATGATCGCCGCTCCCCCGCAGGAGACCGCGATGGCCTTTCCGCATTCCCGACCGCGGCGCATGCGCCGCGACGAATTTTCCCGCCGGCTGATGCGCGAGCATGTGCTGACCGCCGACGATCTCATCTACCCGGTGTTTGTGCACGAGCTGGCGGGCCGCGCCGCGGTGCCTTCGATGCCGGGCATCGAGCGGCTGTCGATCGATGAACTGCTGAAGGTCGCCGAGCAGGCGTCCGAGCTGCGCGTGCCGGCGCTGGCGCTGTTTCCGGTGACCGCACCGGAGGCCAAGTCGCTGCAGGCCGAAGCCGCCTGGGACGACAACGGCCTGGCCCAGCGTGCGGTACGCGCGATCAAGCAGCGCTTCCCGGAACTGGGCGTGATCACCGACGTGGCGCTGGATCCGTTCACCACCCACGGCCAGGACGGCATCATCGATGACAGCGGCTACGTGCTCAACGACATCACCGTCGAGGCACTGGTCAAGCAGGCCTTGTCGCATGCGCGCGCCGGCGTGGACATCGTTGCTCCCAGCGACATGATGGACGGACGTATCGGCGCGGTGCGCGCCGCGCTGGAAGCCGAAGGCTTCATCCATACCCGCATCATGGCCTACTCGGCCAAGTACGCCTCGGCCTTCTATGGCCCGTTCCGCGATGCCGTGGGCAGCGCCGGCAACCTGGGCAAGAGCAACAAGTTCACCTACCAGATGGACCCGGCCAACAGCAACGAAGCCATCCACGAAGTCGGGCTGGATCTGGAGGAAGGCGCCGACATGGTGATGGTCAAGCCCGGCATGCCGTATCTGGACATCGTGCGGCGGGTGAAGGACGAATTCGGCGTGCCGACCTTCGCCTACCAGGTCAGTGGCGAGTACGCGATGTTGAAAGCCGCCTATGCCAACGGCTGGCTCAACGAAGAGGCCTGCACGCTGGAAGCGCTGACCGCGTTCAAGCGCGCGGGATGCGACGGCATCCTCAGCTACTTCGCGCTGGATGCGGCGCGCTGGCTGCGCAAGGCGCAGGGCTGATTGCGGCGCGTCATGCGCACGCGCTGACGCGATCAGGAAACGGGCGCAGGGATCACCTGCAGCCCGAGGTGCCGGTCACGCGGGGCGCGAGCGCCCGATAGATGTCCAACTTGCCGGCGCGCGGTGATCGCGCCGCACCGGTGACCAGCACTTCGCGTGGGCGGCTCCAGTCCACTACCGGTCCCAGCGTGGCGGCATCGGCGGTGTTGAACGACAAGGCCCACGGCGTCGCCGCGCCATAGCGCTGGCCTTCGCATTGCGCCAGCTGCAGCTGGATGGGCTTGGTCTCCACATCATCGGAACGCGCAAACAGGATCGCGCGGCCGTCTTCCAGCCAGGCAGCGTCGAATTCGTCTGCCGTCGTGTTGATGCCCGGGACCGGCATCGGGTAGACGAACGCCTGGCCATCCCATCGAGCCACGAACAGATCATGCCGGCCCGCGCCGCCATGGCCATTGCTGGCGAACAGCAGGCGCTGGCCGTCGGCATTGGTAGCCGGCGCCCACTCATCGCCGCGGGTATTGACGCCCGCACCCAGGTTTTCCGGCTCGCCCCAGCCGCTGTCGGCCTTGACCGCCACACGCCAGAGGTCATCACCCCCCTGCCCACCGGGCCGGTTGGAAAAGAAGTAGAGCCAACGGCCATCGGCACTGAAAAACGGATCGAAGTCCTTGTCCGCGGAGTTGATCGGCAACGGCTGCGGATCGATCCAGCGTTGGCCCTCCAGGCGTGCCTGCCACAGGTCCCAGCCGCCCGCCCCGCCCGGGCGATCGGTGCTGCCCCAGACGATCCGCTGGCCGTCCGGACTGACCGTGGCGCGTACTTCTCCGGCCGGGGTGGACACCACGCCCATGCCCTCGATGCCGAACTCCGCCAACTGCGCCATCACCGTGGCCGAGAGTAGACTGGCGATGATGGCGGTCGCCGCGCGATGACGTTTCATGGTGTTGGCTCCCGCACCCGGTTTCCCTCTGCTACGGGATTTATACCAAGTCATGACCACACATCGTTATGCGGTTTTCGGCCATCCGGTCGCCCATTCGCTGTCACCGCGCATCCATGCCGCCTTTGCCCGGCAAACCGGCGTGACACTGGAATACACGGCCATCGACAGCGCACCGCACGACTTCGTGGCGGCGCTGGATCGCTTCGTCGGCGCCGGTGGCGTGGGCGCCAATGTCACCCTGCCGCTGAAGGAAGCCGCGTTCGCCATCTGCGCGCGCACCAGTGAGCGCGCGCAGCGCGCCGGTGCGGTCAATACGCTGAGCTGGAACGATGGCCAGTGGTATGGCGACAACACCGACGGCATCGGCCTGGTGCGCGATCTGACCGGTCGCAATGCGCTGGACCTGCGCGGCCGTCGCGCCGTGCTGCTGGGCGCCGGTGGCGCCGCGCGCGGCGTGGCGCCGGCCCTGCTGGATGCCGGCGTGGCCGAGCTGGTGATCGTCAACCGCTCACCCGAACGCGCCGATGCGCTGGCCGATGCGCTGGGCGATCCGGAACGCGCGCATTCGCGCTACTGGAAGGATCTGGAGCAACTGGGCGATTTTGGCCTGGTGATCAACGCCACCTCCGCCGGCCGTGGACAGATCGACGCCAGCGCGTTCGACCTGCCATTCGCCCTGACCACCCCGCGCACCCTGGCGGTGGATCTGAATTACGGCGAAGCCGCGATTCCGTTCCTGGCCTGGGCCAAGGCAGCGGGTTGCCACGATGCGGTGGACGGCCTGGGCATGCTGGTGGAACAGGCGGCCGTGGCGTTCGAGGAATGGCATGGCATCAGCCCCGATGCCGATGCGGTCTACGCCGCGCTGCGCCGCAAGGACGATCTGCTGGTCACCGCCGACTGATCCGTTACAGCAGCCCGTCGCGCTTGACCGACAGGTAGCGCTCGACCAACGCGCCGGGCAAATCATCGCAGGTCACGTCCAGCACCATCACATGGTGTCGGCGCAGTGCATCGTGCGCGGCCGCGCGTTGTTCGAGATAGCGGGCGATGGCGCCGGCATGCACGGCGTCGGCGTGATCCTTGACCGGTTGCAGCAGCGCCTCGTCCAGCTCGCGCTCGCGCAGGCTGGCCACGCAGACCAGGTGACGCTTCTGCAGCAGGCGCACCGCCGCCAGAAGATCGTCGATGTCCTCGTCGCGCACATTGGTGACCAGCATCACCAGCGAGCGCCGGCGCTGGCGCAGCGACAGTTCGGTGGCTGCGGCCAGGTAGTCGGTGGCCACCGCCTGTGGCTGCAGGTCGTAGCTGGCGCGCAGCAGCGGTTCGATGCCGGCCGCGCCGCGTTGCGGTTGCACCCAGCGGCGTTGGCTGCCACTGGCCAGCAGACCGACCGCATCGCCCTGGCGCAGGGCCAGGTAGGCCACCACCAGCGCCGCGTTGAGCGAGTGATCGAAATGCGAGAGTTCGCCATCCAGCGCCAGCATGCGCCGGCCGGTGTCCAGCATCAGCACCAGCTGCTGGTTCTTCTCGTCCTGGTATTCGCGCGAGATCAACTTGCGCGCGCGCGCGGTCGCCTTCCAGTCGATCTGGCGCAGGCTGTCGCCGACGCGGTACTCGCGCATCTGGTGGAAGTCGGTGCCCTCGCCGCGACGGCGCTTGAGGTGCGCGCCGACCAGGCGCGACGCCTGTTCGGCACTGAACAAGGCGAAGCGGGTCAGCGGCGCGAAGTTGGGATACACCCGTACCGTCTGCGCCCGCCCGGCCTGGCGCGACTGCCACCACAGCCGCAGCGGCGAGTGCAGGCGCAGTTGCACCGCATCGAAGTGCGCGTCGCCGCGCACCACCGGGCGCAGCCGGTACTGGAATCGGGTCTGCGTGCCGGCGCGCAGGCGCAGCTTTGCCGGCAAACCCTGCAGCGGCCACGCGCCCGGTGCGTGATCGAACACATCCACGCGCTGACGCCGGCTGGACTGCAGCTGCAGGATCACCTCGCGTTCGATCCCCAGCGGCAGGGCCTCGGGCAGGTGCCGCTCGACTTCGGGCGTCGGCTGCTGATGCAGCGCCCAGCCATCGGCCAGCATCAGCAACGCCAGCGCGGCGCCCGCGGCCCACCAAAGGCGTGCATCCAGGCCGGCGTGGATGACCGCCAGACCGATCAGGCCCCAGGCCACCAGCAGGGTGAGTTGCAGCCAGCCAGCTCTCATCCCGCCCTCCCGGGCGTGCCGACCAGCGCGGGCGCGTGCGGCTTCATTGACGCGGCGCTTCCACCTTGGCCAGCAACGCGCGCAGTACGTCGTCGGGCGACTGGCCTTCGATCTGCAGCTCCGGCGACAACGCGATGCGATGGCGCAGCGCCGGCAGGCTGATCTCGCGCACGTCGTCGGGAGTGACGAAGTCGCGCCCCTGCAGCACCGCCTGCGCGCGCGCGGCGCGCACCAGCGCGATGCTGCCGCGCGGGCCGGCGCCCAGCGCCACGCCCGGCCATTTGCGGGTGGCGGCGACGATGCGCACGGCGTAGTCGATGACCTGCGGATCCACCGTCACCGCTGCCACGCCACGCTGGATCGCCACGATGTCGGCCGCACCGAGCACCCGCTTGACCTGCGACAGATCGAAATCGCTGGCCGCGCGGCCGGTGGTGATTGCATCGACCATGCGCTTTTCGTCTTCCAGCGCGGGGTAGTCGATCACCACCTTCAACAGGAAGCGATCCAGCTGGGCTTCCGGCAGCGGATACGTGCCCTCCTGCTCGACCGGGTTCTGCGTGGCCAGGGTCAGGAACGGCGGCGACAGCTCGAACGACTTGCCTTCAATCGTCACCTGCCCTTCCTGCATCACTTCCAGCAGTGCCGATTGGGTCTTGGCCGGCGCGCGATTGATCTCATCGGCCAGCAACAGATTGGTGAAGATGGGGCCGCGCCGGATCTTGAAGCTTTCGGTCTTGGGATCGTAGACGGCGTGGCCGCTGACATCGCTGGGCATCAGGTCCGGGGTGAACTGCACGCGCGCATAGGTCAGTTCCAGCGCCTGGCCCAGCGCGCGCACCAGCAGGGTCTTGCCCAAACCCGGCACGCCTTCGATCAGCACGTGGCCACCGGCCAGCAACGCGATCAGGATCTGATCCAGCACTTCAGCCTGGCCGATGAAGGCCTTGGCCACTTCATCGCGCACCAGGGCCACACGTGCAGCCAGTTCGGCGCCCGTCAGCGGCATCAGCGGGGGCAGGCTCGGCGGAAGGACAGCGGCGGTGGGCTCGCTCATAGTCGGTTTCTCAGTTCGATCAAGATGGAAATGCGCTCGCGGAAATGCGCGCGCTCGTGGCTGGAAGGAGTCTGCAATGCCGTGCGCACCGCCTGCGGAGTCAGGCCGAAGCGCTGCGCGATCAGTTCGACCTGGGCATCGCCGGCCAGCGCGGCCGCGACTGGATCGCGGCGACGCAGGCGCGCCAGGAACGCCTGCCGCACGGCCAGGTACAGCAGCACGCCGCGACCATGCCGGTAGAGGTGATCGCCGCTGGCGCGCACGTGTTCCAGCAGCGAACGGCGCGCCAGTTCCGGCGCGGGCAGCAGCGGACCAAAGCGGCGCATGCGCGACCACAACCAGCCCAACAGCGCCAGCAGCAGCGGCAACCAGACCATCCAGTAGCGGGTGATCAGCGTGCGCAGCAGCGAGGGCATCTCCGCCGCATAGATCAGGTGCACGGTGCCGCGGCCATAGTTGGGTGCGAGCACCTGCCGGGCCAGCGCCTGATGCGGCACATCGCGCAGGCCGTCGGCGGCGGACAGCTTGCCGTGCTCGTCGACCTGGAACTCGCCGTTGCCCAGGAAGTCGAGGTCGGCCAGCAGGTCGATATGGCCCTCGCCATACGCCAGGCGCATGAACACGTAGCCGTCTTTCAGATCGCCCCAGCTCAGATCCGGTTCGACGTCATACAGGCTGAAGCGGCGGCCGCGACAGAATTCCTGGTGCGGATCCTGACCGGGCACGCGCAGGTCCATGCATTGGCTGCGTTCGCTGATGGACACACCCAGATCCTCCAGCAGGCCCACGCTCACCTCTTCCTCCGGACTGGCCGGCGGCGTACGCAGGATCAGATGACCGCCGCCCTCCACCCAGTCCAGCAGCGCATCCTGCTGTGCGGTCGCCAGCACGCGCGGATCGTTGAAAAGCAGCAGGGTGTCGTGCGCCTGCAACGGATGCCGATCCAGGGCCAGGGGCTGGCGCGCGTCCACGCGGATGCCATCGGCCAGCAGGGTCTGCTTGAGCAGGTAGAGCGGGTTGTAGCGGGCCTCGCCCTTGGGCGGCAACGCCAGCGTGTGTTCGACCTGATGGAAGTTGTGGCGGAACCAGACCACGCCGCCCACCACCAGCGCCACGACCAGCACCGCCAGGCCGGCAAACAGCGGCATGCGCGAACCGCGGGTCATGCCAGCCACCCACCGCGTTGCTGCAGCTGCTGCAGCAGCGCTTCGAATTCGTCCTCGTCAGGATCGCGCTGGGCGTAGGCGGCGTATTGCCAGATCCGCACCACCTGCGCGAACAGCTGGCGATCTTCGGCCTGCGGCAAGCGCCGCGAGGCGCGCAGGCATTCGGCCTCGGTCGCGCCGGGCGGCAAGGTGGTCTGCAACTGCCGCGCCAGGGCGACCACGCCGGCACGGTAGAGCAGCGCCAGCGCGTCCCGGCGCTGGCCCGACTTCCACAGGCGGCGCGCGGCACTGGCCACGTCGGCCGGCAGGGTTTGCGGCAGATCGACGGGCTGGGTGGTGATGGCGTTGTCGATCCGCACGCGTGGCGCATACGCACCGCGCATCCACGGCAGCCAGCGCGGTGCACTGATCAGCAGGGCCAGCACCAGCACCGCCAGCAGAATCCACAATCCCCATTCGCCGATGAAGGCGAACGTCCCGGCCAGCGCCTGCAGCCACGGCAGGGTGGGCTGTTCGCGTGGCGCCTGCTCCTTCTCCTCGCGGGTCTTGGGCTCCCAGCGCTTCTGAGTGCGGGTGCGGTTGAGATCCGGATCGCGATGCGCCTGGTCGGCGGCCTTGCGGAAGCGGCGGTCATCGTCGAACTGGTCGGCAAACACCTGTTCCAGTCGATCGTCGGTCGGCGATTCAACGCTTTCTTCGCTGGCGGGTGCGGCATCCTGGGCGCGGGCAACGTCACTGTGCATGCCCAATACACCCACCAGCACCAGCAGCACGCCGCTGGCGCCAGCCGCCAGGCGCTGGCGCAATTTGCGGAACACCAGCTCCACATCCCAGGCTTCCAGCTCGGTACGCCGGTTGAGGTAAAGGCCGAAGCCGGCGCCGACAAAGAAGGGTTCGATGACGGTGACCGCCGACCACACCAGCAGGTTGAGCGCCACCCGCGACCACTGCGGCGATTGCAACGCCAGCAGGGTCCACGCATCACGCAGGGTGTCGGGCAACAGTTCCAAGGGGAAGTAGAGCATCACCGCGAAAATGCCGCCCAGGCACAGGGCAATCTCGAAGTTCACGCAGAGCAGGGTCAGCAGCGCGGCGTGCCCGTAGACACTGCCGCCGAGCACGCGCCGGCGATCGCGCAGGCGCGCGCCGTCCACGCCTTCCAGCAAGTCCACCGGCAGGAACACCGAGCGCGCCGGACTGAGGCGACGCCAGGTCAGGTAGTGCAGCATCGGGCGCCAGCCCCAGCGCAGCTGCGCGGCAAGCGTCTCGCGCACCGTGGGCGTCGCGCCGAAGACCGCGCGCGAGATGACGAACAGCGGGATGCGGTCGAACACCGGCTTGAGCCACCACATCAGGAAGCCGGCCAGGCCGATCAGATCCAGCGCCCAGCCCAGCGCATTGAGCAGCAGCAGGATCGGCAGGGTGATCAGCAGCCACGGTTTGAACACCGCGCCGGCATCGCGCCGTACCAGCGCCATGCCCAGCTCGATGGCTTCCCATGCGGTTCGCTGGCGCAGGTGGACGGTGAGCTGCTCAAGCTTCATCCGCCGCTCCCCGCCCGCCCAGCAACAACCAGCCCAGCACCAGCGTCCACAACACACCCGAGACGGTGAACTTGCCCCACGCCGGCACCGATTCAATCGACGACCAGAACGCCTCGATGAAGGCGGCGATGAAGAACATCAGCGCCGCGCCCAGGCAGATGCGCGCGCCAATGCGTCCGGCATCCACCAGTGCGTCGATGCGGCTGCGCCGGCCCGGTGCGATCAGGTTGTAGCCCAGCCGCAGCCCGGCGCCGCCGGTCAATACGATCGCGGTCAGCTCGAACGGTGCATGGCCGACCACGAACCGCCACAGCGTGTCGCTGTAGCCCACCTGCTGCAGGTGGCCGAACACCGCACCGATGCCCACGCCGTTGGCGATCAGCACGTAGATCGTGCCCAGGCAGCCCAGCAGGCCACTGGCGAAGGTGCGCAGGCCGATGCTGGTGTTGTTCATGATGTAGACGCCGAACATCTGCCAGTCGGTGCCCGAATCGCGACCCAGCCGATCGCTGTTGCCCGGGTCGTACATGTGCTCGATGCCGGCCACTTCCTGCGGCGACAGGATCGAATGGATCACTTCCGGCCGCGCCTGCAGGGTGGCGAAGACAATCACCAACGGCAGCACGAACAGCACCGTCGAAATCCACATCGCCGCCGCCTGTTGCCGCACCTGCCGCGGAAAGCCGGCCAGCACGAAGCGCAGCGCCAGCCGCCAGCGCGGCGGCGGCGTGCGGTACAGCAGCACGTGGCCGCGTTGCATCAGCTGCTGCAGGCGCGCGATCAGCTGCGGGCTGTAGCCGCGCTTGCGCGCCAGCGCCAGCTGATCGCACAGGCGCCGATAGCGGGTCGGCATGTCCTCGTCGGCGATGCCGCTGTCGTTGGGCTGGCCGCGCGAGCGGCGCGTGTCGCCGCGCTGGTCCAGCCAGTGTTCGAACGCCGACCATTCGCCTTGATGACGGGCGACAAACTGCTCCTGCCTCATCGTCGCCCCATCAGCCAGTTGGCCATGCCATGCAGGCGCAGGACGCCGGCATGGCCGCGGGCTTGGGTCAGCGGCGACAGGATGTCGCCCAGCTCGGCCTGGCGCGCCGGTGACAGCAGCGGTGCGCGTTCGCCAAACGCGGCCAGCGCCGCCTGCTCATCCGGTTGCAGGCCGGGCGGCACCGGATACACCCCTTGTGCCGTCGGTGGGCTGGCCAGGTGCTCGCGTGCCACATGCACGACCAGGGTGCGGGCAACCATGTCACCCAGGCGACGGCCATGCGGATCGCCCAGGCAGGTGATCAAGCCGGCGGCATAGCCGAAGGGCAGCATGTCCACCGTGCGCAACAGGTTGCGGGTGATTGCCGGCAACCAGCCCAGCGGCCCGCCATCGGCCGAGACCACACGCAGGCCCAGCGCGCGCTTGCCCACGGTCTGTCCGTTCCAGAGTGCTTCCAGCGCAATCGGATAGATCCAGACCACGCCGAACATCAGCACCATCCAGATGCCCTGGCCAAAACCGCCGAGCAGGCCCAGCACCATCGACAGGAAGAACAGCACCGCCAGCCGCAAGCCCAGATCGATGGCCCACGCCAGCGCGCGTGGCACCGGCCCGCTGACGGGCAGCTGCAGGGCCACGCCTTCGGGCGTGATCACTTCGCGGTAGGTATCGAGCTTGGGCGGTGTCATCAATCAGCCGCCATCGGCCGGGCGCACGCAACGCGGTGCGCCCGCTGCCGTCGCCCGTGATCGGTGTGGATGAGAAAACATCGACGGCGCTGTCCCTGCGGAATCCCCTGGCCCGACTGTAAGCGAGCCCGCTGCGCTTGCCCAGCCCGGACCCACCACCGACGCGGCCCTGCGGCCGCGCCGGTGGTGCACCTCAACTGACCGTGGATGCCGGCTTTTTGGCGAACAGCTTGCGCACGCCACTGACCACTACCACGCCGCCGATCAACAGCAGCTTCCAGAACTTGGCCAGCACCAGGCCCAGTTTGGCGAACAGGCCGGCCTTGGCCGCCAGGCCACCGCCAATCAAGGCCGCCACGCCGTAAGCCGCGGTCTTGTCGGTGCTTTCATTGAAGTCGGCATAGCGCGAGCCGGCATCGAACTCGGCCATCGGCAGCAGTTCCTGCATGCCCGTGCGCACCGCCGGCAGATCCGACATGCCGGCCACCGCATTCAAGCTCAGATAGCCGTGACGGCCCAGCACGCGGATGTCGTAGTTGAGGGTGTGCTCGGCCTCACCGTTGAACGCCAGATCCTTGGCCCAGTACAGCTTCTTGCTGGCGGCGTCGTAGCGCGGGGTCTCCGCCCAGCCGGCCAGATCGACCGTGCCGTAGCCGGCTTCCTTGCGCGCGGCATTGCTGTCGCGGGTTTCTTCCTGCAACTGCTCCAGCAGCTCGGCGTAGTCGATCTTGGCGGCGTCTTCGTCCGACACGTAGCCGTCGTCCGAATAGGTGACCACCACCGCCCAGCTGCCATCTTCCAGCAGGCCCGGTTGTTTCGGCACGATCAAGCCCAGCACCGACTCGTCCGGCGGATTGCCCCACAGCTGCTCGAGCACGCGACGCGCGTCGGCCTGTTGCAGGTACTGGAACTTGTCGTCCAGATGGAAGCGCGCGTGCGCGCCGGGCACGGCGATGTCGCCGCCGTGGAAATCCAGTTGCTTGAGCAGGTCTTCGGCATTGCCTTCCTGCGCGGGCGCCGGTGCAACGGCCAGGCCCATCCCCAGGGCGACCACCAGGCCGCCCAGCCACATCCTTGCTTGTTTCATCATTCCCCCGAATGGATTCCAACGTCGCGGGATTGCGTCCGTCCTGGAATCGCGGGCAATTCTAGCTGCTGGGGGCGGACAAGTACTGATCCTTGAGGCGGACGTAATGCGCGGCCGAGTAGTGCAGGCTTTCGATTTCGCGTTCGCTGAGCTTGCGCGCGAAGCGGGCGGGGTTGCCCAGCCACAGTTCACCCTCGCCGACCACCTTGCCCGGCCCGACCACGGCGCCGGCGCCGACAAAGCCATGCCGCTTGATGGTGGCGCCATCCAGGATGCAGGCGCCCATGCCGATCAGGCACAGGTCTTCGATGGTGCACGCGTGGATGATGGTGCCGTGGCCGATGGTGACGTCGGCGCCGATCAGGGTCGGGTAGCCGGCCTGGTTGTACGGACTGTGGTGGCTGACGTGGATGATGGTGCCATCCTGCACGTTGGTGCGCTCGCCGATGCGGATGTGGTTGACGTCGCCGCGGATGATGGTCCCCGGCCAGACCGAGGCATCGTCGGCCAGCACCACATCGCCGATGACGTGCGCGGCCGGGTCCACGTAGACGCGTTGGCCGAGGACGGGAAACCGGTCAAGAAAGGGGCGGATAGCGGTCATGTCGCAGTCGGGCGGGCAAAGTGAGTGACGTGGCGGTGGGCTTCGATCCTACACTCCGCCCATGGACATTCATGCCGACAGCCCCGTTTCCGAACTGCAGCCCACCCTGACCCGCCTGCGCGCGGCCTGGCAGGCGCAGCGTCCCGACTACGCCCAGCGCCGCGCCGATCTGCAGCGCCTGCGCGACACGCTCAAGCGCCGGCTCGATGAAATGGCGCGCACCATTGCCGCCGATTTCGGCCACCGTTCACTGCATGAGTCGCGCATTGCCGATGGCATGACCGTACTCAACGAAATCGACCACCTGCTCAAGCATCTGCGCCGCTGGATGAAGCCCCGCCGCGTGGGCGTGGGCTGGCGGGCCTGGCCGGCGCGCGCGGAGATCCGCGCCGAGCCGGTGGGCGTGGTCGGGGTCATCGCTCCCTGGAACTATCCGGTCAATCTGGCGCTGATTCCGCTGGCCACCGCGATAGCTGCCGGCAACCACGTCTACCTCAAGCCCTCGGAACACACCCCGCGCACCACCGAATTCCTGCGCAGCCTGCTGGCCGAAGTCTTCCCCGCGGATCGCGTGGCCGTGGCCAGCGGTGGCGCCGATGTCGCTTCGCTGTTTGCCGGCCTGCCATTCGACCACCTGGTGTTCACCGGCTCGACCGCCGTTGGCCGCAAGGTGATGGCTGCGGCCGCACCCAACCTCACCCCGGTGACGCTGGAACTGGGCGGCAAGTCGCCGGCGCTGGTCTGCGATGACTATCCGATCGAACTGGCGGCCGCACGCCTGGCCACCGGCAAGTGGTTCAACGGCGGCCAGACCTGCATTGCGCCGGACTATGTGCTGGTGTCGGCGCATCGTCGCGACGCACTGGTCGAGGCCTTGCGCCAGCAAGTGCGCGAGCGCTACGGGGACCTGGGCGATGCCACCGACTACACCCGCATCATCAACAACGGCCAGTTCGCGCGGCTCAGCGGTTATCTGGAAGACGCCCGCGAACGCGGCGTGCCGGTGCTGCCGCTGGCCGATGTCCACGACCCCGAACAGCGCCTGTTCGCGCCCACCCTGGTATTGGACCCGGGCGACGACGCGACGGTGATGCGCGACGAGATCTTCGGCCCGATCCTGCCGATCTGCTCGGTGCCGTCGCTGGACGCGGCCATCGATTACGTCAACGCGCACGACCGGCCGCTGGCGCTGTATCCCTTCAGCCACGACAAGGCGACCATCGAGCGCATCCTCGGCCGCACCCTGGCCGGCGGCATCACGGTCAACGACACGGTGCTGCACTTCACCATCAACGACCTGCCGTTCGGCGGCATCGGCCCCAGTGGCATGGGCGCCTATCACGGGCGCGCGGGCTTCGATGCCTTCAGCAAAGCGCTGCCGATCCTCTGGCAGACGCGGCGCGCGGGCAGCGATTTCCTCAAGCCGCCGTATTCGAAGGTGCAGCGCTTCATCGATTTCATCGTGCGCTGAGTGGACGAAAGGGAGCGCGCCGCTGGCCGCTCCCGGCTTCGCCTCGTCTAAGCTATGGGCTCGCTTCACACCCGAGCCGCCATGAAAATCGCCAGCTGGAACGTCAACTCGCTCAACGTGCGCCTGCCGCAGCTGCAACAGTGGCTGCGTGATTTCTCGCCGGATGTGGTGGGGCTGCAGGAAACCAAGCTGGAAGATCACCGCTTTCCGGACACCGCCCTGGCCGAGATGGGCTACCGCAGCGTGTTTGCCGGGCAGAAGACCTACAACGGCGTGGCGATCCTCTCGCGCGAACCGCTTACCGATGTGCAGATGGGCGTGCCCGGCCTCGAGGACGAACAGAAGCGGGTGATCGCCGCCACCGTGGGCGATACGCGCATCGTCAACCTCTACGTGGTCAATGGCCAGGACGTGGGCACCGAGAAGTACGCCTACAAGCTGCGCTGGCTGGATGCCGTGCACGGTTGGCTGGCCGATGAAATGCAGCGCCACCCCAACCTGGTGGTGCTGGGCGATTTCAACATCGCGCCGGACGAGCGCGATGTGTTCGACCCCAAGCGCTGGGGCGATGATCACATCCTGACCTCGGTGGCCGAACGCGATGCGCTGCGGCGCATGCAGGCCTTGGGACTGCACGACGGTTTCCGCCTGCATCACCAGGATGCCGGCCTGTATAGCTGGTGGGATTACCGGATGGGTGGCCTCAGCCGCAACCTGGGCCTGCGCATCGATCTGACCCTGGTCTCCGACGCCCTGCGTGCCCGCGCCGTGGCGGCCGGCATCGATCGCGAGCCGCGCACCTGGGAACGCCCCAGTGATCACACGCCGGTGTGGGTGGACCTGCAGTAACGCCGCGCACGTCTCGCAGCTGGCTGACAAACAAAGGCCCGGCAATGCCGGGCCTTTGTTGCCACGGACCTTGGGTGCGTCACGAATAGCGCACGCGGCCGCAGCGAAACGCGATCATCGTGCCCGTCCACGCGTGAAGAGGTTGACGATCAGCAACAACACCACGGCGCCGATGAAGGCCGTGATGAGGTATCCCAGCCAACCGCCCAGGGCCAGGCCCAGTGCCGGCAACAGCCAGCCACCCAGGAAACCGCCGACGATACCCACCACGATATTGAGGATGATGCCTTGCGAACCATCCCGTCGCATGACCAGGCTGGCCAACCAGCCCGCGATGCCACCGACGATCAGAAAGATCAGAAATTGCATGCCTGCCTCCTGTCCTGCGCCAATGCCATTGAATCCGGACGTCCCGCAATGACACGGGACGAGCGGATTAAGCCGTCTCAACCGTGAAACCGCTGTCAAGTTCCGCCGCCCCGGTGGCATCCTTGGCGACGATGCCCACGCCCATGACCGAATCGCCGCCTGCCGACGCGCCGCGTGATCACTGGCAATTCGACCGTTTCCAGGTGTGGCGGCGCGCGCATGCGCCGCGCCAGCGCGGCGAGCCCGGTGCGCGCGAGGTGCTGGGGCCGGCGCTGGGGCTGGCCGCCGGGCAGGTGCCGATCCAGCGCGATGAGCGCGGCAAGCCGCATCTGGACCCGCCCTATCAGCAGCAACGGGTCAGTTGGAGCCACAGCGGCGCGCTGTTGCTGGTGGCGCTGGGACCGGCGCGCGACCTGGGCGTGGACGTGGAGCAGTACCGCGAACGCCCGCGCATGATGGATATCGCCGCGCGCTTCTTTCATCCCAGCGAGCTGGATTGGCTGCGCGCCCACCCCGAGGCCGAACGCACCGCCGTGTTCGTGCGCCTGTGGTGCGCCAAGGAGGCCGTGCTCAAGGCGCATGGGCAGGGGGTTTCCTTCGGCCTGGAAAAGCTGGTGTTCGGCGAGCGCGAGGGCGGCCTGCAGCTGATCGACTGCGCCGAAGACCTGGGCTCGCCCGGCGAATGGCAATTGCGTGAATGGCAACCGCAAGCCGGCTATCGCGGTGCGTTGGCCTGGCGCGACTGATCGGAATCGCCGGCATCGGCGATACTGTGCGCGATGAATGACACCGCCCTGCCCGCCGATGTGGCGCCCCGCCTGCATGCCGGCCTGCTCGCCCTGGGCCTGGAGGCCGACGCATTGTCGCCGCGCCTGCTCGCCTATCTGGCCTTGCTGCACCGCTGGAACGGCACCTACAACCTGACCGCCGTGCGCGATCCGGGCGAGATGGTGACCCGCCACCTGCTCGATTCGCTGGCCATGCATGCGTTTGTTTGCGACGGCACGCTGGCCGATCTGGGCACCGGCCCGGGCCTGCCCGGCATTCCGCTGGCCATCGCCCATCCCGCGCTGCGGGTGACCCTGGTGGAAAGCAATGGCAAGAAGGCGCGCTTCCTGCGCGAAGCCGTGCGCCAGTTGGGCCTGGACAATGCACGCGTGGCCGAATCGCGCGCCGAAGCCCTGGCCGAACCCGCCGCGTATGACGCGCTGACCGCACGCGCATTGGATACCTTGAGCGGCATCATCGAGGTCGGTGGCCACCTGCTCAAACCCGGCGGCACGCTGCTGGCGATGAAAGCGGTGCGGCTGGACGAAGAGATTGCCGCGCTGCCTGCTGGCTGGAGCGTGGACGCCGTACATCCCCTGCAGGTGCCGGGGCTGGTGGGTGAACGCCATCTGGTGGTGGTGCGCAAGCCGGTAGCCTGAACCTGCGCAAGCCTAAGCGCTTGATCGCGCAGGGTGCGCACCGCCCTGGTGCGCGCCGGTGTCCGGTCCGGCCGGCCCACCGCGTGACCGGATGACGCAATGCCGATTCGCGAAAGCCGGCCCGGCCCCGCATAATCTCCCACCCACTCCTTCCCTGACGAGGCGAGCACCGCATGGCCCGCATCATCGCGATTGCCAACCAGAAAGGCGGCGTCGGCAAGACCACCACGGCCGTCAACCTGGCCGCGGCGCTCGCGCGCGCTCCCCAGCGCGTGCTGCTCGTCGATCTGGACGCCCAGGGCAATGCAACCATGGGCAGCGGCGTGGACAAGCGCGAAGTGGAGAACTCCACCTGCGATGTGCTGCTGCAGGAAGTCGATGCCCGCCAAGCGATCGTGGCCACGCAGGAAAACTTCGACCTGATGCCGGGCAACATCGATCTGACCGCGGCGGAAATCCAGCTGATGGAACTGAACGGTCGCGAGATGCGCCTGAAGGCCGCGCTCGAACCGCTGCGCGGTGACTACGATTTCATCATCATCGATTGCCCGCCGGCGCTGTCGTTGCTGACCCTCAATGCGCTGACCGCCGCCGATTCGGTGCTGGTGCCGATGCAGTGCGAGTACTACGCACTGGAAGGCCTGAGCGCGCTGGTGGAAACCATCGATGCCCTGAAGGCGCGGCTGAACCCGGCGCTGGAAATCGAAGGCGTGCTGCGCACGATGTTCGATGTCCGCAACAACCTGGCCAATGCGGTGTCGGCCGAGCTGACCCAGCACTTTGGCGATCGCGTGTTCCGCACCATCGTGCCGCGCAACGTGCGCCTGGCCGAGGCGCCCAGCCATGGCCAGAGCATCGTCGGCTACGACCGCACCTCGCGCGGTGGCGTGGCCTATCTGGGACTGGCCGGCGAGATCATCCGTCGCCAGGCCGATCGCAGGAAACAGCAGCCGGCGCGGGAGGTGGCTTGATGAGTGCGTCGAAGAAGCGCGGCCTGGGTCGCGGTCTGGAAGCCCTGCTCGGCCCCAAGGCGGCTGAAACCGCGCCGCCGGAAGCGCAACCGGGCGAAGTCCTGCGCACGGTGTCGGTGGACCAGCTGCAGCCGGGCAAGTACCAGCCGCGCATGGCGATGGACCCGGCCAAACTCAGCGAACTGGCCGAGTCGATCAAGGCCCAGGGCGTGATCCAGCCGATCGTGGTGCGTGAGCTGTCGGCGGGCAAATTCGAAATCGTCGCCGGCGAACGCCGCTGGCGCGCCTCGCAGGAAGCCGGACTGGCGCAGGTGCCGGTGGTGGTGCGCGAGCTGGACGATCGCACCGTCATCGCGATGGCGCTGATCGAGAACATCCAGCGCGAAGACCTCAATCCGCTGGAAGAAGCGCAATCGCTGCAGCGCCTGATCAACGAATTCTCGCTGACCCATGCCGAAGCCGCCGAAGCGGTCGGCCGTTCGCGCGCGGCGGTGTCCAACCTGCTGCGCCTGCTGGAACTGCCGCCGGCCATCCGCGCCCTGCTCGAAGCGCGTCGACTGGAAATGGGCCATGCCCGCGCCCTGCTGACGCTGTCGCCGGAGCTGGCCAGCAAGCTGGCGTCCGAAGCCGCCGAGCAGGGCTGGTCGGTGCGCGAAGTCGAACACCGCGCGCAGCAGTTCGCCGCCGGCAAAGTGCCGGTCAATGGCCGCCGCGCCAAGCCGAGCAAGGCCGTGCCGCAGCCGGACATCGCCTCGCTGGAGACCGAACTGTCGGAAAACCTGGGCACCAAGGTCACCATCGCCCATGGCCGCGGCGGCAAGGGCAAGCTGATCATCCAGTACACCGATCTGGACACCTTGGAAGGGGTGCTGGAAAAGTTGCGCGTCCAGCGAAATCAGTAATTCGCGCGGTGCCGGGATGGCGGTCGGAACCGACACCATTCCGACAGATTTTTTAGTACCCTGCGCGCGCCATGACCGCCGCCCAGCCCCAGCTCTCCGTCGTCGTCCCCGTCTTCAATGAGCGCGACAATGTCGCGCCGCTGGTCAACGAGATCACCGCCGCCCTGCGCGGCGTGGTGGATTTCGAAATTGTCTATGTCGATGACCATTCCCGCGACGACACCGCCGCGGTCCTGCAGGCGCTGAAGGCGCAGGTGCCCGAGCTGCGCGTGCTCCACCACGTGCAGCAGAGCGGCCAGAGCACCGCCATCCGCAACGGAGTCAAGGCTGCGCGCGGCGCCTGGATCGCCACCCTCGATGGCGATGGCCAGAATGACCCGGCCGACATTTCCAAGCTGATCGCCGCGCGGGATGGCGGCGGCGTGCAGACCAAGCTCTATGCCGGTTGGCGCGTCAACCGCCAGGACAGCGGCAGCAAGCGCTGGGCCAGCCGCTGGGCCAATGCGATCCGCTCGCGCATGCTGCGCGATGACACCCCCGATACCGGTTGCGGGATCAAGCTGTTCGAGCGCGAGGCCTTCCTGGATCTGCCCTACTTCGATCACATGCACCGCTACCTGCCGGCGTTGATGCAGCGTGCCGGCTGGCAGACCGTCAGCGTGCCGGTCCACCACCGCCACCGCACCGCCGGCGTGTCGAAGTACAACAACCTCAATCGCGCGCTGGTCGGCATCCGCGACCTGCGTGGCGTGGCCTGGCTGATCACCCGCAGCAAACGCACCGCCGTGCGGGAGCTGTAAGTGGAACCGCACTGGCTCAACCAGCCCATCGAAGCACTGTTCTGGACCGGTCTGCACGTCACCGGTTGGAAGCTGATCGGCTACACCGGCGCGCTGATGTTCGGGGGGCGCTGGCTGGTCCAGTTCATCGCCTCGCGCCGCGCCGGCAAGCCGGTGATCCCGCGGCTGTTCTGGTACATGAGCGTGATCGGCAGCCTGATGACCTTGAGCTACTTCCTGTTCTCGGCCAAGCAGGACTCGGTGGGCGTGTTGCAGAACCTGTTTCCTGCGTTCACCGCGCTCTACAGCCTGTACCTGGACATCAAGCACCGCGGCTGGAAGCGCGACAAGGCCGCACACTGACGGCGCGTAGCCGGCAACTTTGCCTGCTTTGCGATTGTGTAACGCGGTGCGCTCGACTTAGCCTTGCCGGCTCATGGCACGCCGTCCCCTCACCCTTGCATCCGCCACCCTGCGCCGTTTCGCGCAGGCGCTGCTGTTGCTGGCGGTGATTTGCCAGCCGGTGATGGCGTCCTTGGGTGATCTGCATGAAGCCGCGCATGGCACCGATCTGCATGCGCCCGCCAGCGACCCGCATGGGGATGCCGGTGCTGATCCCGCCGGCGACGACGCCGAACGCGACAGCCTGTTGCATGCCCTGATGTGCGCCAGTCATTGCTGCGGCCATGCCGTCGCCATGCCTGCCGGCCTGGCCGTGCTGCCCTCCTTCGCCCCTCCGTGCACGACGGCCACGCCTTCGGATTCGGCCAGGCTCGTCACGCGTCCGGGTCATCCGTTCCGGCCGCCCATCGCGGCGTAACCGCAGCCGGCGCAGGCCGGCGCTTCGTCGGCGCGTGCCGGCGATTCTTCCGTGACGCGTCAGTGTCCGGACCTTCCCGCGGATTGAGCGTACGCGCCTGGCGCGTGCGCCGTGTATGGGAGTTTCCCCATGTGGTTGCGAATGACGGCGGTTGCCGTCCTGGCAGCCGTGCCCGGCCTGTGCGCCTGGGCCGGTACGCCTTTGAGCCTGGACGACGCGTTTGCGCGCGTATCCCGGCAACATCCCGCCTTGCAGTTGATCGATGCCGAACGTGAGCAATTGGCTGCCGAAGCCGATGCGGCCGCCTTGCGGCCGGCGATGCAACTTGGCCTGGAGGTGGAGAACGCTTTTGGCCGGGGCGAATTGCAGGGCCTGGACCGCGCTGAAATAACCCTGAGTCTGGCCGGCGTGCTGGAACGCGGCGGCAAGGCGCAGGCCCGGCAGGCACTGGCGGATCAACGCCTGCGTGCGTTGACGTGGCAGGGCCAGGCGCAGCGCCTGGACATGCTGGCCGAAACCGCGCGTCGTTATCTGGCGGTGTGTCTTGCGCAGGAGCAGCTGGCGCTGGCTGGCCAGGACATCGATCAGCGCAAGCGCACGGTGGCCGCCGCGCGCCTGCGCTTCCAGGCCGGTGCGTCGCCCGAGTCGGTCCTGCTGACCGCGCAGGCCGCGCTGGCGCGCGCCGAACTGGAACAGGATCGCCAGCGCCTGCAGTTGCAGGTCGCCCGTCGCCACCTGGCGTTGTTGTGGGGACAGGCCGATGCCGATTTCGATCGCGTCAGCGGCCGGATGCTGGCGTTGCCGGCGATTGCCGACTTCGAGCAGATTGCCGCGCACCTGCGCAATGCACCCGAGTTGGCACAACTGGCGGATCGGCGTCGCATCGCCGAAGCGCGCCTGCAACTGGCACGCAGCGAACGCGCCACCGACGTGTCCTGGCAGTTGGGTGTGCGCCGCTTGCAGGAGAACGGCGACAGCGGCCTGGTCGCCAGCCTGACCGTACCGCTGGGCAGCGCGGCGCGCGCCGCACCCGGCATTCGCGGTGCGCAGGCGGAGCTGGGAATGCTGGAAGTACAGCGCGAGGTGGAAGCCTTCTCGCTGCAGGCCACCCTGGCCGACGCGCACGGCCGCTATCGGATCGCACAAGCGGAAGTGCAGGCGCTGCGCACGCAGGTCTCGCCACGCTTGCAGCAAGCCGAACGCGCCGCCGAGCGCGCCTACCGCGCCGGTGCGCTCAGTTATCTGGAATGGGCGCAGCTGCAGGGCGAATTGGCGGCCGCACGTCGCCAGCAGCATGACGCCGCGTTTGAAGCCCAGCGCGCCCTTATCGAAATCCAGCGCCTGACCGGCCAGTCGTTCGTCCTGGCGGCAGGCGATGCAGGAGACACCCCATGAAGACGTTGTTGACCGTAATCCTCCTGCCCGTCCTGTTGCTGGCGCTGGCCGCCTGCGGCGAGGGCGGCAAGACACCCACCCACGATCACGCGGACGACGACGGCAAAGCGCACGCCGCGGGCGAAGGCGAAGGCGGGCACGAAGAAACGTCCGACGAACACGCCAGTACGCGCATCGCCCGCGCCATCGCCGATCAATCCGGCATCCGCACGGCCGCCGTCGCGGCCGGCGAAATCGCCGACGAGCATGAAGTGCAGGGCCTGCTGACGCCCATTGAAGGCCGTCTGACGCGGGTAGCCGCGCGCTTTGCCGGTCCCGTGCGCAGCATGCAGGCGCGCGTCGGCGATCAGGTGCGCGCCGGCCAGGTGCTGGCGCAGGTGGAAAGCAACCTGAGCCTGTCCACTTACGCGATCCACTCGCCGATCACCGGTGTCGTGCTCAGCCGCGATGCGGCGGCAGGCGATGTAGTGGGCGAAGGCGCAGTGCTGTTCGAGGTCGCGGACCTGTCCTCGCTGTGGGTGGATCTGCATGTGTTTGGCGCCGACGCCAGCCATATCGGCGTGGGCTCGCCGGTGCTGGTCACGCGCCTGGGCGACGGCGTCAGCAGCCAGTCGCGGATCGAACGCATCCTGCCGGCCACCGCCACCGCCAGCCAGAGCACCGTGGCGCGCGCGGTCCTGGCGAACACCGATGGCCTGTGGCGACCGGGGACGGCAGTGCGTGCGCGCATCACCGTGGATCGCGCGCAGGTGGCGTTGGCCATTCCGCTGACGGCGCTGCAGGAAATGGACGGACGCGAGGTGGTGTTCGTGCGTACGGGCGAGGAGTACAGCGCGCGCGCCGTGCAGCTGGGGCGCCGCGATGCGCAGCGCGCCGAAGTGCTGTCGGGCCTGGCGACGGGCGAACAGGTGGTGGTGGAGCAGAGTTACGTGATCAAGGCCGACCTGGAGAAATCCGGCGCCGCGCACGAGCACTGAGGCCGCGACCATGCTCGAGACACTGATTCGTACCGCCATCGCGCGGCGCTGGCTGGTGCTGGCGCTGACCCTGCTGCTGGTCGCCATCGGCGTGGCCAGCTTCCGTCAACTTCCCATCGATGCCACCCCGGACATCACCAATGTCCAGGTGCAGATCAACACTGAAGCCGAAGGCTACTCGCCGCTGGAAGCCGAGCAGCGCGTGACCAATCCGCTGGAAACCGCCCTGGCCGGACTGCCGGGCCTGGATTACACGCGCTCGTTGTCGCGCTATGGCCTGTCGCAGGTCACGGTGGTGTTCAAGGACGGCACCGATCTGTACTTCGCCCGCCAGCAGGTGGCCGAACGCCTGCAAGCGGTGCGTTCGCAACTGCCGCCTGGGCTGGAACCGGCGATGGGCCCGGTCAGCACCGGCATGGGCGAGATTCTGATGTACACGCTCGACGCCGCGCCGGACGCACGCAAAGCGGACGGCACGCGCTGGACCGCCACCGATCTGCGCGGCCTGCAGGATTGGGTAATCCGACCACAGCTGCGCAACGTGCCCGGCGTCACCGAGGTCAACACGCTCGGTGGTTACGCCCGGCAGATCCACGTCACCCCGGATCCGGCGCGGCTGGTGTCGCTGGGTCTGACCCTGCAGGACTTGGTGGATGCCCTGGAAAGCAACAACCGCAACCTCGGCGCCGGCTACCTGGAGCGCAATGGCCAGCAATGGCTGGTGCGGGTACCGGGCCAGGTGGCCGACAGCGCCGCGATCGCCGGGATCGTCTTGGCGCGACGCGAAGGCGTGCCGATCACGATCGGCGACGTGGCCCAGGTGGGTGATGGCGCCGAGCTTCGCAATGGCGCGGCGACCCAGGACGGGCACGAAGTGGTGATGGGCACGGTGTTCATGCTCAAGGGCGCCAACAGCCGCGAGGTGGCAGAGGCGGCTGCGCGGCGTCTGGCCGAAGCAGGCAAGGGCCTGCCGGCCGGCATCACCGCCACGCCGGTGTACGACCGCACCGTGCTGGTCGATCGCACCATCCGCACCGTCGCCAAGAACCTGATCGAGGGCGCGCTGCTGGTGGTGCTGGTGTTGTTCCTGTTGCTGGGCAATGTGCGCGCGGCGGTGATCACGGCGGCGGTGATTCCGCTGTCGATGCTGTTCACCGTGACCGGCATGGCCCGCGGCGGCGTGTCGGGCAATCTGATGAGCCTGGGTGCGCTCGACTTCGGTCTGATCGTCGATGGCGCGGTGATCATCATCGAGAACTGCCTGCGCCGCTTTGCCGAACTGCAGCGTCAGCATGGCCGCGTGCTCAGTGATGAGGAACGCCGCGAGGTGGCCGCCAGCGCCACCGCCGAAGTGATTCGCCCCAGTTTGTTCGGCCTGGGCATCATCACCGCGGTGTATCTGCCGATCTTCGCGCTCACCGGGGTGGAAGGAAAAATGTTCCACCCGATGGCCATCACGGTAGTGCTGGCGCTGACCGGCGCGATGCTGCTGTCGCTGAGTTTCGTACCGGCGGCGGTGGCCATGTTCCTGCGTGGCGAGGTGCGCGAACACGACACGCCGGTGATGCGCTGGTCGCGCAGGGTCTATACCCCCGTGCTGGCCTGGACCTTGCGCTGGCGGCGGGCCGTGTTCGCGGCCACGGCCGTGCTGGTGCTGTTGTGCACGGCCCTGGCCACGCGCCTGGGCAGCGAGTTCGTCCCCAGCCTGGACGAAGGCGACATCGCCCTGCACGCGATGCGCATCCCCGGCACCAGCCTGAGCCAGGCACTGCACATGCAGGCGACGCTGGAAGCGCGTCTGCGCCAGTTCCCGGAAGTGCAGCGGGTGTTTGGCAAGCTGGGCACCGCCGAAGTCGCCACCGATCCGATGCCGCCTTCGGTGGCCGACACCTTCGTCATGCTCAAGCCGCGCACGGCATGGCCGGACCCGCGCAAACCCAAGGCGCAACTGGTGGCCGAGATGCAGGCCGCCGTGGCGCTGCTGCCGGGCAATGCCTACGAGTTCACCCAACCGATCCAGATGCGCATGAACGAGTTGATCTCCGGCGTGCGTGCCGACGTTGCCATCAAGGTGCAGGGCGATGACCTGGACACCCTGCTGCGACTGGCGCGCCAGGTGGAGTCGGTGGCCAGGCAGGTGCCGGGCGCCGCCGATGTCAGTCTGGAAGCCACTACCGGATTGCCGGTTCTGAGCATCGTCCCCGACCGCCAGGCGCTGGCCCGCTACGGCTTGAATGCCGGCGATGTGCAGGACACCGTCAGCGCGGCGGTGGGCGGCGCGGTGGCGGGGACGCTGTTCGAAGGTGATCGTCGCTACGACATCGTCGTGCGCCTGCCCGAAGCCTTGCGCCAGGATCCGGCCGCGCTGCTGGATCTGCCCATCCCCCTGCGCGCGGTCGACGCGCCGGACGAAGCCAGCCGTGCCGCCACCTGGCTGGCCGAAGCGCGCACGGTGCCGCTGCGCGAGGTGGCGCAGATCCGGCGGGCGCTGGGCCCCAACCAGATCAATCGCGAGGACGGCAAGCGCCGCGTGGTGGTCACGGCCAATGTGCGCGGGCGCGATCTGGGCGGCTTTGTCGGCGAGCTGCGCCAGCGCCTGGACGCGCAGGTGACCCTGCCCACCGGCTACTGGCTGGCCTACGGCGGCAGCTTCGAGCAGTTGATCTCGGCCAGCCAGCGGCTGGCGGTGGTGGTGCCGTTGACCCTGACGCTGATTGCCGCCCTGCTCTATTGGGCCTTCGGCTCGGCGCGCGACGCGGCCATCGTGTTCAGCGGCGTGCCGCTGGCGCTGACCGGGGGCGTGCTGGCCCTGGCCGTGCGCGGCATCCCCCTGTCGATCTCGGCGGGGGTGGGCTTCATCGCCCTGTCCGGCGTGGCGGTGCTGAACGGGCTGGTGATGATCAGCTTCATCCGGCGCCTGCGCCTGGATGGCATGTCGCTGGACCAGGCCGTGGTCGAAGGCGCCCTGGGCCGGCTGCGGCCGGTGCTGATGACCGCGCTGGTGGCCTCGCTGGGCTTCCTGCCGATGGCCCTCAACGTCGGTGCCGGCTCGGAAGTCCAGCGCCCCCTGGCCACGGTGGTAATCGGCGGCATTGTCTCCTCGACCCTGCTGACCCTGTGCCTGCTGCCGGCCTTGTACCGGGCCTGGCACGGATGGACCCGGGATAGGCGCCCTCCGACGTCGATTGCCTGAACATCCGCAGCCCGTCTCGTTTGCCTGGGCGTTACCAAGTTGGTAACGTCCGCCGCAGGTTGCGCTGACGGGTGCAAGCGCCCGACCGCCGCGAGCAGCGGCCTCCACCTTGAGTGGGGATAGCCAAGAGTTTCCCGGTACACGAAGCCCCCGTTGATAGCGGGGGCTTCGCTTTTTCTAGATCACAGGCTGCAACAGATTCCGGAACTTCTCCGGCTTGCCGCCGGGGCGGAATCCGCGACGCGCATGCGCGCTGAGAATCATCAGGTTGGCGTCCCATTCCACTGCCGGTGAGGCAGTGCGGAGGGCGAAGAAGATGGCGTACTCGTCACCGTTTTCCAGTTGCGCCGGGCAGAACAGCACATGGTTCCTGCGATCCGTGGCAAAGCAGTTCCGTTCCAACAGGCCGGCCACGATGGCAGGCAATGCTCTTCCCAGCTCGGCGCGTTCTGGCGAGAACAACCTGCCTGACGGGTTACGGCAGTAGACCTGACTTGGCCTGATCGTCTCGCCGGGCTCGGGGGTCCGGGTGAAGCAATGCATGCTGTAGCTGGCCCTGACCCGGACGTGCCGGACCTTTGGACGAGACGTGGTCGGCGGCAAGGTGAACGAATGTATCCGCGCGTGGAACTGCGACAGCGGATGGACTTGGCCATCGCACGCGAGGTAGGGGGACCACTTGGCCATTGCCTCCGCCTGGCTGCGCGCCCAGGGAAGAGGCACTTGCTGTCCGGGCCACCCTAACGACCATCACGAGGGACATTTCGACGGGTTCGTGAACGCCATCGCCACCCTAAGTGCTTGCGGCGCAAGGGAAAGGCCGGCATAATGCGCGGCTCGCTGTGTCCGGTCTGACCGGATTTGCGGCCGGAAGCGCGATTCCGGCTTGGGGTTACGGCGAGGTTTTGACTGTATCGCGTGGCGTTGGCCTGTTGGCCGCGCCTGGCCGCCGCCTCCCTGGCCAAGGGAAGCAACAACTACCTTCGAGGTGCGTAATGTCCCGCGTATGCCAAGTGACCGGCAAGCGTGTGCAGACGGGTAACAACGTCTCCCACGCCAACAACAAGACCCGTCGTCGTTTCCTGCCCAACCTGCATGAGCGTCGTTTCTGGGTTGCCAGCGAAAACCGCTGGATCAAGCTGAAAGTTTCCGCGCATGCACTGCGCACCATCGACAAGAACGGCATCGACTCCGTTCTGGCCGAGCTGCGCGCCCGCGGCGAAAAGGTCTGAGGAGTAATCAACCATGGCATCCAAGCGCGACAAGATCCGTCTGATTTCCTCGGCCAACACCGGCCATTTCTACACGACGGACAAGAACAAGAAGAACACCCCGGGCAAGATGGAAATCAAGAAGTACGACCCGGTCGTGCGCAAGCACGTGATCTACAAGGAAGGCAAGATCAAGTAAGCCGAGCGGCGCCAGGCGCCCCTTCGACTTCGAACTGAAGAAACCCGCCGCAAGGCGGGTTTCTTTTTGCCTGCACGTTTTGCCAGAATCGAGCGGTCTCTCTCCGACGGGGCGCGCATGGACTGGTCCGCTGGCACCGCCTTCCTGATCGTCGACTGGCTGATCCGCCTGGCCGCGTTGTTGTGGATACCCAGCCGCACCTCGCCGGCCGCCGCACGCAGCTGGATGTTGCTGGTCGGCTTCGTGCCGCTGTTCGGCCTGCCGGCTTACCTGTTGCTGGGCCATCCGTGGTTGTCGCGCCAGCGCATCGAGCGGCAGGCGCGCGCCAACCAGGTCATCCGCGAAGAACAGCAACCCCTGCGCGCGCTGCGCTGGCAGCCCGATGGCGGAGTGGCGGCGGAAATGGCGCCGCTGGTGGAAACCCAGGGTGCGTTCATGCCGGTGCACGGCAACGCGGTCCATCTGTGGGGCGAATACGACGCCTCGCTCGAGGCCCTGATCGGCGCCATCGACAGCGCGCAATCGCGCGTGCACCTGCTCTACTACCTGATGTTCGATGACCCCGTGGGGGACAGCATCGCCGCTGCGCTCGCGCGTGCCGCGCAACGCGGGGTGACCTGCCGGTTGTTGCTGGATGCGGTTGGCGCCAAGCGCGGCCTGCGCCGCTATCGGCGTTCGCTGATGCAGGCGGGCGTGCAGGTGCACGAACTGCTGCCGGGTGGCCTGCGCTGGCGACGCAGTGGCCGCATGGACCTGCGCAACCACCGCAAGATCGCCGTCATCGACGGACAGATCGGATTCGTCGGTTCGCAGAACCTGGCCAGCGCCGATTTCATTGCCGGCTATCCCAACCGCGAACTGGTGGCACAGGTGCGCGGCCCCGTCGTTTCGCATCTGGATGCGGTGTTCGCCAGCGACTGGTACATCGAAACGGGCGAGCGCCTGCATGTGGAGAACGAGCAGCCGACCTGCGCCGATGATGTGCCCGCGCAGTTGCTGCCCAGCGGCCCGGCGTATCCGTTCGAGAATGCGCGCGATGCGGTCAACGCGCTGATCCATCTGGCCAAGCGACGGATCGTGCTGGCCACCCCCTACTTCGTTCCCGATGACGCCACCCTCAGCGCCTTGCGGATTGCCGCCCTGTCCGGCGTGCAGGTGCAGTTGATCCTGTCGGCACGCAACAACCAGCGCCTGACCGCATGGGCGCAGGAGTCCTACTACGCCGAGCTGCTTGCGTGCGGCGTGGATATCGCCCTGTACGAACCGCGCTTCCTGCACGCCAAGCATTTGAGCGTGGATGAGGACGTGGTGCTGGTCGGCTCCATCAATCTGGACATCCGCTCATTCGCCTTGAATGCCGAGATTGGCCTGCTGTGCTACGACGCGCGCCTGGTAGCCGAGTTGCGTGCACTGGAAGCGGAGTATTTGCGCCAGTCACGCCACGTGTCGGCGCAGGAGTGGGCGCGACGACCTGCCTGGCGCCGCAGTCGCGACGGCATTGCGCGCCTGGCCGACTCGTTGATGTAAGCAGAAGTGAAAATTTTGTTTGCGTTTGAATACACCTGCACATGCCGAACCAGCATGAGGCCGCGTAGTCCAATCGACTAGAATGCCGGCATGACCAGCGCCAACGCGGGCCTCGCCCATGACATCGCCATCGTCGGGGGAGGAGCCGCCGGCGTGCTCGTGGCCATTCAATTGCTGCGCCAGGCGCGCAAGCCGTTGCGCATTGCCTTGCTGGAGCCGCAGCCGGTGCTTGCCCAGGGCGTGGCCTATGCCACGCCTTATCCCGAGCACGTCTTGAACGTGCCCGCGCAGAAGATGAGCGCGCTGCCGGATCAACCGGACGACTTTCTCGATTTTGTCGCCGCTGACGATGCGGACGAACGCGCCCGGCTTGCACCGGCGTTCCTGGAACGTCGCCGCTATGGCGACTATCTGCGCGCCCGCCTGGCCGAGGCCATGGTGACCAGCACCGCGACGCTGGAACACGTGCAACAGTCGGTGGTCACGCTGCACAGGCACGCCGGCCGGCTGCATCTGGGTCTGCAGGATGGCAGCTCCCTGGAGTGCGCGCGCGTGGTGCTGGCGGTGGGCAACCGCCCACGTCCGCTGCCGGCGCGTGGTGCATCGTCGCTGGCGCCGGGCGCACTGACCGGGGCGTGGGATTTCGAGGCCGTGCGCGCCATTCCGCAGGATGCCAGCCTGTGCATCGTGGGGTCCGGTCTGAGCATGGTCGATGCCGTGCTGAGTTTCGTCGCCACCGGGCATCGTGGCCGCATCCAAGTGTTGTCACGCCACGGCTGGTGGCCGCAGCCGCATGCCGCCGCGGCCAAGCTGGACTTCGACGCGGGCCAGCTGATGTCGCTGGGCCTGCGGGCGCGGTTGCGCGTGTTGCGCCGGGCCGCACGCAAGGCGATGGCCGCCGGTCAGCCCTGGCAGGCGTTGATGGAAACGCTGCGACCGCACGGTCAGGCCCTGTGGGCGAGCTTGTCCGCGGCCGATCAACGTCGCTTCCTGCGGCACCTGGTGCGCCTGTGGGACGTGCATCGTCATCGCATCGCCAGCGACGTGCATGCGCGCATGCAGACGTTGATCGACAGTGGCCAGCTGCGCGTGCATCGCGGCCGCCTGGATGCGGTGATGCAATCCGGCCGTTGCGTGCGCGTGGCGGCGGTGACCCGTGCCGGCAAGGAATTGCACTTCGACGTTGATCATGTGATCAACGCCACCGGTGTGGAATTGCGCGTGCCGACCATGCGCAATGCCCTGCTCACCCAGATGCTCGGCGATGGCTTGCTGCAGCCGGGCCCGCATGGCATCGGCGTGGCCACCGTCGGCGATGGCCAGGTCCTGGACGCACACGGGCAGGTGCAGGACGACGTGGTCGCGCTGGGCAGCCTGCGCGTGGGCGATCTGTGGGAAAGCACCGCCATACCGGAATTGCGCGGCCAGGCCGAGCACGCCGCCCGCGTCCTGCTGGCGTAGCGGTCACCTTGCCCATTGACAGCTGCCGCACGGGCGGCGACTTTGCCCCCTGCAGCTGCCCACCCAGGCGGCGATTCCCCGGGACAGGCGCGTGATTTCCAGCTGGATCCTGCTGTTGGTCTCCGTCGCCTACGCGGCCCTGCTGTTTGGCGTGGCGTGGTGGGGTGATCGGCGGCCGATGTACCCGGACCGGCCGTGGCTGCGGCCGGTGGTCTACAGCCTGGCGTTGGCAGTGTATTGCTCGTCGTGGACGTTCTACGGCGCAGTCGGCAGCGCGGTGCGCAACGGCGTGGGGTATCTGCCGATCTACCTGGGTCCGCTGCTGCTGCTGCTGTTCGGCTGGCGCATCATCGAACGGCTGGCACTGATCGCGCGCAGCGAGAACACGGTCTCCATCGCCGACTTCATTTCTTCGCGCTATGGCCGCTCGCGGCACCTGGCCGCACTGGTCACGGTCATCGCCTTGATCGGCGTGGTGCCTTACCTGGCCCTGCAGTACAAGGCGGTGGCGATGAGCCTGAGCGTGCTGACCGGCCAGGCCGGCGGTTCCAGCCATGGCTTCTTTTCCGATCCGGCACTGTACGTGGCCTTGCTGATGGCCTTGTTTGCCGCGCTGTTCGGCACGCGCCAGGTGGACGCTACCGAACACCACCACGGCATGATGTTGGCCATCGCGCTGGAGTCGATGGTGAAGCTGGTGGCGATGATCGCCATCGGCCTGTTTGCCTACCTCTGGTTGGGTCATCGCGACATCGACGTGACCGAGTCGGCGCGCACCCTGTTCGAGAATGCGCCGCCGGTGGGCTTCATCGCGCAGTCGCTGCTGGGGTTCCTGGCCATCGTCTGCCTGCCGCGCCAGTTCCATGTGGCGGTGGTGGAATGCAGCGACGTGGGCGATATCCGCAAGGCACGCTGGTTGTTTGGCGCTTACCTGGTGTTGTTCTCGGTGATGGTCATCCCGGTCGCCGCCGCCGGCGTGGCGGCGTTCGGATCCGGCAGCAACGTGGCCGACGACAGTTACGTGCTGGCCCTGCCGCTCTCCGACGGCAGCAAGGCGCTGGCGCTGATTGCCTACGTGGGTGGCTTCTCCGCTGCCACCGGCATGGTGATCGTGGCGAGCATCGCGCTGGCGACGATGGTCAGCAACGACCTGGTGATGCCGGTGCTGCTTCGCCGCGGCTGGGCCGAGCATCACGCCGAGGCCGACGTGGCCTCGCGGGTGTTGTGGATACGCCGGCTGGCGATCCTGCTGCTGGCCCTGACCGCCTACTCGTATTACCGCGGCAGCAGCAATGACAGCACGCTGGCCTCGTATGGGCTGATGGCGTTCGCGGCGGTGGCGCAGTTCGCGCCCGGGCTGATTGGCGGCCTGTACTGGCGCGGCGCCAGCCGACGCGGCGTGGAAGCCGGCATGCTGCTGGGCTTCGGCACGTGGATCTACACCCTGCTGCTGCCGACGATGACGCAGGCGGGCTGGTTCCATCCGGATTGGGTGGCGACCGGTCCCTTTGGCATTGCCTGGTTGCGACCGCACCAGCTGTTCGGCCTGAGCGGCTGGGATGCGCTCACGCATGGCACCTTCTGGTCGCTGCTGATCAACACCGGCGCGATGATGGTGGTTTCGGCACGCTGGCGACCGGGCGTGGATGATCGCTTGCGCGCGGCCCCGTTCCTGGATCCCTACGCGCAACGGCCGGCGCTGGCCGCGGGTGAATGGCCGGGCAGCGTGCGGGTCGGCGATCTGCAGACGCTGGCCGAGCGGGTAGTCGGCGAGCGCCATGCGCGGCGCGCCTTTGCCGAGCAGGCGCAATCACTGGGCCGCGAAGTACAACCCCAGGTCACCGCGGATCGCGCCTGGGTGCAGTTCACCGAACGCCTGCTGGCCGCGGCGATCGGCGCGGCCTCCGCACGCATCGTGCTGACCAGCGTGCTGCGTGGCTCGGGCATGGAGCTGGGCGAAGTGGTGGCGGTGCTGGATCAGGCCGGCCAGGAACTGCGCTTCAATCGCGAGATCCTTTCCACCACGCTGGAGAACATCGCCGCCGGCGTGAGCGTGGTCGACCCGGAGATGCGCCTGGTGGCCTGGAACCGCAGCTACCAGGTGATGTTCGGCTACCCCGACGGCATGTTGTACGTGGGTCGCCCGGTGGCCGATCTGATCCGCTACAACGCCGAGAAGGGCGAACTGGGCGAAGGCGATGTCGATGTGCAGATTGGCCGGCGCATCGCCTACATGCGCGCCGGCTCACCGCATGTGTTCGAGCGCGTGCTGAGCGACGGCCAGATCATCGAGATGCGCGGCCAGGCGTTGCCCGGTGGCGGCTATGTCACCAGTTACAACGACATCACCGACTTCAAGCGTGCCGAGCAGGCGTTGCGCGAAGCCAACGAGAACCTGGAGCAGCGCGTGGCCGAGCGCAGCCAGGCGGCCGAGGCGGCGCAGCAATCCAAGACGCGCTTCCTCGCCGCGATCAGCCATGACGTATTGCAGCCGTTGAACGCGGCGCGCCTGTTCGCCTCGGCCTTGCGCGACGGCGAGCACGACGAATCCCAGCGGCATCTGGCCGAGCGCGTGGATGCCTCGTTGCGCGCCGCCGAAGAACTGCTCGATGGCCTGCTCGATGTTTCGCGCCTGGACGCTGGCGGCCTACGCGTGGAGATCGCGGACTTCGACGCCGGCGAACTGCTGCGCGAGCTGGCGGCCCAGTACGCCCCCATCGCGGCCGGGCGCGGCCTGGATCTGCGCGTGCATGCGCCACGGTTGGCGGTGCGCACCGATCGCCGGCTGCTGCGGCGCGTGCTGCAGAACTTCCTCGCCAACGCACTGCGCTATACCCGTCAGGGTCGCATCGTGATCGGCCTGCGGCCACGCGGTGACAAGGTCTCGCTGCAGGTGTGGGACAGCGGCCCGGGCATTCCGGAAAACCACATGCGCCAGATCTACGAGGAATTCCATCGCTACCAGCAGCCCTTCGACTGGGGCGAGCGCGGGCTGGGCCTGGGCCTGTCGATCTGCCAGCGCATCTCGCGGTTGCTCGGCCATCACCTGGATGCACGCAGCGTGGTGGATCGCGGCAGCATGTTCTCGATCGTGGTGCCGCGTGCCGCCACCGCCACGTTGCGTGCACCGGCGACACGGCGCGCCCCGGCGCTTGACTCGCTTTCCGGCCTGACCGTGCTGTGCGTGGACAATGATCACGAGATCCTGGAAGGCATGCGCGCGCTCCTCGGCCGCTGGCAGGTGCAGGTGTTGACCGCGCTGACCGTGGATGAGGCGCTGCGACAGGTCGTGCAGGCGCCGACGGTGATGCTGGTCGACTACCACCTGCATGATCGCCTGGACGGGCTGGATACCCTGGACGCGCTGCGTGCCGCTTGTCCGGGGCCGATTGCCGGCGCCCTGCTCACCGCCGACGGCCGCGACGAACTCAAGCAACGCGCGCGCGATCGCGGCTACCGGTTGCTGACAAAGCCTGTCAAGCCGGCCTCGCTACGCGCCTTCCTGGCCGCGCACTACGACAGCCGCCAGCGTCAGGACGCCTGAGGCCGGGCGGGCCGCAACTGCAGGCGCGCACAGGTACCGCCGCCCGGCGCGGGTTCGATGTCCAGGCGCCAGCCCAGGTGATCGCACAGGCGCGCGATCAGATCCAGGCCGATGCCGCCGCCATCGCGACCTTCGCCGCGCGCGAGCCGGGCATACAACTGGCTGATCTCTTCCGGGCTCATGCCATGCCCCGGATCGATGATGGTGACGGTGGCGTCCGGATCAAGTCGCACGCTGACGGTACCGCTGTCGCTGTTTTCGATGGCGTTGCGCAACAGGTTGCCAATCGCCGCCTGGACGATGCTGATCGGCGCCACCACGGTCACCGCGGGCGGCGGCTCGAGCTGCACATCCAGATGCTTGCCCAGGCCAAGGTGGCGATGGTCGTCGAGGATTTCCGGCAGCAGCTCATCCAGCGCCACGTTGTCGCTGACCGCGGCCAGTCGTTGCGGATCCTTGGCCAGCACCAGCAGCAGCGAGATCAACTGTTCGATCTGGCGGGTACTGCGCAGCACGCGCTGGATCTGTTCGCGCGCCAGCGGCGGCAAGCCCTCCTGCTGGACCGCCAACTGCGCTGCGCCGCCGATGACCGCGATCGGTGTGCGTAGTTCGTGGCTGGCGCTGTTGATGAAGGCGCGCTCGCGCTCGACGAAGCGATCGCTGCGGCGCAGGTAGTCATTGAACGCATCGGCGATCACCTGCAGCTCGGCGCTCGCCTCATCGGCCACGTTGAGTTGCTGGCTGGCCTGCTCCGGTCGCAGGCGCACGATGTCGCCGGCCAGGGTGCTCAAGGGCCGGATCGCGCGCCCCAGCGCCCATGCCAGCAGCAGCCCCAGCAGCAGCACGGCGGTGAACATGCCGGCGACTATGCCGCTGCTGATGGCCAGTTCCAGGCCCTCGAACTCGGTGATGTCCAGGGCAATCGCGACGCGGCCGTCGGGCTGATCCTGGACCATCACCACGCGCAGCTTGCCTTCCACCCATTGGTCGTCATGCAGGCCCGGACCCAGCGCGCGCAGTACTTTGGGCGGCGGCGGTGAATCGTCCCACCGGTACAGGTGCATGTCGTCGGTATCGGTCCACTCGTAATCGGGATCCGCGGCGCGACGCTCCTGGTAGTGGTGCAGTTCGGCGCGCAGGAGTGACTCCCACACCATGCGCTCGGCTTCCTCGTTCACCACCAGGCCGCCGATGAAGATGGCAACGGACAGCAGCGACACGTAGATCAGCAGCCAACCGAGGATGCGCCGCCGCAGTCCGTGCCTAGTGGCCATCGGTCAGTCCTTGTGCGTCGGTGCTGGCCACGGCCAAACGGTAGCCCACGCGTGGCAGGGTCTGGATCAGCTTGAGCGGGAAAGGTCCATCGACGCTGCGGCGCAGTTCGTAGATATGCGAGCGCAGCATGTCGCCGTCCGGTGGCGAATCGCCCCACAGCGCGAACTCCAGGCGATCACGCGTCACCGCGGCGGGGCTGGCCTGCATCAACACTTCCAGCAACTTGCGGCAGGCCGGATACAGATGCAGCGGTTCGCCGGCGCGACTGACTTCCAGCGTGCTCAGGTCCAGGCGCAGATCGGCCACTTCCAGGATCCGGTTGCGGCTGCGGCCACCGGTGCGTGCGAGCACGGCTTCCAGCCGCACTTCCAGCTCGGGCAGCTCGAAGGGTTTGGTCAGGTAGTCGTCGGCGCCGGCGCGGAAGCCGGCAATCTTGTCGGGCAGTTCATCGCGCGCGGTCAGCATGATCACGGGCACGTCGCACTCGTGGATCTGGCGCAGGCGCTGCAGTACTTCACGGCCGTCCATGCGCGGCAGCATCCAGTCCAGGATCACCGCGTCGTAGGCCTGGCTGCTGGCCAGGTGCAGGCCGGTCACGCCATCCGGTGCGGCATCGAGCGTATGGCCGCGCGCTTCGAAGTAGTCGAAGAGGTTGGCCACCAGGCTGCGGTTGTCTTCGATCACGAGCAGGCGCATGGGGACTCGGGGATGGCGTGGTGGGACCGCGCAAGGCGGTACGGCAACGGAATCCAATGCCGGGCTAGCCGGGCAGGATGCTACGACAAACGTCGTGAATCTGTCGGAAGAACATCGCCGCATCGAAGGCGGGTGATGGGTTCCTGAAGGCGGGCCAACAGGTCAGTTAAGCCTTCGTTTGTTTCAGACGATTCCGACTCGCCTCCGACAAGCGCGCTCGAAGAATTCCCGGCACTCAGTCAATCGCTGCACCCATCCGGCACGCCATGTCGCTCCTTGCCCACGTTTCCCTCCCCGCCGATGTCCGCCCGTCGAGGCCACCGTCGCAGCCGCCTGTGTCATTCCTGTTGCGCCATCTGGGCGTACCCGGGCTGGGCCTGGTCGTGATCTTTTTCATCCTGTCGCCGATGCATGGCGACTTCTGGTGGGCTGACCACATTTACGCCTGGGGAGGCCACGCCTGGGCCTGGCAACACAGCTGGCTGACCCAATCCCTCCTGCACGAGGGCGGCCGCAAGCTGTCTGCCCTGGCTTGGCTCGTCGTGGCCGGCCTGGGCCTGAGCAGCTGGCTGCGCTCTGCGTGGTCGCCCTGGCGGCGCCCCCTGCTGTACCTGTTGCTGGCCACGGCCGCGACGACCTTGCTGGTGGGCGCGCTCAAGCGTTTCACCGATATGGACTGCCCGTGGGACTTGCTGCGCTATGGCGGCGCTCGTCCCTTCGTCAGCCTCTGGCAGCTGCGACCCGACAGCCTGCCCGCGGCGGCCTGCTTTCCGGCCGGGCATGCCGGTGGTGGCTATAGTTGGGTTGCGCTGTACTTCTTTTTCCGCGCGACCCGCCCGGAGTGGCGCTGGCGTGGCCTGGGCGTGGGGCTGGGACTGGGCTTGCTGTTCGGCATGGCGCAGCAATGGCGTGGTGCGCACTTCGCTTCGCATGACGTGGCCACGCTGGCCATCGCCTGGTTTGTCAGCAGCGGCTTGTTCGTGGCATTGCGGGTGACTGATCGCGTGCCGGTCAGTGAAGTGACGTCCAGCGCCTCCTTGCCCCAGTTGGCGGAGGCGCAGTCATGAGCGCTTCGCCCCTGTCTACCGGATTGCGTCGCAATGCACGCTCGGCCGCCAATGCGTGGTGGCTGCGCCGACCGGTCATCGCCAGCGAGACCCTGTTGCTGGCAGTGAGCGTGTACTTCACTCTGTTCGCCAATGGCTCGTTCTGGCGCAACGTCATCGTCGCGCCGGTCGCGCAGTGGCGTCTGGCCGCGGCCTTGTTTGTCGCCATCACCGCCGTGCATGCACTGCTGTTGGGGCTGTTCCTGCATCGGCGTTATGCACGCCCGGTGCTCGCGCTGCTGATCCTGGTCACCGCCTTCGCCACCTATTACATGAGCAGCTACGGCGTGTACCTGGACGCGGACATGCTGCGCAACGTGCTGAACACCGACAGCAAGGAATCGAGCGAACTGCTCGGCTGGGGTCTGTTGTTTCCGTTGCTGTTCGCCGCGTTGCCCATCGCGCTGCTGTGGCGGGTGGAATTGCGCCAACGCGGATGGAAACGCGCCACCTGGGTTCGCGTGGCTTTCCTGGGTGCCATGGCGCTGGCCACCGCCCTGGCGGCGCTGGCGAGCTTCCAGGATCTGTCTTCGCTGGTGCGCAATCGCCGCGAAGTGCGCTACCTGGTCACGCCGGCCAACTATCTGGTCTCACTCACGCGCGTGCTGACCGCCTCGCCGCCGGGCCAGAAGGCGGCGCGCATCGTGATTGGCGAAGACGCCAAACTCGCGCCGGCGGCGATGGGACGCAAGCCGCGCCTGCTGGTCATCGTGGTGGGTGAGACCGCGCGCGCCGCCAACTGGGGCCTGAGCGGCTACGCACGCCAGACCACCCCCGAGCTGGCCAAGCTCGATGTCGTCAACTTCGCCAACGTCACCGCCTGCGGCAGCAGCACGGAAGTCTCGCTGCCGTGCATGTTCTCGCCGTTCGGACGGCACGACTATGACCAGCAGAACATCCGCAGCCACCAGTCGCTGCTGCACGTGCTGGAACGCGCGGGCATCCACACGCTGTGGCGTGACAACCAGTCCGGCTGCAAGGGGGTCTGCGAAGGCCTGGCCGTGCAGACCATGGATGACACGCCGGACCCGGCGCTCTGCAGCGACACCCGCTGCCTGGACGAGATCCTGTTGAAGGACTGGCGCAAGGCGGTGGGTGCGCAGTCGGGCGACCAAGTCGTGCTGCTGCACATGCTGGGCAATCACGGCCCGAACTACTTCGATCGTTATCCCGCCACGTTCCGTCGCTTCCTTCCCGAGTGTCGTTCCAACGAACTGGGGCAGTGCGAGCGCCCGTCGATCGTCAATGCCTACGACAACGCCCTGCTCTACACGGACCATGTGCTGGCCAGCACGATTGCCGAGCTGGGCGCGGACAGCGCGCGTGACACCGCGCTGATCTATGTTTCCGATCACGGCGAGTCACTGGGCGAGAAGGGCTTGTTCCTGCATGGCGTGCCCTACGCCATCGCGCCCAGCGAGCAGACCCATGTGCCGATGGTGATGTGGTTCTCGCCGGGCTTTGCCGCCAGCACCTCACTGGATGTGGCCTGCCTGCGCGCCGAAGCCAAGGCGCCGGCCAGCCATGACAATCTGTTCCCGTCGGTGCTGGGTCTGATGGATGTGCAGACCCGCCTCTACGACCACGACCGCGATCTGTTCGCGCGTTGTCGCCGCCGCGCCGGCTGACTCGCTGATCTAGTCTTCTTCCGGCGGCAGCACGATGCCGTCCGGATCCACCGCCAGGCGACCGGCCATGAGGACGGCCTGGGTGCGGTTGGTCACGCCCAGCTTGCGCAGGATGGCCGTGACATGGGCCTTGATGGTGGCCTCGGACACGCCCAGGTCATAGGCGATCTGCTTGTTGAGCCGGCCCACGCCCAGCATCTGCAAGACCCGGAACTGTTGCGGCGTGAGATCGCGTAGGCGATGGGCGATCTCGTGCTCGTCGCGGCTGATGGCCGGCGCGGACAAGGCGTCGGCCGGCGCCCAGCGCTCACCCTCCAGCACCGCACCGATGGCTTCGCCGATTACGTCGGAGTTCGCCGACTTGGGAATGAAGCCCAGCGCGCCGTGATCCAGCGCGCGCCGCATCACGGTGGGCTCTTCGCGCGCGGAGACGATCACCACTGGCAGCTGTGGATGCAGTGCGCGCAGATGCACCAGCGCGTTGAAGCCCTGCGCGCCGGGCATGTTCAGATCCATCAGCAGCAGGTCCGCGTCCGGATGAGCGTCGACCAGCGCGTACAGCGCATCCACGCCTTCGGCCTCATGCAATTTGACCCCGGGCAACACGCGCTGCACCGCCGCCCGTAGGGCTTCGCGGAACAGCGGGTGGTCATCGGCAATCAGCAGGGTGGGCATGCGCGGCTCACTTGACCTTGCGTTCGGAGACCAGCGAGTCGACCACGCTGGGGTCGGCCAGGGTGGACGTATCCCCCAGCTGATCCGGCGCGTTCTCGGCAATCTTGCGCAGGATGCGGCGCATGATCTTGCCTGAGCGCGTCTTCGGCAGGCCGGGAGCCCATTGCAGGTGATCCGGCGCGGCAATCGGGCCAATCTCCTTGCGTACCCACAGCACCAGTTCCTTCTGCAAGTCGTCGCTGGGTTCTTCGCCGGCCTTCAAGGTCACATAGGCGTAGATGCCCTGGCCCTTGATGTCATGCGGGAAACCGACCACCGCCGCTTCGGCCACCTTGGGATGCAGCACCAGCGCGCTTTCCACTTCGGCGGTGCCGATGCGGTGCCCGCTGACGTTGATCACGTCGTCCACCCGTCCGGTGATCCAGTAGTAGCCGTCCGCATCGCGACGGCAGCCGTCGCCGGTGAAATAAGTGCCGGGATAGGTGCGGAAGTAGGTGTCGATGAAGCGCTGATGGTCGCCGTAGACCGTGCGCATCTGGCCCGGCCAGGAATCCAGCAACACCAGGTTGCCTTCGGCCGCACCTTCCAGGCGCTCGCCATTGGCATCGACCAGCGCAGGCTGCACGCCGAAGAACGGTAGCGTGGCCGAACCCGGCTTGAGGTCGATCGCTCCGGCCAGCGGCGTAATCAGGATGCCGCCGGTCTCGGTCTGCCACCAGGTGTCGACGATCGGGCAACGCGCATCGCCCACCACGTCGTAGTACCAGCGCCAGGCTTCCGGGTTGATCGGCTCGCCAACGCTGCCCAGCAAACGCAGCGAGGCGCGCGAGGTCTTCTTCACCGGTGCTTCGCCTTCGCGCATCAGCGCGCGGATGGCGGTGGGCGCGGTGTAGAAGATGGTCACCTGGTGCTTGTCGATCACTTCCCAGAAGCGCGACACGCTGGGGTAGTTGGGCACGCCCTCGAACATCAGCGCGGTCGCGCCATTGGCCAGCGGGCCGTAGACGATGTAGCTGTGGCCGGTGACCCAGCCGACGTCGGCGGTGCACCAGTAGATGTCGTCCTCGCGCAGGTCGAACACCATTTCGTGGGTGTAGCTGGCATACAGCAGATAACCGCCGGTGGTGTGCAGCACGCCCTTGGGCTTGCCGGTGGAACCGGAGGTGTAAAGGATGAAGAGCGGATCTTCGGCATTCATCCGCTCCGGCTCGCATTCGGCCGGCTGGTCTTCCACCACCGCATCGAACCAGCGATCGCGCGGCATCTGCATGTCCACCGCACCGCCGGTATGGCGCACGACCAGCACGGTTTCCACGCTGTTGGTGCCGGGCAGCTTGAGCGCGGCGTCGACGTTGGCCTTGAGCGGGACCTTCTTGCCACCGCGCAGTCCTTCGTCGGCGGTGATGATCAGTTTGCTGCCGCAGTCGGAGACACGGTCGGCAATCGAATTGGGGGCGAAGCCGCCAAACACCACGGAGTGGATGGCGCCGATGCGCGCGCAGGCCAGCATGGCCACCGCGGCATCCGGAATCATCGGCAGGTAGATGGTGACGCGGTCGCCCTTGACCACGCCCAGGTTGCGCAGCGCATTGGCCAGCTTGCAGGTGCGCTCGTAGAGTTCGCGGTAGGTCACGCGATACGAAGGCTGGTCCGGGCTGTCCGGTTCAAACAGCAAGGCCGTCTTGTCAGCGCGCTCGGCGAGCTGGCGATCCAGGCAGTTGACGCTGGCGTTGAGCTCGCCGTCTTCGAACCAGTGGATGTGGAAATCGTCGAGGTCGTAGCTGACGTTCTTGATCTTGCTGGGCTTCTTCATCCACTGCAGGCGCTCGGCGGCCTGGCCCCAGAAGGCGTCGGGATCGGCGATGGATGCCTGGTAGTCGCGCAGATAGCTGTCGCGATTGATGCGCGCCTGGGCCGCGAACTCCGGCCTGACGGGGTAGATGTCACTCATGGGGGCCCTCCCGGGGACAGCAAGCAATAGAGGTGACGATTCTGACAACAAAGCCCACCACGCCGCGAGGGGATGCGGTGCGACAGAGCGGGCGATGTGCCGAGTTTGCCGCATCGGACCGTGCCGCATCGCAGCAAGCCGCTTAGACCTTGGTCGTAAATATGCAATTACGCATGTCCGCACGATTCAGCGCGAGGGCTGTTTTAAAGGGCTGCGGTGGCCTCGGCACGGCGCGCGCGGCGGGGTTCGACTAATGGCGAATAGGCGCGACCAACGCATCGCGGCAAGTCTGGCCGCCGACGTGCCGCTCGGGCATGGTCCATCGGGAGGGAGTTATGAGCACGAGTTTCGCAACGAGGGCGCGGCGGCCGCTGGCCGTGGCACTGCTCGTGGCGCTGGTGGCGCCTGGCATGGCCTGGGCGCAGACGGCGAAGGAAAAAGCGCTGGAGGCCCGCGTGGCCGAACTGGAGCGGCAGGTGCAGTTGCTGCTGTCGGCGCAGCAGACCCAGCAGGGCCAGATCACGCAGGCGCAAACCCAGATCACCGAGGTCAAGACCGCGCAGGCGGCCACCCCGGCCACCCCCGCCGTGCCGGCGGGCAAGCAACCCATCCAGTCCACCACCATCACCCCAGCCTCGAACAATGGCTCGGTGTTCTCGTATGGCGGCTTCATCAAGCTCGATGCGATGGTCACCGACACCAGCGACGGCCGCATCACCGATGGTTCCTCCGGCCGGCTGTTCTACGTGCCCAGCACCATTCCCGTCGGCGGACAGACCGCCGATGGCGGCGACCCGTACACCGATTTCCATGCACAGTTCTCGCGCTTCTGGCTGAGCGCCGACAACGTCACCGACGACGGCAACAAGTTCAAGGCCTACGTGGAGATGGATTTCTTCGGCGGCGGCAGCAACGCGCTGGCCGGCAATGAAATCGCCACCAACACCTATGCAGTCACGTTGCGCCAGGCTTATGTGAGCTGGAACAACTGGCTGGCCGGCCAGACCTGGTCCAACTTCCAGGACACGGCGGCCTTGCCGGATGCGGTGGACTTCGTCGGCGTCACCGACGGCACCACCTTCGTGCGCCAGGCGCAGGTGCGCTACACGTCGGGACCGTGGTCGTTCTCCGCGGAGAATCCGCAAACCACACTGCAATCCTATGCGCCCTTTGAAACTGCGGCAGGGCTGCGCGCCAGCACCGGCGACAACGTCATGCCGGACCTGACCGCGCGCTACAACATGAAGGGCGATTGGGGCCACTTCTCGGTCGCGGCGCTGCTGCGGCAGTTCAAGTCGCTGGACGAAACCGCCAGTGGCGGCGCGGTCAGCGTGTCGGGCAAGTTCAACCTGGGCACGAACGACGACCTGCGCTACATGGCCAATTACGGCAGCGGCATCGGCCGCTACATGGCCTTTGGCCTGGGCAGCGACGTGATGCAGGAGGCCAATGGCGATATCGAGGCGCTCGACGGCTACGGCGGTTTCGTGGCGTGGCGGCACGTCTTCAGTCCCAAGCTGCGCAGCAATGTGATGTACTCGGCCGCGCACTTCGACAACGACCCGTCGCTGATTGGCTGGGGCGTGACCGAGCGCTCGCAGTCCTACCACCTCAACCTGATCTATTCACCGTTCCCGAAGCTGGATATCGGTGCGGAACTGGGCTGGGGACAACGTTCGCTCGAGGATGACCGCGAAGGCGACATCAAGCGACTCCAAACCACCGTCAAATACACGTTCTGAGGGGAACAGGATGAATTCGACTACCACGCCACACACCGCCGCCGGGGAACTCGGCCGCGGCCACAAGAAGGTCATCTTCGCCTCGAGCCTGGGTACGGTGTTCGAGTGGTACGACTTCTATCTGTACGGGTCATTGGCGGCGATCATCGCCAAGCAGTTCTTCAGCGGCGTCAATGAAACCACCGGTTTCATCTTCGCCCTGTTGGCCTTCGCCGCCGGCTTTGCGGTGCGTCCGTTCGGTGCCGCCTTCTTCGGCAGCCTGGGCGATCGCATCGGTCGCAAGTACACCTTCCTGGTGACCATCGTGCTGATGGGCCTGTCGACCTTCATCGTCGGCATCCTGCCCAACTACGCCTCCATCGGCGTGGCCGCGCCGATCATCCTGATTGTCCTGCGCCTGTTGCAGGGCCTGGCACTGGGCGGCGAGTACGGCGGTGCGGCCACCTATGTGGCCGAGCATGCACCGCATGGCAAGCGCGGCCTGTACACCAGCTTCATCCAGACCACCGCCACGCTTGGCCTGTTCCTGTCGCTGCTGGTGATCCTGGGTTGCCGCCTGTCGCTGGGAACCGAGGCGTTCGAAGCCTGGGGCTGGCGTATTCCGTTCCTGGTGTCGATCGTGCTGCTGGGCGTGTCGGTGTGGATTCGCTTGCAACTGAGCGAGTCGCCGCTGTTCCAGCAAATGAAGGCGGAAGGCAAAGGCTCCAAGCAGCCGTTCCGCGACAGCCTGAAGGGCGGCAACCTCAAGTTGATGTTGCTGGTGTTGTTGGGCGCCACCGCCGGCCAGGCCGTGGTCTGGTACGGCGGGCAGTTCTACTCGCTGTTCTTCATGACCCAGGCGCTCAAGGTCGACGCCACCACCGCCAACTTGCTGATTGCCGGCGCCCTGGCATTGGCCACGCCGTTCTTCATCTTCTTTGGCTGGCTGTCCGATCGCATCGGTCGCAAGAAGATCATCCTGGCCGGTTGTCTGCTGGCCGCGTTGACCTATTTCCCGATCTTCAAGGGCCTGACCCACTACGCCAATCCCGGCATCGAAGAAGCTCGCACCAATTCGCCGGCCGTGGTGGTCGCCGATCCCGCGACCTGCAGCTTCCAGTTCGATCCGGCCAACGTGCGCAAGTTCACCAGCTCCTGCGATGTGGCCACCTCGGCGCTGACCAAGGCGGGCGTGCCTTACACGGTGCAGGCCGCGCCGGCCGGTTCGCTGGCGCATGTCGAAGTGGGCGGCAACAAGGTCGAATCCTACGAAGCCGCCGGGTTGTCCAAGGATGACGCCAAGGCCAAGGGCGCCGATCTGACCAAGGCGCTGAAGGGTGCACTGACCAGCGCCGGCTATCCGGAGAAGGCTGATCCGGATCGCATCAACATCCCGATGACCCTGTTCCTGCTCTGGGTGCTTGTGATCTACGTGACCATGGTCTACGGCCCGATCGCCGCCTACCTGGTGGAGCTGTTCCCCACCCGCATCCGCTACACCTCGATGTCGCTGCCGTACCACATCGGCAACGGCTGGTTCGGCGGCTTCCTGCCGGCCATCTCGTTCGCCCTGGTCGCCGGCACCGGCAACATGTACTACGGCCTGTGGTATCCGATTGGCGTGGCGGTGTTGACGCTGATCGTGGGCACGCTGTTCCTGCGCGAAACCAAGGATGTGGACATCACCGCCTAAGCCTGACCCTCCCCCCGGCCGGAGTTTCCGGCCACTGGACGCCGGCCTTGCGCCGGCGTTCTTTTGTTCTTGCAAAGGCAAATGCGCGATCTGGTTGCGCGCTAGCGCGTATCGATCGGCGGCCAGATCCGGGATGTGTGCAGCAAGGTGAGGACTCGCACGGTGTCTTGTGTGAGTTCGTAAACCAATCGATACGAGGAGTGCGGCAGGAACTCTCGTGTGCCGCGGACTTGGCCGGGCTTACCTATCTGAGGATGGGCGGCCAGTGTTGCTGCCGCCTCCTTGAAGCGCGCATCCAATCTCAGCGCAGCCCAAGGCGAATCTGCCGCGATGTGGTGCCAGATTGTGATGCGCTGCAACCTGGCTTCTGGTGTCCAGATGACTTTCAGAGACGACCTTTGGCCTCGACCTGGGCGCGCAACGCAGCGAACTCGGCTTCAATTTCCTCGTTGGGAATGCCTTTTCCCGCGCGCATTGACGCTCGACCAGCCTCCACTGCCTTGCGCACAAACTCGTCGTACTCACGCGCCTGTTGTTGTTGCTCGATGAAACCACGCATCAACTCACGCATCACCTGCGATGCCGGCCGGTGCGCGGCCTCGGCCGCGGCCATGAACTCGTCGCGCAGTTCGGATTCCAGTTTCATCGTGAAGACCGCTTCTTTCGCCATGAGGGTGGCCCGGAAAAAGGTACTGAAGCAGTATACAAAACGTCAGTACCTGCTTTGTCCCCTCATAGGGGGTGTGCCGCTACAGGCAGGCTGCTGATGGCTGGCCTCGGCGCTGTCCAGCAGGCTCGGGTGCTATTGCGGCGGCGAAGCCAGCTCGCGCGCATCCAGATAACCATCACCGTTGCGATCCTGCTTGCGGAAGGTCGCCGCCAGGCGCTCGCGATGCTGCACGCGGGTCAGCGGCGCGCCCTTTCCGCCGGGCTGTTCCTGCGCCGACAGCACGCCGTCGCGATCGGCATCACGCGCGTCGAAGGCGTAGCTCATCCAGTCGAGGAATTCGATCTGGCTGACCCGGCCATCGCCGTCCACGTCCATGCGTTTGAGGTAGTCGGAGGTGGCATCGACCTGCGCCCGGGCGAGGCCGGGCAAGGCGAGCAGGAGCAGAATCAGGGCGGCGCGGATCATGCCGCCATTCTAGAGGCAGTCCCCGACAGCGCCGCCGCTGAGCCTGCGCTCACGGCGCGAGCGCGTAGCCCTTCAGCCGTTGCGAATATTCCTGCAGCGCGCGATTGCCACTGGCTTCGGCTTCGGCACACCAGGCCTGCAAGGCTTTCAGGCGCTCGGAGGCGTCATGACTGCGCGCCTCCAGCACCGCGGCCAGGCGGGCACGGTATTCCACCAACGTGCCGATGCGCGGCCGCTGCGAAACCCACTGGCGCAATTGCTCGCGCGCATCCGGCTTGAGCCAGCGGCCGTCATCCACCAGCCCGCGACGCAATTTGCGCGGCAGCAGGGCGCGCAACTTGGCGCCGGCCTGGGTGGCCTCGTCGCGCAGCGCCGGCTTGAGCACATTGCGCTGGTAATCGGTCATGGCCTGGAACCGATGCGAGAGCAGCGCCTTGAGCGTGTCCGCGTCCGGTACCGCGATGTTCGGTCGGATATCCAGACTGGGCGCCACCCGCAACACCGTGGCCAGGCGCAGCTTTTCCAGCACCTTGATGGCCATCCATCCGATGTCCAGTTCCCAGCGCCGCATCGAGAAGCGCGCCGAGCTGGGGAAGGCATGGTGGTTGTTGTGCAGCTCTTCGCCGCCGATCCACAGCGCCCAAGGGGTGAGATTGGTGGAGGTGTCGGCGGATTCGAAATTGCGGTAACCCCACCAATGGCCCAGTCCGTTGACCACGCCCGCCGCCCAGAACGGAATCCAGGCCATCTGGATCGCCCAGATCGCGATGCCGGGCAGACCGAACAGCGTGGCATGCACGAACAACAGCAGGGTCGGGCCGAGCGTGGCGTAGCGCGTGTACAGATGGCGTTCGATCCAGTCGTCCGGCGCACCCTTGCCGTACTGCTCGATGTCGGCGCGCTGCCAGCGTGCTTCGCGATACAGCTCCACGCCGCGCCAGAACACATTGCCGATGCCCTTGGTGCGCGGGCTGTGCGGATCGTCCTCGGTTTCCACCTTGGCGTGATGCTTGCGATGGATGGCCACCCATTCGCGGGTGATCATCGAGGTGGTCAGCCAGGTCCAGAAGCGGAAGAAATGACTGAGCAGCGGATGGAAGTCGACGCCGCGATGGGCCTGGCTGCGATGCAGGTACAAGGTCACCGAGAAGATCGTCAGCTGGGTGAACACCAGCAACAGCAGCAGCAGATCCCAGACGCCCAGGCCAAACAGGCCGCCGATCAGGAACTGCAGGAGGGGCTCAGACATGGCGGGCTCCGGGGGAAGCCATCCGCGTCACTGCGGACGGACTTGCATGATGCGTTCTCGCGCCGTGGATTTCATCCACTGCCGACGAATGGTGCGTGAAGGCCGAGCCTTGCCGAGGTCGAGGGCGCGGTCCACTATCTGCCATCGCGCTGCCGCACCCGACCGGGCGGCGGTGATCCCCTTCCGCCGCATAGTGTCTCTTGATGTCGCTCGCTCCCACCGCATCGCCTTCCGCCCCGCCCTTGTTCGAACTGGATCGCGCCACCGTCGTGCGCGGTGCCGCGCGCGTGCTGCGCGAGCTCAGCCTGAGCATTCCGCTGGGCCAGCACACGGTCATCCTGGGCCCCAACGGCTGCGGCAAGTCGACCTTCATCAAACTCATCAACCGCGAGCTGTATCCGCTGGCGCGCGAGGGCGATGCGCCGGTCAAGGTGTTCGGACTGCGGCGCTGGAACGTGGCCGAGCTGCGCACGCGGCTGGGCGTGGTCACCAGCGACCTGACCCGCGACCTGCAGGAGATGCCGCAGTTGCGGGTGGAGGAGGCGGTGATCACCGGCTTCTTCTCCAGCTTCGTCATCCCGCCGCATCGCGAGGTCGACGCGCAGATGCGTGCGCAGGCGCGACGGGCGCTGGCCGACGTCAATGCCACCGCGCTGGCGGATCGCCAAGTGGCCGAGCTGTCCACCGGCGAAATGCGGCGCGTGCTGATTGCACGGGCGCTGGTGCATGCGCCGGAAGCGCTGCTGCTGGACGAACCCACCGCCGGGCTGGATCTGATTGCACAGCGGCATTTCCTGGCGCTCCTGCGCAGCCTGGCGCAGCGCGGCATCACCCTGGTTCTGGTCACCCATCACCTGGAGGAAATCGTGCCGGAGTTTGAACGGGTGATCCTGCTCAGCGAAGGCAAGGTGGTCGCCGACGGGCCGCCCGCTTCCGTGCTGACTTCGGCGCAGTTGTCCGCTGCCTTTGGCGGACCGCTGCAGGTGCGCCGCGAAGGCGAGCGCTTCGTGCTGGACCATGAGTGAGCGGCGGCGCCGGACTTGATGTCCACCCCGGTCGCCGCCAAGTGAGAGGCCATGCCTGAGCTGCCCGAAGTCGAAACCACCCGCCGCGGCCTGGCCCCGCACCTGCAGGGCCGCCTGATCCAGGCGGTGACCCTGCGCCGACCGGATCTGCGCTGGCCGATTCCTGCGGAAGTCGCCCGCGATCTGCCCGGCCAGCGCATCACCGGCGTGCGCCGGCGTGCCAAATACCTGTTGATGGATGTGGAATCCGGCGACAGCGCGCTGCTGCACCTGGGCATGTCGGGCAGCCTGCGTGTGTTGCCCGCCGATACGGCGGTGCGCGCCCATGATCATGTCGACATCGCCTTGGCCGCGAAGGGTCGCGGCGCGGGCCAGGTGCTGCGGTTCAATGATCCCCGGCGCTTCGGCAGCCTGCTCTGGCAGCCGGCCGGGCAGACCCACGAACTGCTGCAGGGACTGGGTCCGGAGCCGCTGTCTGACGACTTCGACGGCGACTATCTGTTCGAACTCAGCCGTGGCCGCAAGGCGCCGGTCAAGACTTTCCTGATGGACCAGGCCGTCGTGGTCGGCGTGGGCAACATCTATGCCGCCGAGAGCCTCTATCGCGCCGGCATTTCGCCGCTGCGTGCGGCGGGGCGGGTGTCGCGTGAGCGCTACCTTGCGCTGGCCGACGCGGTGAAGGACATCCTGGGCCATGCCATTGCCCGTGGTGGCACCACCCTGCGCGATTTCATCAGTCCGGATGGCGCGCCAGGCTATTTCGAGCAGGAACTGTCTGCCTATGGCCGTGGCGGTGAGCCCTGCCCGCGCTGCGGCCGGCCGATGAAGCAGGCCAACATCGGCCAGCGTGCCACGGTCTGGTGCGGCCACTGCCAGAAGTAGGCCCCTCGGATGGCGATCAGCGGCCCTGTCTAATGTGATGACTCACAATTGCGGCTATATTCGCGCCTTGATTGGTGGGGAAACCGCATGGCCGATAATTCCGATATCACCATTTGGCTGGATTCGGCCCGCAACGGCGATCGCGCTGCGCTGGACCGGGTCCTGGCCACGCTCTACCAGGAACTGCACACCATGGCGCGCCGGCAACTGTCCGGCCAGCACGGCTATACGCTGGACGCCACCGCGCTGGTGCACGAGTCGTATCTGAAGCTGATTGGCTCCACCGGCACCGCCAAATTCGAAGACCGCGCGCATTTCTTCGCCTACGCCGCCTCGTCGATGCGCAGCGTGGTGGTGGATTACGCGCGCAGCCGCCTGGCCCGCAAGCGCGGCGGCGATCTGAAGCGCGTGGCCGACATTCCCGAAGAAGTGGAGGGCAACCTCAAGCTCGACGAGGATCTGCTGGCGCTGAACTCCGCCCTCGATCAACTGGCCGACGCCGACGAGCGCCTGGCCAAGGTGGTGGAGTTGAGATATTTCGCCGGCCTGTCGGAACTGGAAATCGCCGAACTGCTGCAGCGATCCGAGCGCAGCATCCGCCGTGACTGGCAGAAGGCGCGCCTGTTCCTGCTGTCGACGATGCAGGACAGCTGACGCCGCCCCGCAGCCATGGACGCTGAACGCTGGAAGCGGCTCTCGCCGCTGCTCGACGTCCTGCTGGAACTGGATGAGCCGGCGCGCGAACATCGCCTGGAGAGCCTGCGCGCGCAGGACCCCGAGCTGGCGGCCGAGTTGGAGCAGCTGCTGGCGTTGGAAGAAGAAGACAGCGGCTTCATGCAGGCGCCGTTGCTGGAGAAGCCGGCGCTGGGTCTGCAGCCCGGCACCCTGATTGGACCGTATCGCCTGGAGGAACTGCTGGGCGAAGGCGGCATGGGCATGGTCTGGCTGGCCATCCGCGCCGACGGCCTGTACCAGCGACGCGTGGCGCTCAAGCTGCTGCGCCCGGGCCTGGCCGATCCCAACCTGCGCCTGCGCTTCACCCGCGAGCGCGAAATCCTGGCGCGGCTGGAGCATCCCAACATCGCCCGCCTGCTCGATGCCGGCGTGGGCCAGGAAGGTGGTCAACCCTACCTGGCGCTGGAGTATGTGGAAGGCACGCCCATCACCGACTACTGCTGGGCCAACAAACTCAGCGTGGACGAGACGCTGGCTTTGTTCCTGCAGGTCTGCGAGGCGGTCAGTCATGCCCATGCCAACCTGATCGTCCATCGCGATCTCAAGCCATCCAACATCCTGGTCTCGGCCAACCGCGAAGCACGCCTGCTCGACTTCGGCATCGCCAAGCTGCTGGACGAGGCCGAACCGGTGCCGGTGCATCCCCGCACGGAAGTGCGCGCCTTCACCCTGCACTACGCCGCGCCCGAACAGATCCGCGGCGAGCCGGTCACCACCATGACCGACGTCTACTCGCTGGGCGTGGTGATCTACGAACTACTGGCCGGCACCAAGCCCTACCGCCTGCGCCGGCAAAGCGACGCCGAGTGGGAAGAAGCGATCCTGGCGGTGGATCCGCTCAAGCCTTCGGTCGCCGCGCAACGCACCACCGGGGGCGGACGTACGGATTGCCCCAACGCGCGCCGCAACGGGCGGCGGTTGGCCGGTGATCTGGACAACATCGTGCTCAAGGCGCTGGCCAAGGCGCCGGAGCAGCGCTATCCCTCGGTCGAAGCGCTGGCGCTGGATCTGCGCCGCCACCTGGAAGGCCGGCCGGTGCACGCGCGCCCACAGAGCCTGGGCTACCGCGCGCGCAAGTACATCTCGCGGCATCGCTGGGCGCTGACCGCCGGCATCGCCACCACCGCGATCCTGATTGCCGCCCTGGGCGCCAGCCTGTGGCAGAGCCAGCAAGCGGTGCGCGAAGCCGCGCGCGCACAGGCCATGCAGAACTTCGTCATCGGCTTGTTCGACAACGCCGGTGGCGCGCAGCAGGGCAATGCGTTCGACGCGCGCGAACTGCTGGTGGCCGGTGAGCGGCGCGGCGAGCGCGAACTCGCGCGGCAGCCGTTGGCGCATGCCGAGTTGCTGGGCGTGATTGCGCGCCTGCGCATCGGCCTGGGCGACTACCGCGAAGCGCTCAAGTTGCTGGAACGCCAGGACCAGTTGCTGGCCAGCGTGGGTTCCTCACCGCCCGACGGCCTGCGCCTGGAAGGCACGACCCAGCGTGGCCGCGTGCTGGCGCTGATGGGGCGACCGCGCGACTGCATCGACGCCATGCTGCCGCTGGAATCGCAGATTGGTCGACTGCAATTGCAGCTGCCGCTGCAGTCGGCGGATTTCCTTTCGCAGGATGGTCGTTGCCGGCGCGCCGTGGCGGATCGGCAGACGGCGCGGCAGATGTTCCAGCGCTCGCAGTTGATTCGCCGCGGTGTGCGCGATCAGATGGGTGTGGCCGAGTCGCTGGTGGATCAGGCCGGGCTGGAAAGCGACATGGGCAATGCCGATGGCGCCATCCGTGGACTCAACGCGGCGCTGGTGCACCTGCATCAGTATGGCGGTGAGCGGCATCCGCTCACCATCGATATCGAGCGCAGCATGGCCAGCCTGTATCGCACGCGCGGCGATTCGCAGACGGCCTTGCTGCACTACGAACGGGCGCTGGAACTGGCCAGCGAAATCCACGGCAACAACCATCCGGCCACCCTGGCGGTCCGCCGACAGATGGCGGCGGTGCAGGTGGACCTGGGCCACTTCCGCGAAGCGGCCGCGCAGATGAAGCAGTTGCACGGCATGACCATGGCGGCGCTGGGTCCTTATCATCGCGAAACGGGCTCGAGCTGGAATTCGATGGGCGTGATTGCCTGGGAATTGGGCGACGGCGAGACCGCCATCACCGATATCAGCCATGCAGTCTCGATCTGGCGCTACCCCGACAACCGCCAGCAACTGCCCGGTGGCCTGTACAACTATGGCATGGTGCTGCATGACGCCGGCCGCGATGATCAGGCGCTGGCTGCGCTGCTGGAAGCGCGCCGCCTGCGGGTGGAGTTGTTCGGCGCCAGCCATGCGCTGGTCGGCGATACCGACCGGCTGATTGGCGAAGTGCTGGCGGCGCGCGGCCACCAGCAGGAAGCCGACACCTACCTGCAACGCGCCGAGATCCTCACCCGCATCGGCTATGGCGCCGACCATCCGCGCGCCCTGTTCGCGCAGTTGTCGCTGGCCCGCCAACTGGGGCGCGAGGGCAATGTGGCGCAGGCGCTGCAACGACTGGATGCGTTGGCCGTGCGCAATGGCGAAGGCAGCGAGATACCCAAGCTGCGCTGGAACGCGCGCGCCTACGCCGCGCAGTTGCGTTGCCAGAACAACCAGCGCGATCGCGGCCAGCGCGAGCTGGACAACCTGGTGGCCGAACTGCGCCGCCTGCAACCCGACGGCGGCGTGATTCCGCGCGAGGTCGGTCGAATCCGCGCAGCGTGTATCTAGTAGCCAACGGCCGTGCGCTTCGCGGCCGTGGATGCCGGACCTTCGCCGGATTTTCGGGCGACGTTACAGCGGCAGCGGCGCCTGCATCGGTTCGATGCGGCCTTCGCCGCGCGCAATCTTCTTGAACTCGGCGCGACTGACCGACACATAGCGCTCGTTGCCGCCAATCTCCACCTGCGGACCGTCCTGCACGGCGCGCCCTTCATCGTCCACGCGCACGGTCATGGTGGCCTTCTTGCCGGTGTGGCAGATCGTCTTGATCTCGGACATCTCGTCGGCCCAGGCCAGCAGATACTGGCTGCCTTCGAACAGTTCGCCGCGGAAATCCGTGCGCAGGCCGTAGCACAGCACCGGGATGCGCAGCTCATCCACCACTTCGCTCAATTGCCACACCTGCGCGCGGCTGAGGAACTGGGCTTCGTCCACCAGCACGCAGTCCAGCTTGCCAAGCTGCTCGATGTCCTGGCGCACCAGCCTATCCAGATCCGCGTCCTGCGCGAAGGCGGTGCCCTCGGCCTTCAGGCCGATGCGCGAAGCCACCACGCCACTGCCGGCACGGTGGTCCAGGCGCGGGGTCAGGATCAGCACGCGCATGCCGCGCTCGCGGTAGTTGTGCGCCGATTGCAACAAGGTGGTGGTCTTTCCGGCGTTCATCGCCGAATAGTAGAAATAAAGCTTGGCCATGCGCCCATTTTACTGTGCCAGGGGGCTTTTCCACCGCTTGGCGGCACTCGCCAGCAGGTAGAATATCCGGCCCGAACGCGCCGTCCCGCATGGATTTCCTCAACCCACCCCAACGCGCCGCCTGCCTGCATACCCAAGGCCCCCTGCTGGTGCTGGCGGGCGCCGGCAGCGGCAAGACGCGCGTCATCGTGGAGAAGATCGCGCACCTGATCGCGTCGGGCCGGATGCCGGCCAAGCGCATCGCCGCGATCACCTTCACCAACAAGTCGGCCAAGGAAATGCGCGAGCGCCTGGCCAAGCGCTTGAAGGGTGATGCGGCCGAAGGCCTGACCATCTGCACCTTCCATGCGCTGGGCTTGAAGTTCCTGCAGATCGAACATGCGGCCGTGGGCTTGAAGCGCGGCTTTTCGATCTTCGACGCCGACGATGCCGCCGCGCAGATCAAGGATCTGCTGCCGGGTGTGAAGCCCGACGCGGTCGAGGCGGCCAAGAGCCTGATCTCGCGCGCCAAGAATGCCGGCCTGTCACCGGAAGAAGCCATGGCCGCGGCGCGCAGCACGCGCGAGCAGGAAGCCGCCGCGCTGTACGCGCGTTACCAGGCACGCTTGACCACGTTCAACGCGGTGGATTTCGACGACCTGATCCGCCTGCCGGTGCAAATCCTGGAAGGCAATCACGAGATCGCGCTGGCCTGGCGCGAGCGCATCGGCTACCTGCTGGTGGACGAGTGCCAGGACACCAACGACGCCCAGTACCGCCTGCTCAAGGTGCTGGCCGGGCCGCGTGGCGATTTCACCTGCGTGGGCGACGACGATCAAAGCATCTATGCCTGGCGTGGCGCCAACCCGGACAACCTGCTGCAGATGGCGCAGGACTATCCCAAGCTGGAAATCATCAAGCTGGAGCAGAACTACCGCTGCAGCAATCGCGTGCTGCGTGCGGCCAATGCGCTGATCGCCAACAACCCGCACGAACATCTCAAGAAACTCTGGAGCGATCAGCCCGACGGCGATCGCATCCGCATCTGGGAATGCCGCGACAACGAGCATGAGGCGGAGAAAGTCGCCGCCGAGATCTCCTTCCTGCATACCGGCAAGCAGGCGCCGTGGAGCGATTTCTGCATCCTGTTCCGTGGCAATCACCAGTCGCGCGCGCTGGAAAAGGCGCTGCAGCTGTTGCGCGTGCCTTATCATCTGACCGGCGGCACCGCCTTCCTGGAACGCCAGGAAGTGAAGGACGCCCTGTCGTGGCTGCGACTGGTCGCCAACCCGGACGACGACACCGCGTTCCTGCGCGCGGTGCAGTCGCCCAAGCGCGAAGTGGGCGCCACCTCGCTGGCCAAGCTGGCCGAGATGGCGCAGCACATGGGCGTGCCGATGTCGCGCGCGGCCGAATCGATGGGCGTGCTCAAGGCCTTGCCGGCACGCGCCGCCAACGGACTCAGTGCGTTTACCGATGTCGTCCGCGATCTTCGCGATCAGACCAAGCTGCTGTCGGCCAAGGATCTGTTGTTGCGCTTGAACGAGCGTTCGGGCCTGTTGGCCGATCTCCGCTCACAGTGCAAGGACGAAGCCGGCTTCCAGCGACGCAAGGCCAACCTGGACGAACTGGCGGACTGGTTCGATGGTGGCCCGCGTGGTGGCAATGTCGGCGATCTGGCCGCGCAGCTGGCGCTGCTGTCGCGCAACGACAAGGATGACGGCGGCAACCAGGTGCGGCTGATGAGCCTGCACGCGGCCAAGGGGCTGGAGTTCCGCTATGTCTTCATCGTCGGTTGCGAAGACGGCACCCTGCCGCACGAGATCAGCGTGGAGGAAGGCAACCTGGCCGAAGAACGCCGGCTGATGTACGTCGGCATCACCCGCGCCAAGCAGGCGCTGTGGTTGAGCTACAGCCGCGAGACGCGGCGCTTCCGCGAAAAGGTGCGGCTGATGCCGAGCCGTTTTCTCGATGAGTTGCCGGCCAGCGAGTTGCAACGCGACGGCGCCGATCCGGTGGCCGATGCCGAGCGCAAGAAGGAGCGGGCCAGCGCCGGCCTGGCCGCGATCCAGGCGATGTTCGACTGACGCTGTTCAAGCGGCAGCGTCCTGATAGGCTGGCGCCAGTCCACCGGATGCTGCCTCGATGACCCGATCCAGTCCCGTTTGGTTGCCCATCGGTTTTGCCATCGCCGTGATCGGCGTGGGTTTCAAGTTCTGGCAGTTGCCGGCTGAAGTCGCCACCCTGCCGCAGGCCCTGTACGGGCCGGGCTTGGCGGCGGTGGCCGTGGTCGCGTTGCTGCTGCGCGCGCTGGGAACAGGCCGCTTCCTGAAGATCTGGCTGGTGATTGCCTTGAGCGTGCCGCTGGCCGTGGCGATTCGCTGGCTGCTGGGTGCACCGGCGGCGGATGCGTTTGGCATTGCGGTGACCGTGGGCCTGATACTCGGCCTGGCGGCGTCGTTCGTGGGCACGGCCATCGGCAGCCTGCTGTTGCTGCGCAGCAGCCGTCGCCCCGACTGATCAGCCGCCCAGCGAGCCGCGCAGTTCGGCCAGCTGCGCGCGCAGCTCGGCCACGTCGCTTTCCAGCTGCTGCACCCGTGCCGCCAGTTCCGTGGCTTCGACGCCGCCGTCCGTCGCCGTCGCGGCAGACGTGCGCGCGCTGATTGCGGCCACGTCCACCGGCCCGCAGAGCAGGTGCATGTAGCGATCCTCGCGCTGGCCCGGGCCGCGTGGAATCTGCACCAGCAGATCGCGCGCCGCCAGGCGCTCCAGCTGGTGGCGGAGGTCCTCGGCATCGGCGAAGCGATGCAGGCGATCACTGCGCGCCAGCAGCTCATGCACGGTCTGCGGGCCACGCAGCAACAGCAGGCCCAGCAGCACCACTTGCTGCCTGGGCACGTTGAAATGACTGGCGGCGCGATGCTCGTAGCGCTCGGCGCGCGAGGAGAACACCTGCCGGGCCAGACCCTTCTGCTCGAGCTGGCGCAGGCCATGATTGACGGCGCCGGGATCCAGGTTCATCACCGGCTCGCGCGCGGATTTCTGGTTGGCCGCCGACTGCGCCGCATTGACCGTCAGCGGATACGTATCGGGGGTGGTGGCTTCCTTCTCGATCAGGCAGCCGAGCAGGCGGGCTTCGGCTTCGCTCAATCGGGGCGTGGATTCGGGGGTGCTGGTTTCATCGTGCTCTTTCATGCGTACAGCATAGCGCCGCGCCGACGGTGGCCGGCCCGATCGATGGCCGTCCGCTGGACTCCGCAAAAACCAGACTCGGCTAAAATCGGCGCGCTTACGACACCGGACTCCCCATGCGCCCCTCCCTGCTTGCGGCCAGCCTGTTGGCCTCCCTCTGCACCCTGGCCGCCTGCAAGCGGACCGAACCAGCCGCGACCGCTGCTCCTGCAGCGCCCGCCGCTGCCGCAACGCCCGCTGCTGCCCCCGCAGCGACCGGCCACGACAATCTCAACGCCGTGGCCTGGGTGCAGACCTCGGTGGAATACCGCGCACTGGCCGAGCAAAGTTATCGCGCCGCGGCCGATCACCTGGATATCGCGCTGAAGGAAAAGCACTGGGACGCGCTGGTGCCGTCCGAGCGCGCCAACGCGGCTACCGGCCTGAAGCCGGCGGTGGTGATGGACGTGGATGAGACCGTGCTGGACAACTCGCCCTACCAGGCGCGCCTGGTCCGCGACGGCAAGCAGTACGACGACATCAGCTGGGACCAGTGGGTCGCCGAGAAAAAAGCCAAGGCCGTTCCCGGCGTGGTCGATTTCGCGAAGGCCGCGGCGGCCAAAGGCGTGACCGTGCTGTACATCTCCAACCGTGCCGTGCACCTGAAGGAAGCCACCCTGGCCAACCTGCGCGCCGTGGGCATGCCGGTGGCCGACGACAGCGTGTTCCTGGGTCTGGGTACGGTGCTGCCGGGCTGCGAGCAGAATGGCTCGGAGAAGAATTGCCGGCGCCGCCTGGCCGGCGAGAAGTACCGCGTGCTGATGCAGTTCGGTGATCAGATCGGCGACTTCGTGCAGGTGGAGGTCAACACCCGCGAAGGTCGCGACCAGCTGTATGACGAATACGAAGACTGGTTTGGCGAGCGCTGGTGGATGCTGCCCAACCCCACCTATGGTTCCTGGGAGCCGGCGCTGTTCAACAACGACTGGCAGCAATCCGAGGCCGCGCGCCACCAGGCCAAGCGCGATGCACTGGACGTGGCGCCATGAGCGCGCGCGCGCCGCTGGCGCTGGGGCCGCGCGAGCGCCTGATCGTCGCGCTGGACGAATCCACCGGTGACGAAGCGCTGGCCTGGGTCGATCGGCTCGGCGATGCGGTGCAGTTCTACAAGATCGGCATGGAATTGCTCGCCAGCGGCGAGTACTTCCGCGTGCTGGACGAATTGGCCCGGCGCGACAAGCGGGTGTTCGTGGACCTGAAGTTCTTCGACATCCCCGCCACCATCGCCGGGGTCGTGCGTGGCCTGTCCCGCTGGCCGGTGAGCTATTGCACGATTCATGGCTGGCACGCCGGCATGATGGAAGCGGCCGCCGCCGCGCGCGAAGGCGACATGCGCCTGCTGGCGGTGACGGTGCTGACGTCCATGGACGGCAAGGATCTCCATTCCATGGGCATCAACGGCGAACCGGCCGACATCGTCGTGCAACGTGCGCTTGCGGCCCAGGCAGCCGGCATCGACGGCGTGATTGCCTCGGGCCAGGAAGCGGCCGGCATTCGCGCGGCCACGGGCGCGGGCTTTGACATCGTCTGCCCCGGCATCCGCCCGGGCGGGCCGGTCGGGGACGACCAGAAGCGTACTGTCGGCGTGGCCGAGGCCTTTGCCCATGGCGCCACGGCCATCGTGGTGGGTCGTCCCATCCGCCAGGCCGCCGATCCGCGCGCCGCGGCCGAGGCCATGCAGGCCGAAATCGCGCAGGCTCTGATATAAATCAATAGCTTGATTGGCGTATTGTCAGGTATTGCTTTAAATATGCGCGCCCGGTAGGCTTGCCGCATCCGGTCTCGGCCGGAGCTGTGCCACAACACTTAGTCCTCCGGCCTCGGCCGGTTTCAGGAGCCGCCGCTGAACCCAGCGCGGCTCTTTTTTTATTCGCGCCGCCCTTGCTCCGTCACCGGAACTGCCGCCAAGATGCCGTTCGACTGGGGGAGTCAGCTGCCACCATGCCATTCCGACGACACGCTTCGCCGCTGGTCCTGTTGCTGTGCCTGCTGTGCGCGCTGCTGGCCGCTTGCAAGCCGCAGCCGCAGGAACTGGCCGGTGCCACCAGTGAGCCGGCCGCCGCCGTACGCGATCTGATCGGCTACCTGCAGCGCGACGACCTGGCGGGATTCGCCCGGGCCGCCGTGCCGGCCGAGGACTATGCCGCGCTGGAAACAGCATGGCGCGAAGACCGCAGCCGCTGGCCGCTGACCGAACTGCCGCTGGAAGATCGGCTGGTGCCGATGCTGGCCGCGTTGTCCGCGCCCAATGCCGAGGCCAACCTGCAGCGCAGCTTCGAGCGCCAGTTCGCCCGCCAGGATGCCGATCTGCGCGACGCGGCCCGATCGCTGGGCCTGTTCGGCGTGCAGTACGTCAAGAACGAAGGTCAGTACACGCCCGAACAGCGTCTGCACTACACCCAGGTGATCAACGCCCTTAGCGAATGGGGACAGGATGCACCGCTCGGCGATCCGGCGCTGGCACGCAACACCGTTCGCAGCCTGGCCGCCGCCGCCCGCACCGCCGGCATCGACAGCGAGCAGGCGCTGCGCGAGGCCGGCATGGAGGGCAGCCTGCGCAAACTGTCGCCATTCTTTGCCGCCGCCAAGGCCGGCTTTGCCCGCTACGGCCTGCCGCTGGAGGCGAGCCTGACCGGATTGCGCACGGGTTTGGTCCAGCAACAAGGCGACCATGCCACCGTGCGCATCCACTACCCGCTGGGCGAACGCGAGATCGACAGCCAGGTGAAGCTGGAACGGCGCGGTGGCCGCTGGTACTTCAGCGACTACCTGGCCGAAGCAGCGCGCGCCCGTGCCGGCGCGGCCGCGACGCCGGCCAGCGAGCAGGCGCCGGTCGCGCCCACACCGGAAGAAATCGACTGAGCCGAGCAACGGCGGTCAACGAGCAGGCTTCAGCGTTCAATCTGCGGCCTCGCGACCGTTGCCGTGGCCTCGCGCCCGCTCGCGCTTTTCAGCGTCACAGCCCTCTAGGCCATAATGCCCCCGATGCCTGAACAGAATTCCCTGCCTTTCCCGGAGCCGCCCGCCCCGCCGTCGTCGCCGGACAAGAAGCCGGCCGGCACGGTGGCCGACGGCCAGCCGGCCACGCCTGCCAGCGATGCCGCACCGGGCCCCGCCGAAGAACTGCGGCAACCGATGGTGCCGCCGGCGCCCCTGCGCGCGCCGGCCCACCCCAACAAACGTCCGCTATGGGCGCGCCTGCTCGGTCGCCTGGCCGATCCCTGGCTGTCGCTCAATCTGGAACCGGCCTCGCCGCGCGAAGTCGTCGACGACCGTCCCATCTGCTACGTGCTGGAAGACTACGGTCTGTCCAACGCTTTGATCCTCGACCGCGCCTGTCGCGATGCCGGCCTGCCCTCACCGCTGGTGCCGTTGCCGGTGCCGGGTGATCCGCTCGGCCGCAAGCGCGCTTATGTGGCCTTGTCGCGGCGCAATGCCAGCACCCTCATTCCCGATCAGATCAGCGCCAAGACCCACTCCGGGTCGTTGGCCAAGCTGCTGGCCGCGCACCGCGAGCACCCGGACCTGGATGTGCAACTGGTGCCGGTGTCGATCTTCGTCGGCCGCGCGCCGGACAAGCAGAGCGGCTGGTTCTCGGTGCTGTTCTCGGAAAACTGGGCGATCGTCGGCCGCTTCCGTCGCCTGCTGGCGATCCTGCTCAATGGCCGCGGCACCATCGTGCGCTTCGCCGCGCCGGTCTCGCTGCGCGATACCGTGGCCGAGGGGCTGGATCCCGAGCGCACGGTGCGCAAGCTCTCGCGCGTGCTGCGCACCCACTTCCATCGCATCCGCGAGGCGGTGATCGGTCCGGACCTGTCGACCCGCCGCCTGCTGGTGGATCAGGTGCTGGCTTCCGAGCCGGTGCGCGAGGCGATCACCGAACAGGCGCGTCGCGACAAGAGCAAGAACGAGGACGCCTGGAAGAAGGCGCACGCCTACGCCTGGGAAATCGCCGCCGACTATTCCAACCCGGTGGTGCGCTCGGCCAGCTTCCTGCTCTCGCATGTCTGGAACCAGATCTACGACGGCGTGCTGGTCCACCACCTGGACAAGGTCAAGCAGGCCGCACCGGGCCACGAAGTGGTCTACGTGCCCTGCCACCGCAGCCACATGGATTACCTGCTGCTCTCGTACCTGCTGTACGAACGCGGCATCGTGCCGCCGCATATCGCCGCCGGCATCAACCTCAACCTGCCGGTGGTGGGCACCCTGCTGCGCAAGGGCGGTGCGTTCTTCATGCGTCGCAGCTTCCGTGGCAACCCGCTGTACTCGGCGGTGTTCACCGAATACGTGGCGCAGCTGGTCTCCGGCGGTTATTCGCTGGAATACTTCATCGAAGGCGGGCGCTCGCGCACCGGCCGGTTGCTGCAGCCCAAGGGCGGCATGATCTCGATGACCGTGCGCGCCTTCCTGCGCCAGCCGCGCAAGCCGGTGCTGTTCCAGCCGGTCTACATCGGCTACGAGAAGCTGATGGAAGGCAACAGCTACCTCGACGAGCTGAGCGGCCGGCCGAAGGAAAAGGAGTCGATCTGGCAACTGCTGTGGAGCATCCCCAAGGTGCTCAAGACCAACTACGGCCAGGTGGTGGTGAACTTCGGCGAGCCGATTCCGCTGGCCGAGGTGTTGGGCATGCATGCGCCTGAGTGGGACGGCAAGCCGGTCGGTGATGACGAGAAGCCGGCCTGGCTGTCGGACACCATCGACACCCTGGCCCAGCGCATCCAGGTCAACATCAACCGCGCCGCCGACGTGAACCCGATCAACCTGCTGGCGCTGGCGCTGCTGTCCACGCCCAAGCATGCGATGGGCGAGGCGGATCTGGTCGCGCAGATCGAACTGTCCAAGACCGTGCTGGCCGAACTGCCGTATTCGGATCGCGTCACTGTCACCCCGCATTCGCCGGAGCGGATCATCGCCCACGGCGAAGAGATTGGCGTGCTGCGCCGGACCAAGCATGCGCTGGGCGACGTGGTGGCCTTTGATGGCGACGACACCGCGGTGTTGATGAGCTACTACCGCAACAACGTGCTGCACCTGTTCACCGCCTCGGCCTGGATCGCCTGCTGCTTCCAGAACAACCGGCGCATGAGTCGGGCCGGCGTACTGCGTTTGGGTCGCGGCCTGTATCCGTTCCTGCAGGAAGAGCTGTTCCTGCCCTGGACCGAGGAAGAGTTCGTCGAGCGCATGGAGCGCACCATCGATCTGTTCGTGCGCGAAGGCCTGCTGCAGCACGTCAACGATGACGACGGCGGCATCCTGGCCCGCAATGCCGGCCAGACCGATGAAGTGTTCCGCCTGCGCGCCATCGGCCACTCGTTGCAGCAGGCGTTCGAGCGCTACTACATCGCCATCTCGGTGCTGGTGAAGAACGGCCCCGGCAAACTCGGCGCCGCCGAACTGGAAAGCCTGTGCCAACAGGCCGCCCAACGCCTGAGCCTGCTCTACGCCCCGGCCGCGCCGGAGTTCTTCGACCGCACCCTGTTCCGCAGCTTCATCCAGAAGATGCGCGAACTGCGCCTGGTCTGGCCCGACGAAAACAGCAAGCTCGTTTTCGACGAGCGCCTGGACGCCTGGGCCAAGGACGCCAAGGTGATCCTCGGCCGCGAACTGCGCCACACCATCGAAAAAGTCAGCCCCGAAGCCGCGGTTCCCGAAGCCCCGCCGCCGCCGGAAGCCTGATCCGCTCTTCGCTAAAATGCATGGAGCATCACCAGCCCCTTAGTAAGGGGCGATTCGCGGCGAAGCTGCGAATGGGGATTGGCAGCGACGCAGCGGGGCCCAATGTTTTGCTGCGCAAAACTTTGGGGGTCTTTTAGGCGAAGCCTGAAAGACCCTGCACCGTCCCCACGGTGCAGGGCTACCACCACCACCGTCTCACCACTACCCCTGCAACACTCCCTCGAAACTACGCTGCAACCACGCCCGCGCGGCGACGCCTTCGCTGGCGTCGATCACCATGTCGCGCAACGGCGAGCCGCATTCAATCAGCTGGGCGGCGTCATCGATCACCAGCACCATCCGCAGCAACTCCACACCGCCCGGATACACCACGGGCGGCAGATACTCGCGAAACCCGTAATGTTCGAAGGCGTCAATCAGATAGGGCTCGCAGGCGACCAGCCAGAAGCGCACGCCGCTGCCCTGCGCCCAGCGATAAGTGCCGGCCATCAGCTGATCCACCACGCGCTTGGCGCGCTGATCGGCCTGCACGGCGAAGCGCGTGCCCACGGCCACGCATTCCAGAGGCCAGGACCGCGCAAATCGATCCACCTGGAACAGGCTGCCGTACTCCACCTGCACCGCCGAGGAAGCAAAGTCGTGCATGCGGATCGTCGCCACCGCCTGCGCCTGCGACTCCAGTTCCACCACCATGGTGCTGCCGCAACCATCGAGTCCGTCGGCAATGCGCTTGCCATGGCCACCGGCCTTGCCGCGCTCGAGGAAATACACCTCGCGCCGCAGGCGCTGCACATCGCCCAACGCCTCACCCGGCCCGATACGGCGCACCCGCAGGGGCAGGCGCGCCTGTCCGGGCTCGCGCGGGCCAGACAGGACTGACAGCAATTTGTTCTCCGGGCTCATGCGGCGGCAGGCTCGAGACGACCCGGAATGGGTCGCTGCTACACCTGAACACGCAAGCATCGGGCCAACTCCGTCCTGCCCGGCCGGCAAGGCCTGTGGGGCCTGAGCGGCGCCGCCAGGCCGGCGAACGGCAGCGGCCCGTGCAGGGGGTGACGCGATGCGTCAGCTTCGGCCGGGATCGGGCCAGCGCGGCGGCATCAGGCCGGCTCGTCGGGAATCAGCGAGCTTTCCAGCCTGGATATGCAGTCTTTCAGCCACAGCTTGCGCTTCTTCATGCGCTTGACCGCGACTTCGTCGGCCTCGATGTTGGCGACCAGCAATCCGATCGCCTCATCCAGCTCGCGATGTTCGCGGCGCAGTTCGACCAGTTGCAGGGCGATGTCGGCAGGGTTGATGGCGTCCACGGGTCGAGCGTACACCGGCCCATGACAATCCGTCACCGCGAGCGGGGTCGGTACAATGGCCCTTCGCATGAATACCCCACAGTCCCTGCCACGCGTGCTTGCCGATCCCCTGTCGTACAGGCCGGGTCCGCATCCCGCCAGGCAGGAACCGCACAAGCTGGCCAGGCGTCTGCGCCGCCAGGTGGGCCAGGCGATTGCCGACTACGCGATGATCGAGGAAGGCGACAAGGTGATGGTCTGCCTGTCCGGCGGCAAGGACAGCTACACCCTGCTGGACCTGCTGATGCAGCTGCAGAAGAAGGCGCCCGTGCGCTTCGAGCTGGTGGCGGTCAACCTGGATCAGAAGCAGCCCGGCTTTCCGGCCCATGTGCTGCCCGACTACCTGCGCGCGATCGGCGTGCCCTACCAGATCCTGGAGCAGGACACGTATTCGGTCGTCACCCGCGTCGTGCCGGAAGGCAAGACGATGTGCTCGCTGTGCTCCCGCCTGCGCCGCGGCGCGCTGTATGCGCATGCGCAGGAGGCGGGCTTCACCAAGATCGCGCTGGGCCATCACCGGGACGATCTGGTCAACACCTTCTTCCTCAACCTGTTCCACCACGCAAAAATCGCCGGCATGCCGCCCAAGCTGCTGTCCGACGATGGCAGGCATGTGGTGATACGGCCGCTGGCCTATGTGCGCGAAAGCGACATCCAGGCCTATGCACAGGCGCGGAATTTCCCGATCATTCCGTGCGATCTGTGCGGCAGCCAGGAAAACCTGCAGCGCAGACAGGTGCAGAAGATGCTCGATGCCTGGGAGCGCGAGTCGCCCGGCCGCGTCGAGACCATCGCGCGTGCGTTGAGCGACGTGCGTCCCGAGAAGCTGGGTGATGCGCGGCTGTTCGACTTCCTTTCACTGGGCGCACGCCAGGATGCAACGCGCATCGACGCAGGCGCCTGGCAGTCGGGCGACCTGCCCGATGACCACGATTCCGTCTAGTTGCCGGTCCCGGCAACTTCTCCATTCCCGCTTTTCCTTACTGGCTATTCAATGTTCTTTCGCAACCTGACGCTGTTCCGTTTTGCCCCCACCCTCGATTTCTCGCAACTGGACGAACTGCTCCCGGAGGCCGCGCTCAAGCCGGTCGGTCCTCTGGAATTGTCTTCGCGCGGTTTCATTTCCCCCTTCGGTCGCGGTGAAGACGGCCTGTCGCACCGGGTCAACGACGCCATCTGGCTCAGCGTGGGCAGCGAGGACAAGATCCTCCCCGGCGCGGTGGTCAACGATCTGCTCGCGCGCAAGCTCGAGGACATCGAGGCCAAGGAAGGGCGCAAGCCCAGCGGCCGCACACGCAAGCGACTCAAGGACGATCTGTTGATGGAGCTGTTGCCGCGCGCCTTCGTCAAACCTTCGCGCACCGATGCGCTGCTGGATCTGGAGCACGGCTTCGTGGCGGTGGACAGTTCCTCGCGCAAGAGTGCGGAGAACGTGGTCTCGGAGATCCGCCGCGCGCTGGGCAGCTTCCCGGCCCTGCCGCTGAATGCCGAAGTGGCGCCACGTTCGGTAATGACCGGCTGGATCGCCGGCGAACCGCTGCCTGAAGGCCTGAGCCTGGGCGAGGAGTGCGAGCTGAAGGACGCCATGGACGGAGGCGCGGTGGTCAAGTGCCAGAACCAGGACCTGCAGAGCGATGAAATCGCCAAGCACCTGGAAGCCGGCAAGCAGGTCACCCGCCTGGCGCTGACGCTGGATGACCATGTGTCGTTCGTGCTGGGTGAAGACCTGATCATCCGCAAGCTGAAGTTCCTGGACGGGGTGGTGGATCAGCTCGAGAACAGCGAAGGCGATGACCGGCGCGCAGAGCTGGATACGCGCTTCGTGCTGATGGCCGGCGAGGTGAAGCGCTTGTTCATCGTGCTGGAGAACGCGCTCAAGCTCAGCAAGGCCGAATAACGCCTGTATTCAAGCGCGTTTCGGATCTACCATGCCGGCATGCCCCGCCTGTTCCAGCGTCTGATCCGCCCCGCCCCGCGCAGTGTCGAGCGTGACGTGGTCGGATTGGTGTTCGACGATGGCCGGCAGATCGACGTGCAGCGCGTGCGGGATCCGCGCGCCAAGCGCCTGAAGCTGAGCGTGGATGAGCGGGGTGCGCGCCTGACCTTGCCGGCGCGCGCCAGTCTGGTCTCCGGTGAACGCTTCCTGCAGCAACACCGGCAATGGTTGCAGCTGCAACTCGAGCGGCACGCCGACAGCCTGGATCTGCCGGCGCTGCAGCCGTTCATCAGCACCCATCTGCCACTGCGTGGGCAGCAGGCGCCACTGCATTGGCTGGAGGGCCGCTTCCTGGCGGTGACCGGGGACGAGACCGGCGTGCAGATCCGCTGGCCCGCCCGGGCCAGCGAGGCGATGTTGCGACGCGCGCTGCGGCGCTTCTACGAGACCGAAGCGCGCAACGACATCGGCCGCTGGTTGCCGCGCTACCTGGCAGATTTGCCGCGCGCGCCGGGGCGCATCCGCCTGAAGATCATGTCTTCGCAATGGGGCTCGTTGAGTCCGGATGGATCGATGGCGCTGGATCTGTCGCTGGTACTGGGACGTCCCTCGGCTTTCAAATACGTGCTGGTGCACGAGCTTTGCCATCTGATCCACGCCAATCACTCGCCGGCGTACTGGCGCGAGGTCGAGCAGCGCTTCCCGGAATGGCAGCAGGAAAGGGCGTATTTCCATGCGCACGGGCGTCATTTGAAGGCCAGCTTGCGCGCCTTGCTGGCCGGTTGAGTCCCGCCGGCGCGTTAACCCAGCGTCGGCATCTGCCGCGATCTACGGACAATGGAGACAGAGAATGCGTGGAGTAGTGATGTTGTGCTGCCTGGCGCTGGCCTTGACGGCCTGCAAGAAGTCGGCGGATGAAGCCCTGGCCGAAGCAGCCATCAAGGGCGCGACCGGTCACGACGTGAGCGTGGACAAGGACGGCGAAGAGGTCACGATCAAGACCGACGACGGCGACATGAAGATCAGCGGGGGCCAGAGCGCCACCTTGCCCGCCAGCTTCCCGCAGGACGTCTTCCTGCCCGGCAAGTACAGCGTCGAAAGCGTGGTGGAGATGAACAGCACGCAGCTGATCGCCCTGAGCACCGAAGGCGATGTGGCCAAGCTCTACGCGGATGCGCGCGCGCGCATGGAAAAGGAAGGCTGGACGCAGACCATGGCCATGCAGGGCAGCGCCCACGATGGCCTGCTGGCGTATGAAAAGGGCGATCGCAAGGCGACCGTTTCCTTCAATGCCGAACCGGACACCCAGACCGTCGCGGTGGGCCTGCAGATCATCGGGCCGGAACAGAAGACCGCGGTCAACTGAGGCATGTCAGCGCCACACAGCTACTGGAAGAAATCACCGATCGCCGCCGCCACGGCGATTGGATCTTCCATGTGCAGGTGATGCGTGCCGGGCAGGACGATCAACTCGCCGTGCGGAAGCAGGCCGGCGCGTTGGCTGCGCAGGGGTTCCGGGAAATAAGGCTGCGCCGGTTCGGCATAGATGACCCGGGTGCGGCAGTCGATGCCGGCCACCAGCGCCGACACCTGGGCTTCGTCCAGTCGTTGCGGTGTCGGCAGGGTCAGGCGCTGATCGCTGCTCCATACATGGCCACCCTCAACCGCACGCACGCCGCGTTCCACCAGCAGCCGTGCATTGGCCTCGCTGAGCTGGTTGGCCTGCATGCGCGCGCGCACCGGCATGGCCAGATCCGGGAACAGCCGCAGGCGCTTGTCGGGCAATGCGCGCGCGGCGGCGATGGCTTCCTGCCAGCGCGCGGCGGTACGGGCCACGGTTTCCGACAGGCCACCGAGCGCTTCAATCGCCACCAGTCCCTGCACGCGGTGCGGCGAGGACGCGGCCAGCAGGCTGGCAATGCCGGCGCCCATCGAATGCCCCAACAGGTAGAACTGCTCCCACTCCAGCGCATCGGCCAGATCCAGCACCGCGTTCACCGCCACGCCGCTGGTGTATTCCGCGCCTGGCCCCAGATGCACGCTGTGTCCGTGCCCGGGTAGATCCGGTATCACCAGTTCCAGATCCGGCAGGCAGGCGGCCAGCGGGACGAAGCTGGCGGCATTGTCCAGCCACCCGTGCAGGGCGATCACACGCGGCGCGCCCGGTGTACCGCCACGCAGACCGCGCAGTTCACCCATGGCAATGGGTGCGGAGAACTCGCGCAGGTTCACTCGACCTCACCCAGCGCGCGGCGCGCGATCGCGGCGAGCGCATCGGCATGCGCCGGTTCGGCGTTGAGACAGGGGATGTAGCGCAGCTGCCCGCCCTGCGCGGCGAAGCGCTCGACGAAGCCGATGCCGACTTCTTCCAGCGTTTCCAGGCAGTCCACCGCAAAGCCGGGACAGACCACGTCGACCTGGCGCATACCGCGGGCGGCGAGCGCATCCAGGCTCAGGTCGGTCGCCGGTTCCAGCCAGCGCTCCTTGCCAAAGCGCGACTGGTACGTAAGGGTCCACTGATCGTCCGACAGGCCCAATGCCTGCGCAATCGCGCGGGTGCTGGCATCGCATTGCTGCGGATACGGGTCCCCGGCACGCGCGAGTCGCTGCGGCAGGCCATGGTAGGAGAACAGCAGGTGTTCGCCGGTGCCATGCTGTTGGCGCCAGCGTTGAATCGAATCGGCCACCGCTGCCACCCAGCCCGCATCGGTGGCGTATTGCTCGACCACATGCACCTCGAAGTCGCGCGCTTCGCGGGCCAGCACGTCTTTCACCGATTCGGTGGTGGTGGTGGAGTACTGCGGATACAGCGGCAACACCACCAGCCGGCGCACGCCCTGATCGCGCAGCGCACGCAGTCGCGCGGGCAGTCCGGGCTGGCCATAGCGCATGGCGTCATGCACGCGCCACTGCGGCAAACGCTGTTGCAGCGCCTGCGCCAGCTGGCGCGTGTAGACCGCCAGCGGCGATCCTTCCGGCAGCCAGATCTGTTGGTACTTGTGCGCCGCCTTGGGCCCGCGCAAGGGCAAGATCAGTCCGTGCAGCAAGGGGTACCAGATCCAGCGGCTCAACTGGACCACGCGCGGATCGTGCAGGAACTCGGCGAGGTAGCGCCGCACGGCGGGTGCCGTGGGGGCCTCGGGCGTGCCTAGATTGACCGCGATCAGCGCGGTATTGGGTGCGTCGGGCATGCGCCTATTGTGGCAGAGCCGGCGAACCGCCAGCGCTGATCCTTTCTATCCACGTCGTTGATGCCATCGATGCAGGCCACTCGCCGATGCCCGATTGTCAGCGGCGATTCATTGCCTCACTCCTATTTTCAGGCAGTTGCAGTATCTTGCTGCGAATCCGCCTTTGGAGCGTCCCATGAAGCGCCGTTCTTCCCGCCTGCTGATGCTGCCCGCCGCCACGCTGCTCGCCGCCGCCTTGTTCGCCACGCCGGCCTTCGCCGGCCAGAAGGAAGACGAACGCGCCACCAATGCGGTGCGCGTGCTGGATGAAATTCGCCGTATCCCGGAAGAAAGCATTCCCGACAAGCTGCTGGACGAGGCCAAGGCCATCGTCGTCATCCCCGACAGCCTCAAGGCCGGTCTGGTGTTCGGCGGTCGTCGCGGCCATGGCCTGATGTCGGTGAAGAATCCCGATGGCACCTGGTCGCAACCGGTCTTCATCAAACTCACCGGCGGCAGCATCGGCTTCCAGGCCGGCGTGCAGTCGGCGGACATCGTGCTGGTGTTCCGCAATGACCGCAATCTGGACAACATCGTCAACGGCAAGTTCACCCTCGGCGCCGATGCCGGCGTGGCCGCAGGACCGGTGGGCCGCAATGCCGCCGCCGCGACCGATGGCCAGTTGAAGGCCGAGATCTGGTCGTGGTCGCGCGCGCGTGGCCTGTTTGCCGGGGTGGCGCTGGACGGTGCCGTCATGCAGATCGATGACGATGCCAACACCTCGGTCTATGGCAGCGCCGGCACGCCGCGCGCGATTTTCGAAGGCCGTGCAGGCGCGCCTTCGGCGGCGGTGGTCGGCTTCCGCGATCAACTGGAAGAAGCCACCTCCGCAGCGCGTGCCGCGCGTGGCGGTGGCAATGCCACTGCCCAGGCGAGCCAGCGCCCGGTGCTGCCGACCACGACGGTGACCCCGTCGACGCCGACGTCGGCCGAGACCGCTCCGCTGGGTGCGCAACCTGCGGCCGCCGCCCAGCAGGGCTTCCAGCCCGTGGGCGAAGGCGAAGTCCGCACCGAGCCACTCAACACCACACCCTGACCGGACTGGAGCGGACGCGCCTGATTGGCCGTCCGCCTGCGGTATCCTAGCGGTCCCTGACTTACTTTCTGCGAGCACACCATGGGCGGTCTTAGCATCTGGCATTGGATCATCGTGCTGGTGGTCGTGCTGCTGATTTTTGGCACCAAGCGCCTGCGCAACGTCGGCTCGGACCTGGGCGAAGCCGTGAAGGGCTTCAAGAAGGGCATGCGTGATGAAGACGGCAAGCCGGTCGAGCGTCTGGATGATCAGTCGCGCAAGGACGAGACCAGCGCCTCGAACGAGCGCGACCGTAACTCGCAATAAGCACGCGGCCCCTCTGCCGCCATGTTTGATATCGGCTTCGGCGAACTGCTGATCATTGCCATCGTCGCTTTGGTGGTGCTCGGACCCGAGCGCCTGCCCAAGGCGGCGCGGTTCACCGGTCTGTGGGTGCGGCGCGCGCGCGCGCAATGGCATTCGGTGCGCGATGAACTGGAGCGCGAACTGGCCGCCGACGAATTGAAGCGCAGCCTGCGCGATACCGAAGACGCGATGCGTGACACCGAGCGACGCATCCGCGAGAGCGCGGCGGAGACGGCGCGCGAGTTCGACGATCTGCGCCAGTCGGTGAAGAACACGGGCGCCGGTGCTGCAGCGGGTGCTGTTGCGGCGGGCGCTGCCACGGATGCCACGGATGCCGACGCCGCGCCCGCGACGCCGACCCCGTCCGTCGAACCGGATGATTCCATGCAGGACCGCGAGTCATCGCTGGCCTCCGCCTCGGATCCGGACCTGATGGCCGGCATGGCGGGCGACGACGACGCCGAACAGATCGCCGACGCTTCCGATCCATCGACCCGCCCAGACGAAACCCATGAACCACGAAACGTCTGACGCCCAGGCCGAAAGCAGCCTGATGGAACATCTGCTGGAGCTGCGCTCGCGCTTGATGCGCGCGCTGTTCGGCCTGGCCATCGTGCTGGTGGCGCTGCTGCCATTCGCCAAGCAGCTGTACGCGCACATGGCCATCCCGCTGATCAAGAACCTGCCCGCCTCGCAGGTCACCCAGCTGATCGCCAGCGAGCCGACTTCCGGCTTCTTTGCGCCGATCAAGCTGGCGTTCTTCGCGGCCTTGTTCCTGACCGCACCGTGGCTGCTGTTCCAGGCCTGGGGCTTCGTGGCGCCTGGCCTGTACAAGCACGAAAAGCGGCTGGCGATGCCGCTGCTGGTCTCGGCCATCGGCCTGTTCTACCTGGGCTGCGCTTTTGCCTATTTCCTGGTGCTGCCGGCCGTGTTCCATGGCCTGATGATGTTCACCCCGGACATCATCACCATCGCGCCGGACCCGGCGAAGTACCTGGACTTCGTGCTGGTGATCTTCATTGCCTTCGGCGTCAGCTTCGAACTGCCGGTCGCGCTGGTGATCCTGGCGTTGCTGGGCTGGGTCACCCCGCAGCAACTGCGCGAAGGTCGTGGCTACGCCATCGTCGGCATCTTCGTGGTCGCCGCGATCGTCACCCCACCGGACGTGGTGTCGCAGCTGATGCTGGCAGTGCCCATGTGCCTGCTCTACGAAGCCGGCATCCTGGCCGCTTCCTGGGTGGCGCCCAAGCGCGAAGAACCCAAGGACGCCTGAGCGCGGTCGTCCGGGCCGGCGACGCCTTCTTCATCGGTTAGCGCGGACACTGCCGCGATGACACGACCTGCCGGTTCCCTCCCGCTCTTCGGCCTGGCCATCGCTTTGCTGAGCGGCTGCCAGGACAACGCGCCTGCAGCGCCGCCGGTTGCCACCCATGCGCCACCCGCCACTGCGTCTCCGGCAGCGACCGCCGACACGCAGCGGCGAGCGTTCAAGCCGGTATTTGCCGACACCGATGCTGGCGTGGCGCTGTTGCCGGTAGAGGGATTCGACCTGCGCAACGATTTCAGTCGCAGCTATTTCGCCGGTGACCAATGGAAGAGTTCCGCCGGGCCGGACAGTGTCGGTCGCCCCTTGGCCGCTCTGGTTCTGCGGGGCTCGGACTCGCTCACCGCCGCCGAGCTGCGGCTGGGCAGCAGCAACAACGCCGGTGCGCTGGCCGAGTGCACCCAGGTCGCCAACAGCGCCGAGACCTCGCGCACGGAGGAAGTCCGCATCGATGGCCAAGTCTTCCATCATTTCCATGCCTCGGATGCGGCGATGAGCCATTACCTGGACGTGGATGCCTACCGCGCGGTGCGCCATGGCCACTGCATCGCCATCGACTTGCTGGTCATGGGCACCCGCCCCGAGGTCTACGATCCGCCGCGCCAGCCGCCCTTCGACCAGGCCACGGCCAAGGCCCGTCTGCAGCAGGCCCTTGCCGCGGTGAGAATCACCCGCTGACACTACCGGCAGTGGTTGACCTGCCAGACCGGCCCCACTATCTTGTGGCTGTCGGTTCTTCCGGTTGCCGCCGGAAGATGAAAAGGGAAGCCGGTCAGACACCGGCACTGCCCCGCAGCGGTAGGTGGAAACGAACCCGTCATTTGGCACTGGGGCACATGCCCTGGGAAGCGACGGGCTAGGAAGAAGCGAGAGCTTCCGCGTCCACGAGTCCGAAGACCTGCCGACAGCCGCGCGTTGCACATCGCGCGGTGCCGGCCGCGGAATCTCCGGGGGGAGATGGCTGGCGACGCAGACGCGTGGCCCTGGGCCCCGCGACCGTTCTCGGTCCCTGCGACGCCGCTGAACCACCGTGATCTTCCATCGGCCTGTGCTGCCTTCGAGGGACGGGCCGCCGCGTGCATCACGCAACGAGGAAGAACCGTGACCCAGACCCCGCCCGTGCTCGACGCCGTCGCCGAGCCCATCGCCAAAGATCCCGCCACCGCCGCTGACGCAGGTTTCCTGCTCACGTCGCCGCCCACCGCCACCGCCATGAGCGTGACCAAGCGCAATGGCGCGCGCGAGCCGGTGGACTTGAACAAGATCGTGCGCGCCATCCAGCGCAGCTGCGAGGGCCTGCACGCGATCGACCCGATGCGCGTGGCAACCCGCACCATCTCCGGCCTGTACGACGGCGCCAGCACGCGCGAGCTGGACGAATTGTCCATCCGCACCTCCGCCCTGCTGACCGCCGAAGAGCCCGAGTACAGCCGCCTGGCCGCACGCCTGCTCGCGGCCTACATCACCAAGGAAGTGACCAACCAGGAAATCCACGCGTTCTCGCAGTCGATCAGCCGCGGCCACGAGGTCGGCCTGATCAACGAGCGCCTGCTTCACTTCGTGCAGACCAACGCGCGCAAGCTCAATGACGCACTGGACGCCAGTCTGGATCTGCAGTTCGACTACTTCGGCCTGCGCACCCTGTACGACCGCTACCTGCTGCGCCATCCGCACACCCGCAAGGTGATCGAGACGCCGCAGCAGTTCTTCCTGCGCATCGCCTGCGCCTTGAGCGAGGACGTGCCCGAAGCGCTGGCGCTGTATCGGCGCATGGGCAACCTGGATTACCTGCCCAGCTCGCCCACGCTGTTCAACAGCGGCACCACCCACGAGCAGCTGTCGTCGTGCTTCCTGCTGGACTCGCCACAGGATTCGCTGGAGTCGATCTACCAGAAGTACGGCGACATCGCCCAGCTGTCCAAGTTCAGTGGCGGCATCGGCGTGAGCTACACCCGCGTGCGTTCGCGCGGCTCGCTGATCAAATCGACCAACGGTCATTCCAATGGCATCGTGCCCTGGCTGAAGACGCTGGATTCCTCGGTGGCTGCGGTCAACCAGGGCGGCAAGCGCAAGGGCGCGGCCTGCGTGTATCTGGAGCCCTGGCACGCCGACGTGGAAGAGTTCCTGGAACTGCGTGACAACACCGGCGACGAAGCGCGCCGCACGCACAACCTCAACCTGGCCAACTGGATCCCGGACCTGTTCATGCGTCGCGTCGAGTCCGATGGCGACTGGTCGATGTTCGATCCGCGCGTGGTGCCGGAGTTCACCGATCTGTTCGGCGAGGCGTTCGAGCGCGCCTACGAGCAGGCCGAGGCGCAGGGCAAGGCAGTGCGCAAGGTCAAGGCGCGTGATCTGTATGCGCGGATGATGCGTACCCTCGCCCAGACCGGCAATGGCTGGATGACCTTCAAGGACAAGTGCAACCGCGCCAGCAACCAGACCCTGCGCGCCGGCAACGTCATCCATCTGTCCAACCTGTGCACCGAGATCCTGGAAGTGACCTCGGCCGAAGAGACCGCAGTGTGCAACCTGGGTTCGATCAACCTGGGCCGTCACTTCGATGCCGACGGCTGGTTCGATTTCGACAAGCTGGCCGAGACCGTGCGGCTGGCCGTGCGCCAGCTGGATCGCGTGATCGATCTGAACTTCTATCCGATCGAATCGGCGCGCCGCGGCAACCTGCGCTGGCGTCCGGTCGGCCTGGGCGTGATGGGTCTGCAGGATGTGTTCTTCCGCCTGCGCCTGCCATTCGACAGCGCCGAAGCACGCGCGCTGTCCAACAAGATCGCCGAGACCGTGTACTTCCACGCGCTGGAAACGTCGGTGGAGTTGGCGCAGGAACGTGGCAAGCATCCGTCGTTTGCGGACACCCGCGCGGCCGAAGGCGAACTGCAGTTCGACGCCTGGGGCGTGGTGCCGGAGAACGCCGAGCGCTGGGATGGCCTGCGCCAGCGCATCCGCCAGCACGGTCTGCGCAACTCGCTGCTGATCGCCATTGCGCCTACCGCGACGATCGCCTCGATTGCCGGCTGCTACGAATGCGTCGAGCCGCAGGTCAGCAACCTGTTCAAGCGCGAGACGCTGTCCGGCGATTTCCTGCAGGTCAACCGCTACCTGGTCGAAGAGTTGAAGAAGCTCGGCCTGTGGACGCCGGAAATGCGCGACACCATCAAGCTGGCCGAAGGTTCGATCCAGGGCGTGGCGCAGATTCCCGAGGCGTTGCAGCTGATCTACCGCACCGCCTGGGAAGTGCCGATGCGTTCGCTGATCGACATGGCCGCCGGCCGCGGCGCCTTCATCGATCAGTCGGCCTCGCTCAACCTGTTCATGGAAAGCCCCAACATCGGCGCGATGTCGTCCATGTACATGTATGCGTGGAAGCAGGGCATCAAGACCACCTACTACCTGCGCTCACGTCCGGCCACGCGGATTGCCAAGACCACGGTGGGTGCGGCAGCGGCCGTGACACCGAAGCCGGAGTACACGCCCAGCGAGGCGATCGCCTGCTCGTTGGAAAATCCCGAGGCCTGCGAGGCCTGCCAGTAAGCCAATGCCCTTGCCGAGCCCCGCGATCGGCCCCCTCTCCCGCTTGCGGGAGAGGGCTGGGGTGAGGGCAAGAGCGAAGTCCGGACAAGTCCGCGCAAAGAGCGCCCCCATCCCAACCTTCCCCCGCAAGCGGGGGAAGGGGCAAGAGCCACTTCCCTGCAAGCGGGGATCAGCCCAACTCGGAACCACCATGTCTACCCACAACCGCCAGCTGCTGCTCGACCCGGGCTTTGAACTGACCCTGCGACCGATGCGCTATCCGCAGTTCTACGAGATGTACCGCAACGCCATCAAGAACACCTGGACGGTCGAAGAGGTGGACTTTGCGCTGGACGTCAACGATCTCAAGCACAAGTTCGGCCCGGCCGAGCGGCATCTGATCGAGCGTCTGATCGCGTTCTTCGCCACCGGCGATTCGATCGTCTCCAACAACCTGGTGCTCAATCTCTACCAGCACATCAACGCGCCGGAAGCGCGCATGTACCTGTCGCGGCAGTTGTACGAAGAAGCCCTGCACGTGCAGTTCTACCTGACCCTGCTTGATACCTACCTGCCCGACCCCAACGAGCGCGCCAAGGCCTTTGCCGCGGTCGACAACATCCCGTCGATCAAGCAGAAGGCCGAGTTCTGCTTCAAGTGGATGGACTCGGTGCAGGACATGCGTCGCATCGAAACGCGCGAGCAGCGCAAGCAGTTCATCCTCAACATGGTCTGCTTTGCCGGCTGCATCGAAGGCCTGTTCTTCTTCGGCGCGTTCGCCTACGTGTACTACCTGCGCTCGCGCGGCTTGCTGCATGGCCTGGCCAGCGGCACCAATTGGGTGTTCCGCGACGAGAGCTGCCACATGGCCTTCGCGTTCGAGGTCATCCGCACCGCACGCGAGGAAGAGCCTGACTTGATCGATGACGCCTTCAAGGCGCAGGTGGTGCAGATGCTGCGCGAGGCGGTGGAGTGCGAGGTCGCCTTTGCCCAAGACACCCTGTCCGGCGGCGTGGCCGGGTTGTCGTTGAAGGACATGCGCCAGTACCTGGAGTACTGCGCCGACCAGCGACTGGTGCAGCTGGGCTTCGAGAAGGAGTTCGGCTCGACCAATCCCTTCCCCTTCATGGACCTGCAGGACGTGCAGGAACTGACCAACTTCTTCGAGCGGCGCGTCTCGGCGTATCAGGTGGGCGTGGAAGGCGAAGTCGGCTTCGACCACGCCTTCTGAGCACGGCGCCTACAAACCGAGGAACGGAAACGGCGGCGCGTCGACGAACTTCGCCGCCGTGTTGCCGGCAAACACATTGCGCTGGTCGGCGCCCAGATCCAGCTTCTTCGGCGAGGCGCCGGGACTGAAGTCCACGTCGTTCAAATCGACCCAGAAGGTGTTGGGCGTCAGCGCCGATTCGAAGAAGTACAACCGGCGCTTGTGATCGGCCACCGTACGCCAGCGCGTCGAGGAAATGTTCGGCTCGCCGGGCGTGGTGATGCCGAACGGCACCGAGGCATTGCGGATCACGCTGAAGACACTGGCCAGCGCCACCACCGGATCTTCGGACTTGGGGATGGCGTTGATGTAGAACGAGGCGCGGGCGAAGCGATCCGCGGATCGGTTGGTGCCCGGCAACATGGTGGTGCCGCCGATCTGCTTCCAGTAGGCGTTGAGCGCCAGCTGCTGATCGAAGATCGGCGAATTGGTCATCACCTGGTACTGGCGGCCGTGATGGATCACCTGCTTGCCGCCGATGTATTCGACGATGGCACTGTCGCCCGTGGCATCGGACAGGGAAAGATGCAGGGTGGCCAGTCTCGATTCGCCCGGCACCGCATCGGTCACCACGATGAAAGGCTCACTGGCCAGAGCCTTCACCGCTTCGTCCACCGTGGCGAAGTTGTCGAGCATGTACTGCGCCCAGATGGCGATGCTCATGGCCGGCTTGCGGGCGTCGTGCTTGGGATACTCGGATTCCACCAGCCAGAGCAGGTTGGCCGACAGGCCTTTCTCGTTCATTCCGTCGGTAGTCGACACCTCATAGCCGGTGGCAATGACGCTGCCGTAGCGCGAGGTCCATGCCACGGAATTCGGCCCGGCCTCACCGCTGCGTTTCATCCCGCGCGGGAAGATCCACAGGTTGGTGGCCACATCCACCTTCCAGTCCATCGAGCGGGCGGTGATGACATCGCCGTTGTCACCCAGATAGACCACGCGGGTGCAGGCGTCGGCCAGCGATGACGAGACCATCAGTCCGGCCAGCAGGATTCCAGCGAGGTGGCGCGACTTCATGGCGTGCTCCTTTCTTCTGCAAGAGGAATGGCCGGGCGTACACGGTGACCTGCGGAAACTAACGGCGAGGGTGCGACCGGCGCGTTACTCGCAGCGCACGGCGGTGACCCGGTTGTCCTTGTCCAGATAGACGCGCAGGCGATCCGGGCGACTGTCTCGCTTGACCACGGTGGTTGGGGCGATGGGGTTCATCAGGCCGGCGCCGCTCTCTTTCCACAGGCGCGCGAGGTTGGCTTCATCTCCGGGCTGGCCGATCGCCCAACCCAGTTGGCTGTCATCGCATTGCGCGGTCTTGCGCGTGTCCTGGCTGGCGCATGCGGCCAGTCCCAACAGGCTGCCGAACCACAAGGCCTGGACGAGGGTCTTTCCGGAAAGCTCCCGCATGGACTGCGTCTCCCTGGAACGATGGCCCGCACCATAGCGCGATTTGATGACACTGTCGCTCGGCACCGGGGCGACTGGCGTGAGCACTCGCGAGCGGCTAGTGTCGACACCGGGGAACGGCACCGCAATGCCGACACATTCGATATCTGCCAGGGGAATCGCTCGATGCATCATCTCGCGGTGTTGGCCGCTGCCTGTCTTGCCTGTTTGCTGTCGGCGCCGGCGGTGCGCGCGCAGACGCCCGTGGCCACGCAGGAAGGCTATGCCTACTGCAGTGTCACCGACACCGGCTCGGCACAGGCCAGGATCTGGGCCTCGCCCTCCTTTGCATTCCGCTACCGCAGCGATGATCCCGGCGGCTTCCAGCGCTTGAACGCCATCGCGGGCGACTTCCTGGCGCAGGTCAACGCGCTCGGCGGCGCAGGCACCAAGACCTGCGAGTACGCGGCATCACGCGCCGATGCCGACGCCGCACGCGCACAGCATCGCGCGATCTGGGACAAGCGTGTCTACTTCGTCAAAATCGGCGATTGGCGCGAAGTGCCATGGACGCCGGCGCCCTGGGATCCTGCGCGGGAGGCAGCAGTACCCGCGCAACTGACCCGCTACTTCACCTGCAGCGCGGTGCAGACCGATGTGCCGGGACGCGTCGCCCGCAGTCGCGCTCTTGGCAGTCAGGTGTTCAGCGTCGATGTTCCCGGCAACGAACCGGCCAGCATGTATACACGGGCGCTGGCCTACGCGGTGGAGTTCAAGGCGGTAGCGCTGGCGCATGGAGTGGCGGACGTAAACCCCAACTGCATTCCCTTCGATACGCGTGCCGAGGCCGACAAGTCGCTGCGCGATCAACGCCGGCTGCTGGATGGCTTCAATCAGGACTATCAGGAAATTGCCTGGACGCCTTCGCTCACAACGCCGGCGGCTTCCGGTGACGGTGCGTCGGTCAGCAGCGGCATGGCTTCGACTGCGCCATTGGCATCAAATGTTCCGATGACATCCAAGGCCGCAGCAACGGCGACTTCGAAGCCGCATTCCGAATCGCCGTCGCCATCGGAATCGCCACCGGAACCGCCGTCGCCATCAGCGTCAGCATCTGCGACCGCGCCTGTCGCAGCGTCTGTCCAGCCGGCCGCCACCGGCCACGACGCCGCGCTGTATTGCGCGGCCTTCGTCTCACGCACCAAGCCCACCGCCACCAGCTGGCGCGCGCCGGCGCAGGCGCAATCCGATGCCAGCACCGAGCCGACCCGATTGGCGGCGACGCTCGCGCGCTACCTGCAATCCGTGCAGCAGGCCAATCCCGGCAAATGGTTCGAGCTCAAGCCCGCCACCTGCTATCCCAACAACGCGGTGTTTGCCGGCGAGACGTTCTGCTTCACCGCCGAGTACAAGCACTTTGGCGGCATGCAATCGGCCGGCATGTTCTGCAACGCCTCGCGCGAGCAAATCGACAAGCGCGTGCTGGACATGGCCAAGGCCGACGGCGGTCATGCGCAGGTCGTCGCCTGGCCACAGTAAGCGGCCACTGACTCAGGCAAAGCCGCCATTGGCGCGCAGGATCTGCGCGTTGATCCAGCCGCCATCCGGACCGGCGAGAAAGCTGGCCACGGCGGCAATCTCTTCCGGCGTGCCCAGGCGCTCCAGCGGCGGCATCTTGGCAATGCGCTGGATCTGTTCCTCGGTCTTGCCGTGGAAGAACAGATCCGTGCCCACCGGACCCGGCGCGATCGCGTTGACGGTGATGCCACGTCCGCGCAACTCGTTGGCCAGCACACGCACCAGTCCTTCCACACCGGCCTTGGAGGCGATGTAGGGGCCGTAGCTGGGAAACGCAGCGGCAATCACGCTGGTGGAGAACGCGATGATGCGCCCGCCTTCGCCCAGCTGTGCGGCTGCCTCGCCGAGCACGAGGAAGCTGCCGCGCAGGTTGGTGCGGATGACCTGATCGAAGGCGTCGATTTGATCCACCGCGATCGGCGCGTAAGGCATCACGCCCGCGCTGTTGATGACCACATCGATGCGGCCAAAGTGTTCGCGGGCCTGCGCGAACAGGCGCCGCACGTCGTCGGGCTCGGCCACATCCGCCTGCACCGCTATCGCGGCACGTCCTGCTGCGTGCAGCTCAGCCACCAGCGCTTCGGCGCGTTCCTGGTTGCCGGCGTAGTTGATGACCACGGCAAAGCCGTCGGCGGACAGGCGGCGGGCGATGGCGGCGCCGATGCCGCGCGAGGCGCCGGTAATCAGGGCCACGCGCGGCGTGTCCTGCTGGGCTGAGCGGTCGGGAAAGGCGGTGACGGTCGACATGGGGGGCTCCGGTAGTGGACTGGAACCCAGTGTCGGCCGCAGCGGCATCGAGAAAAAGCCGCCGCACTTGCCAAGACTGTTCAAGCAGGGACAACAATAGGGGCATGGACCGCCTCGAAACCCTGCGTTTGTTTGGCCGCGTTGTCGAGTTGGGCAGCTTTACCCGCGCGGCAGCCGAGCGGGATCTGCCGCGCGCCACGGCCACCCATGCCATCCAGCAACTCGAAGCCCGGCTGGGCACGCGCCTGCTCGAGCGCACCACCCGCCACGTGCGCCCCACCGTCGATGGCCAGGCCTACTACCAGCGCTGCATGGCGGTGCTGGCCGAACTGGACGATGCCGAGGCTGCGCTCGATCCCGGCACACGCCCGCGCGGCAGCCTGCGCCTGGATCTGCATGGCAGCCATGCCACCCGGGTGATCCTGCCGCATATCGGCGACTTCCATCGCCGCTATCCGGACATCGAGCTGGTGATCAGCAGCGGCGACCGGCTGGTGGATCTGGTCCGCGAAGGCATCGATTGCGTGGTGCGTGCCGGCCAGTTGCGCGACTCCAGCCTGGTCGCGCGGCGCCTGACCGTGCTGCCGGAAGTGATCTGCGCCAGCCCCGACTACCTGCGCGAACACGGCGTACCCGTGCATCCGGATGAGCTGACACAGCATCACGCGGTGGGCTTTTTCGCCAGCCAGGACGATCGCGCCTATCCGTTCGAACTGATCATCGATGGCCAGCTTCGCAGCTACCAGCCCGGCGGCTGGATGCGGGTCAACGATGCCGAGTGCTATGTGGCCTGCGCGTTGCAGGGCTGCGGCCTGGTGCAGTTGCCGCGCTTCCGGGTGGAGGAACAGCTGCGCAGCGGCGTGCTGGTGGAGGTGTTGGGCGGCTGGTCGGCGCCGGGCCTGCCGGTGTCGGTGCTGTATCCGCAGCATCGGCAGTTGTCGCCACGGGTACGGGTGTTCGTCGACTGGGTGGTGGAGATCTACGCGGCCCGCTTCGGCCCGCTCACGCCCGCCAACCTCTAGACTGGGCGTGCCCTCCCCTACCGCTGCGGCCATGCGCCACGAACATATCCTCACCCTGTCCTGCCCGGATCGCACCGGCATCGTCTATCGCGTGACCGGGCTGCTGTTCGAATCGGACTGCAACATCGTCGATGCGCAGCAGTTTGGCGATGAGGAGACCGGGCGCTTCTTCTTGCGCGTGCATTTCGATATGCCGGACCGCGCCGCGCTCTCGGCCTTGCAGCAGCGCTTTGCCGAACTGGGCCAGGCTTATGCCATGGACTGGCAGATCCACGATGCGCGTCAGCGCGCGCGTCTGCTGGTGCTGGTCAGCAAACAGGGCCATTGCCTCAACGATCTGCTGTTTCGCGCGCACAGCCGCCAGCTGCCCGTGGACATCGCCGCGGTGGCGTCCAACCACACCGACTTCGCCGCGCTTGCTGCTTCCTATGGTGTGCCGTTCCATCACCTGCCGGTCGACCACGACAACCGGCCTGCACAGGAGGCCGCGCTGCTGGATCTGATTGAGCGCGAGCGCATCGATCTGGTGGTGCTGGCGCGCTACATGCAGATTCTTTCCAGCGATCTGTGTTCTGCCCTGGCCGGGCGCGCCATCAACATCCACCACAGCTTCCTGCCCAGCTTCAAGGGCGCCCAGCCTTATCACCAGGCGCACCAGCGCGGGGTCAAGATCATCGGCGCCACGGCCCACTACGTCACGCCGGATCTGGACGAAGGCCCGATCATCGAACAGGACATCGCGCGGGTGGATCACGCCATGACGCCGCGCGATCTGGTGCGGGTCGGCAGCGACATCGAATCGCTGGTGCTGGCGCGCGCAGTGCGCCGCCACGTCGAGCATCGCATCCTGTTGAACGGCCATCGCACGGTGGTGTTCCGCTGACGGCAGTCGCGTTGCCTACAGCCCCAGCCAGATCCGCAGTGGATGCGCGGGGTCGGCGAGCAGGCGGATCGCCAATGCAATCGACACGGTCACCAGCAGCGGTTTGATGATCCGCGCGCCCTGCTTCATCGCAAAGCGCGAGCCCAGGTGGGCGCCGATGAACTGACCGGCGCCCATCACCAGGCCGACCTTCCACAACACCGATCCGGTGAGCAGAAACACCGCGAACGCGCCGACGTTGGAACCGAAGTTGAGGAACTTGGTGTGCGCCGTGGCCTTGAGCAGTCCGTAACCGGCCAACGCCACGAAACCCAGCATCAGGAACGAGCCGGTGCCCGGCCCGAACATGCCATCGTAGAAGCCAATCACCGGCACGAAGCCGAACGCGAACGCGTGCTCGCTCATGCGCCGGTGCCGATCGACCGAACCCAGGTTCGGCTTCAGGCCAAAGTAGATGGCGATGGCAATCAGCAGGAACGGCAGCACCAGCTTCAACCAGTCGGCCGGGATCAGCGTGGCCAGCAGCGCGCCCAACACCGCTCCCGCCGCCGCGCACAAGGCCATGGGTCCTTGCTGTTTCAGATCGACATGGCCGTGGCGCGCGTAGCTCCAGCTGGCCGAGCCCGAGCCGAACAGCGATTGCAGTTTGTTGGTGCCCAGCGCCTGCAATGGCGGGATGCCGGCCAACAGCATGGCCGGGATGGTGACCATGCCGCCGCCGCCGGCAATGGCGTCGATGAAACCGGCAAGCAGGCCCGCCAGGAACAGCCAACACAGGATCTGCAGGGTTGCTTCGAACATCGGGGCACCAGCATCGGGACACCAGGAAGGAGAGCTGTCCCTGGATGCCGCGGCTTCGCTGGAACAGAGAGAATTCTAAGATATCGCCGCGATGATTCCGCGCGCGGCCGTCTCGCCCGTTCCAGCTGATAGCATCCGGCTGTCTTCTTACCGGGGTAGGCAATGCGCGCATCACTGGCTTTGGCAGTGTCCCTGTCGTTGGCGTCGTGGCTGGCCACGCCCGCCATGGCGGCGCAATCCGACGCGCAGCGTCCGGAGGTCGATGTCGCGGCGCAACGCCTGCACGACAAGCTGGTGGGCTGGCGTCGCGACTTCCACGCCCATCCGGAACTGTCCAACCGCGAGGAGCGCACCGCCGCCAAGGTTGCCGAACACCTGCGCGCGCTGGGCTTGAAGCCGAAAACCGGCGTGGCCCATCACGGCGTGACCGCGGTGATCAAAGGCGGCAAGCCCGGCCCGCGCATTGCCCTTCGCGCCGACATGGATGCCTTGCCCGTCACCGAACAAACCGGGCTGCCGTTTGCTTCCAAGGCGACGTCCACCTATCGCGGCGAGGCGGTCGGCGTGATGCATGCCTGCGGCCACGATGCGCATACCGGCATCCTGATGGCGGTGGCCGAAGCGTTGGTGGCGATGCGCGAGAATCTGCCCGGCGAGGTGCTGTTGATTTTCCAGCCGGCCGAGGAAGGTCCGCCCGCCGGTGAGGAAGGTGGCGCCGGCATGATGCTCAAGCAGGGCCTGTTTGCCGACTTCAAGCCCGACGCGGTGTTCGGCCTGCATGTCTTCTCGACGATACCGGTGGGCCAGATCGGCGTGCGCCAGGGTCCGCTGATGGCCGCCTCGGATCGCTTCAGCATCCGCATGCTGGGCCGGCAGACGCACGGCTCGCGGCCCTGGAGTGGCATCGATCCGATCGTGGCCATGGCCGATTTGATCGGCAGCGCGCAGACCATCGTCAGCCGTCGCACCGATATCTCGAAACTACCGGCCGTGGTGACCTTTGGCGCCATCAAGGGCGGCATCCGCTACAACATCATTCCTGACGACGTCGAAGTGCTGGGCACCATCCGCACGTTTGATGAAGGTGTGCGGCAGAAGATCTTCGCCGACCTGGAGAATGTCTCCACCCACGTCGCCGCGGCGCATGGCGCGCGTGCGGAGGTGAACATCGAAAGCCACGATGGCAATCCGCCGACCATCAACGATCCCGCGCTGACCGCACGGATGCTGCCCAGCCTGCAGGCTACGGTGGGCGCGGACAATGTCATCGAGCCCTCGTTGCAGATGGGCTCGGAGGACTTTTCGCTGTACGGGCAGCAGGTGCCGGCGATGTTCTTCTTCGTGGGTTCGACGTCGGCGGGCATCGATCCGGTCACCGCGCCCAGCAACCATTCGCCCAAATTCCTGCTCGATGAGCAGGCGCTGGATGTGGGCTTCCGCGCGTTGATGCAGGTCTCGCTGGACTACTTGAACGCCGGCCACTAAGTCATCGGCCGGGCGGGTCGCTGCACCGCGCCTGCGTGGACGCGGGCAGCGCCGTCCGGGTCAGCGCACTTCCACGTCCAGGCGGACTTCGTCGGCAGGCGCCACCTCGCGTTCCCAGGGTCGGCGATACACCAGGTGCAGCGTGGTCCGGCCGGGCTTTGCGCCGACAAAACGGAAGCGCGCCGTCTGCGAAGCCCCGACCATCGGCGGGTCGCTGCTGGCGACCGCCGCGGCTTCCGGCGGCGTCTGCCGAGCCAGGATGGGCGCGCCATCGGCCTCGATTTCCCAGCTGTAGCCGGTACTCGGGTTGCCGGGCAACGCCAGGTCGATCGCCTCGCCTACCGCAAGCAGGCGCATCGACGAGGGTGCGTCGCGCTGGCTTGCGCTGGCCGCCGTCGGCACCGGCGTCTCCGCAGGACGGACCTGTGCCGCTGGCTGTGCGGCACAGGCCACCAGCGCGGTCACCAGGCAGGTGGCCAGGACGAGGAAGCGGGTATTCATGCTTGTCATGACATTGGTCAGGAGCGCGGTGGTGAGCGGATTAAACTACCAAGATGAGTACTCCTGAAGAATCCCTGCTGGGTCGCGACGTCACCTACCCCGACCATTACGACCCCAGCCTGTTGTTCCCGATTCCACGCCAGGCCGCGCGCGATTCGCTGGGTTTGAGCGGGGACGCGCTGCCGTTCATCGGTCACGACCGCTGGCATGGCTACGAGTTGAGCTGGCTGGATGCGCGTGGCAAGCCGCGCGTGGCCACCGCCACGTTCACCGTGCCTTGCACCTCGTCCAACCTGATTGAATCCAAGTCGTTCAAGCTCTTCCTCAATTCGCTCAACAACGCGCGCTTCAACAGCGATGCAGCGGTGCTGGATTGCCTGCGCACGGATTTGTCCGCGCGCGCCGGCGCCGACATCGAGGTGACGTTCGGGCTGCCGCCGATGGCCGAATACCCGGAAGGCGATTCGCTGGACGATCTGGACGTGGAGATTGATCACTACGGTCCGCCGCGCGCCGACGGCCTGCTGGTCGATCCCAGCGAGCGGGTGCAGGAAGTGCTGCGTTCGGCGCTGCTGAAATCCAACTGCCCGGTCACCGGGCAACCGGATTGGGCCACGGTGATCATCCGTTATGCCGGTCCACGCATCGACCGCAACGAACTGCTGCGTTACCTGATCAGCTTCCGCAACCACGCCGAGTTCCACGAGCACTGCGTCGAGCGCATCTACAGTGATCTGATGGCGCACTGCCAGCCCGAGTGGGTGTCGGTGGAGGCGCGTTACACCCGCCGCGGTGGCCTGGACATCAATCCCTGGCGTGCCTCGCCGGGCGTCGCCGCACCGGTGGCGCTGCGTGAGAACCGCCAGTAGTCACCCAGGTGAAGCGCTTCCCGCGTTTTCACGCCGGCGGCATGGTTTCTTAACAGACGCCATGCAAGGCTAGCCCGTCCTCCCCGATCCGGCACGGAAGGTTGGCTGTCCATGAGCAACGAGAAGAAGGCGGATTTTTCAGACGTCAGTGCGAAAGTCGATTCGACCGAGCAGATAGTCCCGAAGGCGGACTTCTCCGACGTCTCGGCCAAGGTCGACAGTACCGAGCAGATTGTCGGCGAGCAGAGCTACACCATCGGCAAGGGCGACACCCTGTCCAAGATTGCCAAGGATCACTACGGCAACGCCAATGCGTGGAAGCAGATTTTCGAGGCCAATCGCGATGTCATCGACGATCCCGATCGCGTGTTTCCGGGCCAGGTGATCCGCTTGCCGCCCAAGGACAGCCTGGCCTAGCCGCTGCCGCGGTTGCGCCGTCCGATTCCCGCTCGCTTCCTCCCAAGGATTGAACCCATGAAGACGAACCGCATTTCGTACGCCCTGATGATTGCGCTGGCCGGCACCGTGGCGCTGGCCGCGTGCAAGAAGAAAGAAGAGCCCGTGGCCGCTCCCGTGGTGACCGAACCGGCGCCGGCGCCGACTCCGCCGCCGCCTGAACCCGCACCGGCACCCGCCGTGAGCACGACCAGCGTCACCGTGGGTACCTCCGCCGCCGCGGATCGCTCGGTGATGGCTGCTTCCGCGTTCACGCCCAAGGACAAGATCGTGGTGTCGGTGAAGACCGATGCGGCGGTGCCTGCCAATGCCACCATCGATGCCAAGCTGACCTATCAGGATGGCCAGGTGGCCGGGCAGAAGACCGCCACCGTGGTGGCCTCCGATGCCGGCACGACCAACATCGAATTCACCAAGGCCACGCCGTGGCCGGCCGGCAAGTACAAGGTCGATGTGACCGTCAACGGCCAGGCCGCCGGCATGTCGCAGGAAATCGAAATCAAGTAACTCCCCCCTCTCTCCCACCCAGGTGGGCAAGCTCGGGCGTGGTGCGAAAGCATCACGCCCTTTTTTTTTCGGCTACGCCTCAAAAACCCAAAGTTTGCTTTGCAAACTTCGGGCCCCGCTATGTGCTTCCACACCCCCATTCGCGCTGCGCGCGAATCGCCCCCTGACTCAGGGGGGCTGGTTTGGGCATTGGTCGGCTTTGCCGTGAGCCCAGGAAATCGCGACAATGGGGGTCCGCTTCATCCTTTGCTGTTCAATACCGGCGCGTATCCCCCGATGTGCGTCTTCAACCGGGAGCAGTTCCATGGCAGAACCTGTCCTCACCCCGCCTGCCGGCGGTGAGAAGATCACCATCTCCGGCGGCAAGCTCACTGTGCCGAACCATCCGATCATCCCCTTCATCGAAGGCGATGGCACTGGTCCGGATATCTGGCGCGCCAGCGTGCGCGTGCTCGATGCCGCGGTCGAAAAGGCCTACGGCGGTGAGCGCAAGATCCACTGGCTGGAAGTGTTTGCCGGCGAGAAATCCAACAACCAGTTCGGCACCTGGCTGCCCGATTCCACCGTGCAGGCTTGCCGCGACTATCTGGTCTCGATCAAGGGTCCGCTGACTACGCCGGTCGGCGGTGGCATCCGCTCGCTCAACGTGGCCCTGCGGCAAATGCTGGATCTGTACGTCTGTCTGCGTCCGGTGCGCTGGTTCGAAGGCGTGCCTTCGCCGGTGAAGAAGCCGGGCGATGTGGACATGGTGATCTTCCGCGAGAACACCGAGGACATCTACGCCGGCATCGAATGGGCCGGCGGCACCGCCGAGTCGCAGAAGGTGCTGGACTTCCTGGCCAAGGAATTCCCGCAGGCGTTCAACAAGATCCGCTTCGGCACCCAGGAAAAGGTCAACGAATGGGAAGCCGCGCTGGAAGGCGTGGGCGAAGCCAAGCGTGGCCTGGACGTGGAAGTGGGCCTGGGCATCAAGCCGGTCAGCCGCCTGGGCACCGAGCGCCTGGTCCGCAGCGCCATCCAGTACGCCATCGACAATGGCCGCAAGTCGGTCACGCTGGTGCACAAGGGCAACATCATGAAGTTCACCGAAGGTGGCTTCCGTGACTGGGGCTACCAGGTCGCGCGCGATTACTTCGGCGCGGTCGAACTGGACGGCGGTCCCTGGCATGTCATTCCGGAAGGCAAGCCGGGTGCGGGCATCGTGATCAAGGACGCCATCGCCGATGCGTTCCTGCAGCAGATCCTGCTGCGTCCGCGCGAGTACGACGTGTCCGCCACGCTCAACCTCAACGGTGACTACCTGTCCGACGCGCTGGCTGCGCAGGTCGGCGGCATCGGCATCGCGCCGGGCGCCAACATCAACTACGTGACCGGCCATGCCGTGTTCGAAGCCACCCACGGCACCGCGCCCAAGTACGCCGACCTGGACAAGGTCAACCCGGGTTCGGTGATCCTGTCCGGCGAAATGATGCTGCGCTACATGGGCTGGACCGAAGCGGCCAATGCGATCATCGAAGGCGTCAACAAGGCGATCGCCAGCAAGCGCGTGACCTATGATTTCGCCCGCCTGATGGACGGCGCCACCGAAGTGAAGTGCAGCGAATTCGCCGACGAGATCATCAAGCATCTCTGAGGCCGGATCGCGGCACATCGACGCAAGGAAAACGCCCGGCATCGCCGGGCGCAAGGAAAACGCCCGGCATCGCCGGGCGTTTTCTTTTCCGCATCCGGGGGGAGGAACGGTCAGCGGAACAGCGACAGCGCGGTCGCCTGGCGCAGGCGCCGTGCCTGCAGCACCTGCAGGGCGCGTCGATGCAGGTCGGTGCGGTGCGCGCACCGCGCGCCGTGGACGGCATGGTGCTGGCCGGACAAGGCGTCCGGATGGGTCACGTGGCCGTCGAGGAACAGCATTCCCTGGCTGATGCTGCCCAGTTGCCGCCACCACGAGGATTTCGTCTCGGTACGCATGGGTCTCTCCTTGCCGCCGGGGGCTCCGGCTTGAACGAGTGCCAAGTTAGTCCCATGCTGGACACCGAAAAAGCGAAAGCTGGGCAAGCCAGACTTGAGCCTGGTTCAACGTGGGGGCCTGCCAGCCACGCCTGCCGCGACCGGGACTTCGAATCTGCCTGACCACGCCAACCTGGAGCACGGATGAGCCGCCTTCCCCTGGACCAGATCGACGCCTTTGTCACCGCCGCGCGGATGAAGAACCTCACGCGCGCGGCCGAAGCCATGCACCTGACCGTCAGTGCGCTCAGTCATCGCATGCGCCTGCTCGAAGATCGCCTGGGCCATCGCCTGCTGCTGCGCGGACCGCGCGGCGTCGAACTGACCCCGGAGGGCCAGCGCCTGTTCGACGCGGTGGCCACGCCGTTGGATGCCATCGGTCATGCGCTCACGCGTTTGTCCTCGCGCAGCGACCGGGTGATCACGCTCAGCCTGATTCCTTCCATGGCCACGGCCTGGCTGGTGCCTCGCCTGTCGGCCTTCCTGGTGGCCAATCCCGAGCTGGGCCTGAACCTGCAATCCAGCACGCATGTGGTGGACTTTGATCGCGAGTCGGTGGACATGGCGTTGCGTCTGGGCGGTGGCCAGTGGCCGGGGGTGACGTCCGAGCTGCTTTTCCACGAATGGATCGCGCCGGTGGCCAGTCCGGAGTTCATCAAGCGCCACGGCAAGCCCAAGGGCGATTCGGCCTCGCTGGCCAAGCTGCCGCTGCTCGGCGACCCGTCGGATCGCTGGAAGGAATGGTTTGGCCAACACGGAGGCGAAGCGCCGCGGCGCTACGTGGCGCATTTCGATGATACCGAGACGCTGCACCAGGCCGCGGCGCAAGGCATGGGCGTGGCGCTGGCGCGCGCCACCCTGGCCGAGCCGCTGATTCGCGCCGGTCGGCTGGTGCCGCTCACTCGCAAGCGCCTGCAGGTCGACTTTGCCCACTACCTGGTCTATCCCGAGCGCAGCCTGGGTCATCCGGAGTTCCAGACCGTGCGCCGCTGGCTGCTGGAACAGGCGGGCCGCGCGCCATGATCCGCGCCGGCATCCTGGCCGCGCTGATCCGCGACGCCTTCGCCGACTACCACGCGCGCTTCGCCGAGGTCACCCAGCGTGCCCGCCTGCGCTTTGAAACCCAGGACTGGGCTGGCGCGCGCGCCGATGCGGTCGAGCGCATCGAGCTGTACGACCAGTGCATCGCCGAGTGCGCCCTGCGCCTGCAGGCCGCACTGCTCAACCAGGCCCATGATCGCGCACTGTGGTCAGCGGTGCGCGACCATTACGAGCAGTTGCTGGGTGAACTGATCGATCGCGAGCTGTACAAGACGTTCTACAACACGCTGACGCGGCGCTTCTTCAAGACGCGTGGCGTCGACCCGGCCATTGAATTCGTCGCGCTGGACATCGAGCCCACCGACGCAATCACCCATCCGGTCGCCCGCCACAGCTATGCGGTATCGGAACTGCGACCCACCGATACCTATATGCGGGTGCTGGGTGACTACCGCTTCGATGTGCCCTATGCGCACCGGACCCGCTGCGCCGCATCGATCGCCGTGCGCCTGCAGGATGACCTGGCGCATTGGGGCGATAACCCGGTACGCGGCATCGAGCTGCTGGACACCGTGTTCTACCGCGAACGCCGCGCCTATCTGGTGGGACGCGTGTTCGGTGAGCATCGCTTCTCGCCGTGCGTGATTGCGCTGGTCAACGATCAGGGCCAGTTGAAGGTGGAAGCGGTGCTGACCCGTCGCGCCGATGTGGCGCATCTGTTCGGCACGTCGCGCAGCTACTTCCATGCCGATCTGGCCACGGTCGGCGATGCCGTGGTGTTCCTGCGCTCGTTGCTGCCGGGCAAGCCGATCGACGAGATCTACACGGTGCTGGGCCGCGCCAAGCAGGGCAAGACCGAGCGCTTCCGCACCTTCTTCCATCATTTCAATGCGCAGGCCGGCGAGCAGCTGGTGCAGGCCGAGGGCACGCCGGGCATGGTGATGGCGGTGTTCACCCTGCCCAGCTATCCGCTGGTGTTCAAGGTGATCCGGGATCGCTTCGCCTATCCCAAGGAGATGAGCCGGCAGGACGTGGAGGCCAAGTACGACCTGGTGTTCCATCTGGATCGCGTCGGCCGTCTGCTCGATACCCAGGCCTACCGCTCGCTGCGCTTTCCACGTCGGCGCTTCTCGCCCGCGCTGCTGGAAGAGCTGCTGGCCAGCTGCCCCGGCAGCCTGACCGAGGACGGCGACGATCTGATCCTGCACCTGTGCTACGTGCAACGGCGCATGCGCCCCTTGAACCTGTACCTGCGCGAGCAAACCGCCGAAGCCGCGCGCGCGGCGGCGATCGACTACGGCCAGGCGATCAAGGACATGGCGCGCAACAACATTTTCCCCGGCGACATGCTGCTGAAGAATTTCGGCGTATCGCGCCACGGCCGCGCGGTGTTCTACGACTACGACGAGCTGTGCCTGGTGACCGACTGCCATTTCCGCGACTGGCCCAAGGCGGCCAGCTACGAAGAGGAGATTGCCAGCGGGCCATGGTTTTACGTGGGGCCCAAGGATGTATTCCCCGAACGCTTCCCGCAGTTCCTCGGCCTGCCCGAGCCGTTGGCCAAGGCGCTGCGGGCAACGCACAGCGAATTGTTCAATGCGGGCTGGTGGCGCGACCTGCAGGCGCGGCTGGTCGCGGGCGACTATCCGGACACGCCGCCTTATGCGCAGGCATTGAAGCTGGCGTGAGTGATCTGCCTCAACGCTTCCGCTCGCGCGGCAGCGCTATGCTAGCCGCGTCATGAGCACCTATCGCCTGTCTTCGATCTTCAGGCCCACCTCGGTCGCGGTGGTCGGCAGCCAGTCGCGTCCGCGCTCGGTGGGGCGCGCGGTGATCAACAATCTGCTCGACGGCGGCTTCGCCGGTCCGGTGGCGCTGGTGAACCTGCATGTGCAGCCCATGCCTGGCGTCATCACGGTCAAGCGCCTGCGCGATCTGCCGTGGAAGCCGGATCTGGTGGTGATTGCCACGCCGCCGGCCACCGTGCCCGCGGTGGCGCGCGAAGCTGCCGAACGTGGCGCCGGCGCAGTGGCCGTACTGACGGTGGCGATGGGCGAAGGCCCGGATTCACCGGCTGCGCAACTGGAAGCGGTGGCGCGTGAGAAGGGCCTGCGCGTGCTGGGCCCCAATTGCCTGGGCGTGATCGCCCCGCATGTGCGCTTGAATGCCAGCCTGGCCAGCCGTTTCCCCAAGGCCGGCGATCTGGCGCTGATATCCCAATCCGGCGCCATCTCCGGTGGCCTGGTGGAATGGAGCGTGGGACGTTCGGTCGGCTTTTCCGCGGTGGTGTCGCTGGGCGATGCGCTGGACGTCGACTTTGCCGACTTGCTGGATTACTTCGCCACCGACCACCGCACCCGCGCCATCCTGCTGTATGTCGAAGCGATCCGCGATGCGCGCAAGTTCATGTCGGCCGCGCGTGCCGCCGCGCGCACCAAGCCGGTGGTGGTGGTGAAGTCCGGGCGTGCGCTGGCGCTGGATTCCGCCGCCGACGCCACCCATGCGCAACATCTGGCCGACTCACGCGCGATCTATGACGCGGCATTCCGGCGCGCCGGCCTGTTGCAGGTACGTTCGCTGGACGAACTGTTCTCGGCCGCTGAAACGCTGGGACGACTGCGCGCGTTTCCGGGACGGCGATTGGCGATCCTGACCAACGGTGGCGGCGTCGGCGCCTTGTCGGTTGACCGGCTGCGCGATCTGGGCGGCACGGTGGCCGAGCTGTCCGACAGCACGCGCGATCGACTCGATGCGATGTTGCCGGCCGGCTGGTCGCGGACCAATCCGGTGGACCTGGTCACCGACATCGATGCCGAGCGTTACGCCGGCACGATTGAAGCGCTGCTGGATGACCCGGCCAACGATGCGCTGCTGGCGGTCAACGTGCCCACGGTGTTGTCGTCGGCGGTGGAAACCGCCGACGCCATGACCCAGGTGCTGCGCAAGCGTGCGCAGTCGCCGCGGCACAAACCGGTGTTCGCGGTGTGGCTGGGCCATGATCCCGCCGCCGCCGAGGTGCTGGATCAGGCGCGGATTCCCAACTATCCGACCGAGTCCGATGCGGTCAACGGCTTCATGCATCTGGTGCGCTACCGCGAGGCGCAAGCCGCGTTGATGGAGACGCCGCCTAGCCTGCCGGAAGATTTCAATGTCGATGCGGCGGCAGCACGCGCCCTCGTCGACAACGCGTTGCGGCAAGGCCAGCGCTGGCTGGATCCCCTGGATACGGCGCGCTTGCTGGGTGCGTACGGCATTCCGATGGCGCCGGTGCAGCATGCGCGCGATGCCGAACAGGCCGTGCAGTTGGCCGCGCCGCTGCTGGCCGGCGGGCAGACGGTGGTGTTGAAGATCCTGTCGCCGGATATCCCGCACAAGTCCGAAGTCGACGGCGTTCGCCTGAACCTGGGCAGCGAGGCCGCCGTGCGCGAAGCAGCACAGGGCATCCTGCAGCGCGCGCGCGCGGCGCGACCGCAGGCGCGCATCAGCGGCCTGGTGGTGCAGTCGACGGTCGTACGGCCGAAGGCGCGCGAGTTGATTGCCGGCATTGCCGATGACGCGGTGTTTGGCCCGGTGCTGGTGTTCGGGCGCGGCGGCACCGCAGTGGATGTGATCAACGACGGTGCGCTGGCGCTGCCGCCGCTGGATCTGCGCCTGGCGCATGAGCTGATCGCGCGCACGCGCGTGTCACGCGTGCTCAAGGCTTATAGCGACGTGCCGGCCGCCGACGAAGGCGCCATCGCGCTGGTGCTGATGAAGCTGGCGCAGCTGGCCGCCGACCTGCCGGAAGTGCGGCAGCTGGACATCAATCCGCTGCTGGCCGACGCGTCGGGCGTGATCGCGGTGGACGCGCGCATCGCCGTGGCGCGCGGACGGCAGTTGCACAAGGGCCGTGGCCATCCGCGCTTTGCGATCTTCCCGTATCCCAAGGAATGGGAACGCACGCTGGATCTGGCCGATGGCAGCCACGCCTTCGTGCGCCCGGTACGACCGGAAGACGATGCGATGTTCCGCGAGTTCTTCACCCATGTGACCGATGAGGATCTGCGCCTGCGCTTCTTCCAGTCGGTGCGTCATTTCAGCCACGAGTTCATCGCCCGCCTCACCCAGATCGACTACGCCCGCTCGATGGCGCTGGTGGCGCTGCATCCCGAGCACGGCCACATGCTCGGGGCGGTGCGGCTGCACGCCGACGCCAATTACGATCGTGGCGAGTACGGCATCCTGGTGCGCTCGGATCTGAAAGGCCACGGCATCGGCTGGCGGCTGATGCGCATCATGATCGAGTACGCGCGCTGGCTGGGCCTGAAGACCGTGGAAGGCCAGGTGCTGCGTGACAACCGCACGATGCTGGCGATGTGCGAACACCTGGGCTTCAGCATCCGCCCGGATCCCGATGACCCGACCTTGATGGATGTGACGCTGCCGGTCGATCACGCTGACGCGACCGGGGCATCGCCCTAAGGCGTGCTGGCAGGGGTAGCGCTGGCATCAACGGTCGCCGGCGCGATCGCATCGGCGCTTGCCGGTCCGGCCGTGGCGGCGGGTGCCGAAGCCGGCTCACCCACCGCCGGTGCGGCTGCCGCGGCGGCGCCTGGCGAGAACTGCGTGCGCGCGCGTGCCAATGCATCGGGCTGCAGCTGCGACACCTTGCAACTGCGATCCAGGAACAGATCGGTGACGTGTTGCTGGCGCGCCTGGCGATGGTAGATCGCCATGTTGGCGGCGGTGCTTTCCTGCAGCGCCTTCATGTGTTTCTGCATGTCCTTGCTCGTATCCGGCATGCCGCCCATGCCGGGACGCAGCGCCGATGCCGCCAGTCCGCCCACGCCCGGCACCATGCTCAATACGCTGCTGGCAAGACTCTTGGCGCGCGCGCCCTGCGCTGCCTTGCGCTGCGAGTTCATGATGTCGTCGGTCATCTTCTGGCTGATGACCATCGGATCTTCCGGCTGTGGCAGCGCGGCGATTTCCTTCTGCAGCTGTTCGGATTCGGCGAACAATTGTTCGCAGCTGGCATCGCCATCGCTCATCTTGGCGACGCTGGGCATGCTGCCCATGCCCATGCCGAAGTCGTCGCCATAACCGGCGGCCTGTGCGAACACGGGCAAGGGAAGGATCAGCAGCAGGCTCGCCGCCAGCTGCGTGGTGCGGTGCATCGACATGGGGAAGTTTCTCCGGTTCCTGAAGGACAACGCGCGCGGCTGCCAAGGCAGGCCACGCCCGTGACCGACTGCGTGCTAGGCTCGCGCCACTTCCCGTGGAGACGCAACATGAACTTCCGCACCCTGTCTTTAGTCATGCTTGCAGCACTGGGCACGCCGGCACTCGTGCACGCCCAGCACGCCGCCCATGCGGCCAGCCAAGCCGCTGCCGATTCCGCCCTGGATCAGGCCATTGCCGCAGGCACGCGCACGCCGGCCAATGTACTGCGGGACAAGTATCGCCATCCGCGCGAGACGCTCGGCTTCTTCCAGCTCAAGCCGGATCAGACGGTGATCGAGATCACCCCGGGCGGCGGCTGGTACTCCGAAATCCTGGCGCCGTATCTGCGTGAGCACGGCACGTATGTCGCTGCCGTGGTGGATCCGTCTGCCGTGCCGGCGGGCGGCGGTCGCGATTACCAGCAGCGCAGCTTTGATTCGTTGAAGAAGAAGTTCGAAGGCGCACCGGCGCAGTTCGACAAGGTGCAGCTGGCGCCGTATTCGCCCACCTCGCCCATGTTTGGCGCGCCGGGTTCGGCGGATCTGGTGCTGACCTTCCGCAACGTGCACAACTGGCGCAAGGCCGGCCAGGCCGAGGGCATGTTCAGGGGCTTCTATAACGTGCTTAAGTCGGGCGGCGTGCTGGGCGTGGTGGAGCATCGTGCGAGCAAGGACGTGCCGGCCGATGACGACACCGGTTATGTGGGTCAGGCGCAGGTGATTGCCCTGGCCGAAGCGGCGGGCTTCAAGCTGGCCGGGCAGAGCGAAGTCAACGCCAATGCGCGCGACACCAAGGATCATCCCAATGGCGTGTGGACGCTGCCGCCGACCAATCAGCACGACGCCAAGGACGACGCCAAGTACCAGGCGATAGGCGAAAGTGATCGGATGACGCTGCGCTTCGTCAAACCCTGATCACGACCGGTAACACCACCGCACCGCGCGTGCTTCGGCCGCGCGGTGTCGGATCCAAGCAACGATGCTGATTGCCTTCAACAAACCCTTCAACGTGCTGTGCCAGTTCACTGATCGCAGTGAACCGGCTCGGCGCACTCTGGCCGAGTTCGGCTTGCCGCCACGCGTGTATGCCGCCGGTCGCCTGGACTACGACAGCGAAGGCCTGCTGCTGTTGACCGATGACGGCGCGCTCGCCCATCGCCTGACCGATCCGCGCCATAAGCAGAACAAGACTTATTGGGCGCAGGTGGAAGGCGAGCCTTCGCCCGAACAGCTGACGGCGCTGCGCAACGGCGTGGTGTTGAACGATGGGCCGACGCTACCGGCGCAGGCGCGTTTGCTGGAAACCGCCCCGACCCTGTGGCCACGCGATCCGCCGGTGCGTTATCGCAAGACGGTGGCGGACAGCTGGTTGGAACTGACGATCAACGAGGGTCGCAATCGCCAGGTGCGGCGCATGACCGCCGCCGTAGGATTGCCGACGCTGCGGCTGGTGCGCGTGGCGATGGGATCGGCGCGGCTCGACGGCCTGGCGCCGGGCCAGTGGCGCGAAGTGCCGCGAAACTGATCAAACTGTCACGCCATCCATCGACAGAATGTAGGAGGGGCTTTAGCCCCGAAGCTCGGAAACCATCCGAGGTTCGGGGCTAAAGCCCCTCCTACAACAACAGCTGCGGCCTTGCTCAGGGCGAGGCGGACTCGCTCGATGACTTGCGCGCGGTGGTGCGGGCGCGGCCAGCGCGGCCGGTGCCGTTGACCTTGCGCGCTTCGATGCGACGCGACTTGCCTTCCACCGGTGCGTTTGCGGCATCACGCTTGCGCTTGCGGTAGGCGGCGAACGCCAGCAGGCCCACGCCGGCCGCAGCGGCCACGGCCACTACCGGATTGCGGCGTACGAACGTCATCGCGGTGCGGGCGCCGGTCTTGGCCACGCCCAGCGCGGCGCCGGTCTGCAGCAGCTTGCCGGCCTCGGGTACCGCGTGCTTGAGGCTCTGGCCGGCGTTGACGATGCCGCTGCCTGCCTGGTTGACCAGGTCCAGGGCGCGGTCGGTGATGATGGTGAGCTTGCTCATCGTAGGAAATCTCGGGTGGGGTCGACGCAGTCAGTCTCCCGCGCTCGATGTTTACGGCGCGTTAGCAGCCCGCGCTTGAGCCGGCCGTGCGCTGAATGGGGGCGACCGGACAGAACCGGTCACGCAGGCGCGTGCCCGTTCTCCCCGCCCGATGCGAGTCTAGGTGCCGCGCGGCTTGGCGCGATGCGTGGCCTGCGCGGTCCAGGGGTCTTCGGGCCAGGGATGCTTGGGGTAGCGACCCTTCATTTCCTTCTTGACCTCCGGATAGGTGCGCTCCCAGAAGCCACGCAGATCCTGGGTCACCTGCAGGGGTCTGCCACCGGGTGAGAGCAGGTGCAGGGTCAGCGGCACACGGCCTTCGGCGATGCGCGGCGTTTCGGCCAGGCCGAACAATTCCTGCAGCTTGACTGCCAGCACCGGTGGCTGCCCGTGCGCGTATTCAATCGCTCGCTCCATGCCCGAAGGCACGGTGATGCGCGTGGGGGCAAGCTGGTCGACGCGTTGACGCATTGACCAGTCCAGCGTTCCGCGCAGGGCGTCGGCCAGATCGGATTCGCCCAGGGCATCCAGTCGCGTCTTGCCGATGAACGCCGGCCGCAACCAGTGGGACACGCTGGCCAGCAAGCCCTCATCGGAGAAATCCGGCAGGCCCAGTTCCGGCATCCACTCACGCAGGCAGCGCACGCGTTCGCGCCACTGCAACAGCGATGGGCTCCACGACAAGGCAGCCAGGCCCAACTCCCGCACGGCATCGGTCAGGGCGGTGGCGGCGCGTTCGGGATCCACGCGGCCGGCCGGGCGGGTGTCCAGCACGATCAGATCGAAGCGGGTTTCGCGCTGCGCCACCAGCGCGCGCTTGCCGGCATCCCAGCGCACCACGTCCTCGGTGATGAAACGCTGCGGGAACTCGCGGCGCAGGAAGGCTTCGTCCACCGGCGCGGCACGCTGCACCAGTGCGTCCTTGGCTTCGTGGCGCAATTCGCTCGCCACGATCCACGGCTCACCGAACAACGCGGTGTCATGGAACAGCTGCGCCATCCGTCCATTGGCCAGGGCGTAGCGGCGCGGATCCAGGGGATGCTGGTAACCGATGCGGTCCGGATACGCATGGGTCAGCAGGTCGCCCAGCCCATGGGCCGCGCTGTCGTCGGGCGGCGGCGCGTCTTCGCGCAGCCGGCGACGCCACTGCCTGGCGGCGGCATCGATGGCTGCCAACAAAGATCGGTGTGCCTCTGCAGGCGCGCGTCCGTGCCGGAAAGCCGCCAACGCGCGCCAGCGTGCCGCCAGCGCATCGCCACCGCTGCGCAGCGGATCGCGCGCCTCCACCAGCGCCGCCAGATCACAGGCCAGCGCACGCGTCACGCCGGGTGGCGCGCTCAACAGCATCGCCGCCAGGCGCGGATGCGTGCCGAGCGCAAGCATGCGTTTGCCCAGCGCCGTAATCGTGCCGCCTTCCAGCGCGCCCAGCCGCTGCAATAACTCGCGCGCCGCCGCCAGGGCGCCGGGCGGCGGCGGATCGACGAAGCGCAGGTGATCGCTGCCCCACGCCGCCAGTTCCAGCGCCAGTGCGGCCAGCTCCACCTGCGCGATCTCTGCACGGCGTTGCGGCTCCAGCCGCTGCGACTGCGGCCACAGGCGATAGGCCCAGCCTTCGGCGACGCGACCGGCGCGGCCGGCACGCTGATCCGCCGAAGCCTGCGAGATGGCGACACTTTCCAGCCTGGCAAAACCGCTGTTGGGGTCATAGCGCGGTTCGCGCGCCTGCCCGCTGTCGATCACCACGCGCACGCCCGGCAAGGTCACCGAGGACTCGGCCACGTTGGTCGCCAGCACGATGCGTCGGCGCCCTTGCGGATCCGGTTGCAGCGCTTCGGATTGTTTTTCCACCGGCAGATCGCCGTGCAGCGCCAGCACCACCACCTCGCCCGAACTGACCGTAGGCAGCGGCGCAAGCATCGCCTCCACCCGCTGGATTTCGCGTTGGCCAGGCAGGAACACCAGCACGTCGCCGGCATGCTGGAGCAGCGCCTGTTCGATCGCGCGGCGTGCCTGCACCTCGTCGCTTTCTTCGCGCCGCGCCGGGAAATGGCTGATGCTGACCGGGAAGCTGCGGCCTTCGCTGCTCAGGCGCGGCGCATCCAGAAAGCGCGCCAGACGCTCGCCATCCAAGGTGGCCGACATCACCACGATGCGCAGGTCCGGACGCAATTGCGCCTGCACGTCCAGCGAAAGCGCCAGGCCCAGATCCGCGGCCAGGTGACGCTCGTGGAATTCGTCGAACACGATCGCCGCGATGCCTTCGAGCAGTGGATCGTCTTGGATCATCCGGGTCAGGATGCCTTCGGTCACCACCTCGATGCGGGTGCGCGCCGACACCTTGCTTTCGAAGCGGATGCGATAGCCCACGGTCTCGCCGGCCGGCTCGCCCAGTAGCCGGGCCATGAAACCGGCGGCGGCACGTGCGGCCACACGCCGGGGTTCGAGCATGATCAGGCGACGCCCCTGCAACCAGGCTTCATCGAGCAGGGCCAGCGGCACCTGGGTGGTCTTGCCCGCGCCCGGCGGCGCTTCCAGCACCAGCCGCGGATGTTCGACCAGGCTCTGGCGGATGCGCGGCAGCAGCTCGGTGATGGGGAATTCGGGCAGGGACATGCGACAAGGATAACGGCTGGCCGCCGGCGCCCGCTTACAATGCGCGCCGGATTCTTCTGCGGCACGTGACATGCACCTGATCGATATCGGCGCCAACCTGACCCACGAAAGCTTTGATCATGATCGCGCGGCGGTTCTCGATCGCGCACGCGCACAGGGCGTGGTGCAGATGGTGATTACCGGCGCCAGCCGCGAGCACTCACCGCAGGCACTGGCGCTGGCCCAGGCGCATCCGGGCGAACTGTTCGCCACCGCGGGCGTGCATCCGCATCACGCCACCGAATACACCGATGAATGCGACGCCGAAATGCGTGCGTTGCACGCGCATCCGGAGGTGGTGGCGGTGGGTGAGTGCGGCCTGGATTACTTCCGCGATTTCTCCCCACGGCCGGCGCAGCGGCGCGCCTTCGAGCGGCAGCTGCAACTGGGCGCGGAGAACGGCAAGCCGCTGTTCCTGCACCAGCGCGACGCGCATGCCGACTTCATGGCGATGATGAAAAACTTCGACGGCAAGCTGGCAGCGGCGGTGGTGCACTGCTTCACCGGCAGCCGCGAGGAGCTGTTCGACTACCTGGATCAGGACTGGTACGTGGGCATCACCGGCTGGCTGTGCGATGAGCGCCGCGGCCTGCACCTGCGCGAACTGGTGAAACACATCCCGGCCCACCGCCTGCTGATCGAAACCGATGCGCCGTATCTGCTGCCGCGCACGGTGCGTCCGCAGCCCTCGCATCGTCGCAACGAGCCGATGTACCTGGCGCATATCGTGGAAGAGCTGGCCCGCGATCGTGGCGAAGACGTGGCGGTGACCGCCGCGGCCACCACGCGCAACGCGCGCGAATTCTTCCGGCTGCCGGAACGCTGACGCGTCAGCGGCTGCGGTTGGCCTCGTAGGCCTGCAGGTGCAGCCAGGCTGCCGCCATCTTGGGCGTGGCCGCGCCCAGGCGTTTGCCGCGGCGGACCATGTCGCCAACGATGTGCTCGGCTTCCACCGCCTGGCCCGCTTCGAGATCGCGCAGCATCGAGGCCTTCAGCGCCGAATCCGCCTGCCGCAGGGTGAACAGCGCGGAAGATTGCGAACTCTGTGGAATCGGCTGGCCAGCGGCTGCCGCCACTGCCGCGCACTCGGCATACATGGCGGCCATGAACTGCGCGCCGCCTTCACTGGCGACGATTTGTCCGATCGAAGCACGCATCAGACAAGTGCCGGCCGCCAACGCCGCCAGGAAACTGAACTTGATCCATTGCTCGCGTGGAATGTCCGGCGTGAGCACGTGTTCCAGGTGCGAGGCGGTGCAGGCGCGCGCAAACGAACGCAGGCGCGGGCGCGGATCACCGCCGTCACGCTCGCCGTAGGTCAGTGACGCGGGCCGGCCCAGGTGCAGGATTTCGCCATGCTCGCCCTTGGTGGCGCTGATGAAGCACAGCCCGCCAATCACCAGCTCGCGGCCGAAGCGCGCATCCAATGCGTCGTAATGCAGCAGGCCGTTGAGGATGGGCAACACGTCGGCGCCCTCTTCCACCGCCGGTGCGATCGCCTCCATCGAACTGCGCAGGTCGTAGGCCTTGCAGCTGAGCAGGACCATGTCGAACGGACGCTTGCCGCTGAGGTTCTTCAGTTCCTGCGCGGTGATCGCATTGACCCGCAGGTGGGCGTCGCCCAGCGGGCTGAGGATCAGCAGGCCGGCCTGCTGCAGTTGCTGCTGGCGCGCTTCGCGCACCAGGAAGGTGACGTCAAAGCCCGCCTGCGCCAGTCGGCCGCCGAAGTACCCGCCGGTGCCGCCGGCGCCCAGGACGAGCAGGCGCATGTCAGCTGCGCAGGCCCGTACCGCGCCGGAGCAGCCACAGCGCCAGCGCGCTGAGCGCGGCCACGAAGGTCAGCATCAGCGCATAGGCCACCCACAGCGGTACGTCGCTGCTGCCCAGCAGGCCGTAACGGAACGCGTTGACCATGTAGAAGATCGGATTGGCGTGGGTCATCGTCTGCGCCCAACCCGGCAACAGCGTGACCGAGTAGAACACGCCGCCCAGGTAGGTCAGCGGGGTCAGGATGAAGGTCGGCACGATCGCCACGTCATCGAACTTCTTGGCGTAGACGGCGTTGATGAAACCGGCCAGCGAGAAGATCGTCGCGCCCAGCAGCACCGTGGTCAGGGTGACCAGCGGATGCGGCACGCTGACACGGGTGAAGCACATGGCGATCACCAGCACGATCACGCCCACCATCACGCCACGCAGCACGGCGCCGGCGACGTAGCCCCACAGGATCACCCAGTTGGGCATCGGGCTGACCAGCAGTTCCTCGACATGGCGACCGAACTTGGCGCCGAAGAAACTCGAGGAGATGTTGCCGTAGCTGTTCTGGATGACGCTCATCATCACCAGGCCCGGCACGATGAACTGCATGTAGGAGTAGCCGCCCATGTTGCGGATCTGCGAGCCGATCAGGCCACCGAAGATCAGGAAGTACAGGGTCATGGTGATCGCCGGCGGCACCAGGGTCTGGCCCCAGATGCGCAGGATGCGCGCGACTTCACGGCGGACGATGGTGCCCAGTGCGATCAGGTTGCGGCGGGCGATGGTAGGTTCGGCGACGGCGTTCATGCGGCCTGCTCCTTGCTGGCGTCGCTGTTGCCAGTCATGCGCACGAACAGTTCCTCCAGTCGATTGCTCTTGGTGCGCATCGAGCGCACGCGGATGCCGGCCTGGTTGAGCGCGTCGAAGACCCGGTTGAGGTCCATCGCACGCGGCATGTCCAGATCCAGGGTGTGGCTGTCCTGCGCCAGCAGCACGGCGCCTTCGATGCCCGGCAGCTGCGCCGGCAGGTCGCCGTCGATATCGAACAGGAAGCCTTCCACGTCCAGCTTGGCCAGCAGGCTGCGCATCGGGCCCTGCTCGACGATGATGCCGTGGTCGATGATGGCCAGGTTGCGGCAGAGGCTTTCGGCTTCTTCCAGGTAGTGGGTGGTCAGGATGATCGTGGTGCCGGCGGCGTTGATGTCCTTGAGCGTCTTCCACATGCCGCGACGAATCTCGATGTCGACGCCGGCAGTGGGCTCATCCAGGATCAGCAGGCGCGGCCGGGTCATCATGGCGCGGGCGATCATCAGCCGGCGCTTCATGCCGCCGGACAGGGTGCGGCTCATCATCTGCGCCTTGTCCCACAGCTGCGCACGCTTGAGCTCTTCCTCGGCGCGGACCAGCGCCTCGGCACGCGGCACGCCATAGAAGCCGGCGTAATTGACCAGGATGTCGAGCGGCTTCTCGAACATGTTGAAGTTGATTTCCTGCGGCACCAGGCCGATCAGGCGCAGGGCGTCATCGCGATGGCGCGACAGGTTGACGCCGAAGACTTCGACCTCGCCTGCGCTCTTGTTGACCAGCGAGCTGACGATGCCGATGAGGGTCGACTTGCCCGCTCCGTTGGGTCCGAGCAGGGCGAAGAAGTCGCCCGGGGCGACTTCCAGCGAGACGCCCTTGAGCGCCTGCACGCCGTTGTCGTAGACCTTGCGGAGATCGGAAATGGCGAGCGCGGGGGCGTTCGCGGAAACCACGGCTTGGGTCACGCGGATTTACCTTGCGGCGCCGACACGGGCGCCAGGGGGGAAACGAGCGCTTATTATAGGCAGCCCGTCGGGAAGCTCCCGGCACCAGACTGTTCCATCACCCACGCCTTGGCCATCGTCCCCTTTCCGTTGAAGCTCGTGGAGCGCCGCATGTTGGCGCCCAGCGTCGGCCATTATGTGTTCCTGCGTGACGATGGCCAGCCGCTGGATTTCATCCCGGGACAGTTCATCCAGGTCCATTTCCAGTACGCCGATGGCACGGCGACCAAGCGCAGCTACTCGCTGGCGACCATCCATGACCACCGCCTGGGACCGGGCGAAGCAGTCGAGATTGCGGTCAGTTACGTGCCCGGCGGCGCGGCCACGGCCCTGTTCGAGGGCCTGCCCCCGGGCGGCCATGTGCAGGCCAGCGGCCCGTTCGGGCGTTTCTGCCTGATGCCCAACGACCACAACCAGCGCTACCTGCTGATTGCCACCGGCACCGGCGTGACCCCGTACCGGGCCATGCTGCCGCAGCTGGCGCAGGCGATCGCCGAGCGCGGCATCGAGGTGGTGTTGCTGTTTGGCGCACGCACGCCGGCCGAGCTGCTGTATGGCGAGGACTTCCGCGCCTTTGCCGACGCGCATCCGAATTTCCGCTTCGTCCCCTGCTTCTCGCGCGGACTGCCCGCCAATCCGCATCCGGACGTGCGCCAGGGCTATGTGCAGCAGCACCTGGCCGAGTTCGCTCCGGACCCGGCCCGCGACATCGCCTATCTGTGCGGCAACCCAGACATGGTGGATACCTGTTTCGAGGCCCTGAAGGCGGCGGGACTGCCGATTCCGCAAGTCCGCCGCGAGAAGTACGTCTCCTCCAAGTGACCGGCACGGCCCACCGGCCTGCGGGCGCGGATGGGCCTGCCCGATCCTTCGTTGGTCACATCCGTCGCCGGGCCTCGTCATGTCATCCTGAAACGGATCGCAACCAGGAACCGAACCATGCGACTGACCCGCACTACCTGGCTGGCCACTGCCAGCCTGCTGACCCTGGCGGCCTGCCAACCCGGCAAGCCCGCCAGCGAGACAACCGAGGCGCGCGCGGTGCGCCATCTGGGCAAGCTGGCCTTTGAACCCTGCACGCTGGCCTCGCCGTTTGCCAATGGCAATCTGGAGGCACAGTGCGGCACCTTCGAGGTACCGGAGAACCCGCAGGCGCCGCAGGGCCGCAAGATTGCGCTGAACATCGCCTGGTTGCCGGCGACCGACGACGGTTCGGCGACGCCGGATCCGGTGTTCTTCCTGGCCGGTGGCCCGGGCCAGGCCGCCAGCGAGCATGCGGTGCTGATCGACATGGCGCTGCGCGAAGTGCGCAAGCAGCGTGATGTGGTGTTGGTCGATCAGCGCGGCACCGGCAAGTCCAATCCGCTGACCTGCAGCGAGGACGAAGGCCAATCGCCGTCGGCCAGCGATATTGAGTCGATGACCGACGAAGCGGTACGGATGGAGACCCAACGCTGCGTGGACGCACTGTCCAAGCGCGCCGATCTGCGCTTCTACACCACCTCCGACGCGGTCCGCGATCTGGATGCCGTGCGTACCGCCATCGGCGCCGATCAGATCAACCTGGTGGGCGTGTCCTACGGCACGCGCGTGGCGCAGCAATACGCGGCGACCCATCCCACCCACACCCGCAGCATCGTGCTGGATGGTGTGGCGCCGAACTCGCTGGTGGTGGGGGGCGAATTTGCGCGTCGCTTCGACGAATCCCTGGTTCGCCAGTCGCAGGCGTGTACCGCCGACCCGGCCTGCCACAAGCGCTATCCCACCGATCTGCGCGCGCGCCTGCTGGCCTTGAAGCAGCGCCTGGCGCAGTCGCCGGTGGAAGTGGACTACCGCGATCCCTCCACCGGGGAGCAGAAGCACGGCACCCTGACCGGCTCCACCGTCACCGGCCTGAGCCACGCCTTTTCCTACATGCCGGCGACGATGTCGCTGCTGCCGCTGGTGATCGATGAAGCCGATCAGGGTCGCTACGGGCCGCTGATGTCGTTGTCGCAGTTCATGCAGGGCCAGGTCTCCGGACAGATGGCGCGTGGCATGCAGTTGTCGGTGATCTGCGCCGAAGATGCCGACCGTTATCAGCCGGACCCGGCCGACGCCGGCACGGTGATGGGCCCGGACATGGCGCGCCTGTTCTTTTCACCCTGCGTCGCCTGGCCGAAGGGCGCGCGTCCGGCGAATTTCACTGCGCCGCTGAAGTCGCCGGTACCGGCGTTGTTGATGTCCGGCGAACTGGACCCGGTGACGCCGCCGTCCTATGCCGAACAGGTGCTGCAGGGCTTGCCGAAGGGTCGCCATTTTGTCCTGCACGGGCAGGGCCACAACGTGATCGCCCAGGGCTGCATGCCCAAGCTGGTGGGCCAGTTCATCGAGAGCGGCGACGCCAAGGCGCTGGATGGCAAATGCCTGGACAGCATCGACGGCACGCCGGCGTTCACCGGCTTCAACGGATGGGAGCCGTGATGCGCGCTCCGCTCCGCCCCATCCATCGCACTGACTTGCAGGGAGTTCTTTCATGATTGTCGCGCAGGATCTGCACAAGTCCTTCAAGACCAAGACCGGCCTGGTGAACGCGGTCGACGCGGTGAGCTTCCAGGCCAATGACGGCCAGATCACCGGCCTGCTCGGACCCAACGGCGCCGGCAAGACCACTACCATGCGCATGCTCTACACGCTGATGAAGCCGGATCGCGGGCAGGTGCTGGTGGATGGCGTGGATGCCGGCGAACAACCGGTGACGGTGCGGCGTTCGCTGGGCGTGTTGCCGGATGCGCGCGGCGTGTACAAGCGCCTGACCGCGCGCGAGAACATCGCCTACTTCGGCGAACTGCATGGCTTGTCGCGCGAGCAGATCTCGGCGCGTACGCAGGCCTTGTCGCAGGCGCTGGACATGGACGACATCCTGGATCGGCAGACCGAGGGCTTTTCGCAGGGCCAACGCACCAAGACCGCGATTGCGCGCGCGCTGATCCACGACCCGCGCAACGTCATCCTGGACGAGCCCACCAACGGCCTGGACGTGATGACGACCCGCGCGATGCGCGGCTTCCTGCGCCAACTGCGCGACGAAGGCCGCTGCGTGATCTTCTCCAGCCACATCATGCAGGAGGTGGCCGCGTTGTGTGATCGCATCGTGGTGATTGCCAAGGGTCGGGTGGTGGCCGCGGGCACCGCCGACGATTTGCGCGCACAGGTGGGCGAGGACAATCTGGAAGAAGCCTTCGTCAAGATCATCGGCTCGGAAGAAGGACTGCAGGCATGAACGTGTTCCGTACCGTAATGACGGTGATGCGCAAGGAGCTCAAGGATCTGGCGCGCGATCGCCGGACATTGGCGCTGGCCCTGTTCCTGGGACCGCTGTTGTATCCGGCCCTGATGCTCGGCATGGGCTCGCTGGCGGAGAAGCGCGCCAAGACCCAGATCGACAAGGAGCTGGAGATTCCGGTGGTGGGTCGCGAGTACGCGCCCAACCTGGTGGCCTTCCTGCAGGGCTATGGCTTGAAGGCCGTGGCGCCGCCGGCCGACCTGACCGCTGCGATCCGCAAGCAGGAAGTGGATGTGGCGCTGCGCATCAGCCCCGAGTTTCCCGCCGATTGGCGCGCCGGCAAGCCGGCGCTGGTTGAGATCCTGAAAGACAGCACGCGACGCGATGCCGAGATTCCCAGCCGGCGCCTGGAGAGCGTGTTGAATGCCTACAGCCAGCAAGCCGGCGCGTTGCGCCTGCTTTCGCGCGGCATCGATGCTTCGATTTCCAAACCGATCAACCTGGGTACGCAGGATCTGGCGACCGTGGAAGCCAAGCGTGGCGTGTTGTTGTCGGTGCTGTTGCCCTACCTGCTGATCCTGACCTCGTTCATTGGTGGCGCGTACCTGATCTTGGATGCGACGGCGGGCGAACGCGAACGGCAGTCGTTGGAGCCGCTGTTGGCCACGCCCGCGCCACGCGGTGCGATTGTCAGCGGCAAGATCGCCGCGGCCTGCGTGATCGGCATGGCCACGCTGGTGCTGACCTTGCTGGCCTTCCGCATCAGCGCGCAGATTTCATCGGGCGTGGGACGCCAGTTGAACGTGTCTTTCCCGGCGATGGCGCAGATGTTGCTGGTGCTGTTGCCGATGCTGTTCATCGGCACCTCGCTGCTGACCTGGTTGGCGGCCAGCGCCAAAAGCATGAAGGAAGCGCAGAGCCACATGACCTGGCTGCTGCTCCTGCCGATGGTGCCGACCTTCGCCTTGATGGCCAGCCCGGTGAAGAGCCAGCTTTGGCAGTTCGCGGTGCCGTTCCTGGCGCAGAACCAGTTGATCCTCAAGGTCATCCGCAACGAGGCGATCACCTCGGCGATGTGGGGCGTCTACCTGGCCAGTGCCTTTGGTTTGGCGGCGCTGCTGTGGTTTGCCGCGGTGCGGCGCTACCAGCAGGAGAAGCTCGCCATCTCCGGTTGAGTGATCAACGCGATGCAAAAGACAAGGGGCGGATTTCTCCGCCCCTTTTTTGTTGCCTGACCTTCGTGCCGGCGTCAGCCGCCGGGGTTAAAGCCAATCGTGCGGCGGGTGGTGACCGGTTCGCTGACCGGCTGGAATCGCCAGCGCTTGGCAGCGGCCACGGCTTCGCGATCAAACACGCGTGCCGGGGTGGCGCGGACCACGCGAGCGGCGGTGACCGAACCATCCACGCCGACGGTGAACTCCACCAGCACCTCACCGGCAGTACCCGCGCGCAGGGCTTCCGGCGGATAGCGCGGCGCCGGCGTGCTGATCGGACGCAGCTGGTTGGAGCCGGCTGCCGGTGCGGCCGCCGGTGCGCCGGCGGCAGGCGCCTGCTGGGCCGTGGCGCGAGCGGCGGCTTCGCGCTGTTCGGCTTCGCGGCGTGCGGTTTCCTGGCGCGCCGCTTCCTGGCGTGCGGCTTCCTGTTGCTGGGCCAGCTGCAAGGCAGCTGCCGCTTCGGTGGCCTTCTGTTGTTCGGCCTGCTGGGCCAGGCGCTGCTGATCCTTGACGCGGTTTTCTTCAGCCGCCTTGGTGCGGGCCTCGGTGTCCAGCGCACGCTGCGCCACGGCTTGCTGCGAGCTGGCGATGCTCTGCTTCAGTCGCGGCAGCGACGGCGCCTTGGCGTCGGCCTTCTCGATGATTGCGGCCAGGCGCTGGGCTTCGGTGAATTCCTCGCGCGTTATGCTCTGCTCGGCGGCGATCACGGTATAGGGCAACAGATCGGTCAGCGCGCTGGTCACCGCCGGATCGGTCGGCAGCTTGTCGCGCAGGGCCAGGTAGTACTCCATGGCGTTGTTGCCGCCGGGCGCGTAGATGCGGTTTTCGCGCAGTGCGTTGGTGGCCGCGTCACGCAGCTGATCAACGTTCATGGCCTGCACTTCGGCCGAGACAGCCGGCGGCGGCGGCGTGGCGGCGGTCGTGGCGGCGGGCTGGCCAGCGGTGGCCGGCGCTGCGGTTTCGTCCTTGGAGCAGGCGGCGATGGCGAGCGTCAGCAACAGCGGCAGCCACAGGCGTGGCCTGGCACTCAACGTGTTCGACAACATGATGATTCCCCTAATTGAATCGTAAGTCTGCAAAACCCCAGACCGCTAGCACGCGGGATCTGTTCCGCAATGTCAATCGGCCCGGGCAAGTTGGGCGTGGCGAACTCTACCGTTGACCTCCCCAGGTCCGCGGTAGCCATGCCGCTGCATGCATTCTTTGTGCAGGCGGTTGTGAATTTTCGTGACGTGGTTCACGGTTCGTCGATCTGCCCGGTTTTCGCGGCAGTGCGGCCTACTTGCCGATGCAGAAGGTCGAAAAGATGTGGCCCAGCATCTCATCGGCGCTGATGCGGCCGGTGATTTCGCCCAAGGCGTCGTGGGCCAGGCGCAGTTCTTCGGCCGCCAGCTCCAGGTGCTCCTGCGACAGCTGGCCATCGGCGAGCTGAGCGTGGTCAGCCGCGCGCCGTAATGCATCGACATGACGCGCGCGTGCGGAAAATTCGCCGTCGCTGCCTTCGCCCTGCCCTGCTCCCGCCAGCTCGCGCAGGCGTTGATGCAAGGCGTCGAGGCCTTGCCCGGTGGTGGCCGAGACCGCGATGGCCCCGGGATCCTCCAGCGGGTATGAGGGCAGCAAGTCGACCTTGTTGTGGATCCACAGGCGCTGGGGAACGTCATGCAGTACGTCGGCCAAGGCCTGGCGACCGGATTCCACGTCGCGGGCGTCCACTACGATCAAGGCCAAGTCGGCCTTCAGCAGTTCGGCCCTCGTCCGGCGCATGCCTTCGCGTTCGATGGCGTCGCCGCCTTCGCGCAGGCCGGCGGTATCCACCAGGTGCAGTTCCAGGCCATCGAGCCGAATGGTCTCGTGCAGCGTGTCGCGGGTGGTGCCCGCCACATCGGTGACGATGGCGCGATCACGCCCGGCCAGTGCATTGAGCAGTGAGCTCTTGCCGGCGTTGGGTGGGCCGATGATCACCGTGTGCAAGCCATCGCGAAGTTTCCGGCCACGTTCGGCATCGGCCAGCAGTTGCGCCAGTTGCGTGCGGGCTGCCTGCAGTCCACGGCGGACCTGTTCACCACCCAGTGTGTCGATGGATTCGTCGGCGAAATCGATCGCCGCTTCCACATGCACCCGCAGGCCCAGCAATGCGGCGCCGATAGCATCCACGCGTTTCGAGAACACGCCGTCGAGCGAACGCCGGGCCGCGCGCGCGGCACGTGTGTCCGAAGCCGCGATCAAATCCGCGATGGCTTCGGCCTGGGCCAGATCCAGCTTGCCATTGTGGAAGGCGCGCTCACTGAATTCGCCAGGCCTGGCTCGGCGAGCGCCCAGCGTTACCGCGCGATCGACCAAGGCCTGAAGCACGACGGGGCTGCCGTGTGCCTGCAGTTCCACCACGTCCTCGCCGGTAAAGCTGTGCGGCGCGGGAAAGGCGATGACCAGGCCATCATCCAGTGTCTGCCCCTGCTCGTCGCGAAAGCGCACGTGAAACGCGCGGCGTGCGTACAGCGCTCGACCGGCAATCTGCCGGCCAATCTGCAATGCGGACGGACCGGACAGACGCACGATGCCGACGCCACCGGCTCCGGCCGCAGTGGCGATGGCGGCGATGGTCTGGGTGTTGTGCATGGATGCCATAGGGTGCACTTGCGAAGGCGGCAAGCGTAGCGCGAACTGCCTGCTCCCTCGCAAATCCGCTGGCAAAAAGAAACCCGCCGAAGCGGGTTTCCTGTTTGGCTTATTTCGCCTTGCTGGGTTTGGCGGTAGTGGCCACGCCACCGTATTGCTTGGTGTTCCACCACTGCTGCAGCAGACCCAGCGCACCGTTGGTAACCCAGTACAGCACCAGACCGGAAGGGAAGAAGGCCATCATCACGCCGAACACCAGCGGCATGAACTGCATCATGCGCTGCTGCATCGGGTCCATGCCCGGGGCCGGCGTGAGCTTCTGGGTCAGGAACATCACCAGCATGTTCAAGGCCGGCAGGATGAAGTACGGATCGCGTGCGGTCAGATCCTGGATCCAGGCAAACCACGGCGCCTGTCGCAACTCCACCGACTCCACCAACACCCAGTACAGCGACAGGAAGATCGGCATCTGCACCAGGATCGGCAGGCAGCCGGCGGCCGGGTTGATCTTCTCCTTCTTGTACAGCTCCATCATGGCGACATTGAGCTTCTGCTTGTCGTCGCCGTAACGTTCCTTGAGCTGGGTCATGCGCGGCGCCACCTGGCGCATCTTGGCCATGCTCTTGTACTGCTTGGCGGCCAGCGGATACAGCGCGAGCTTGACCAGCACCACCAGGCCGATGATCGACCAGCCCCAGTTGCCGAACAGCGAATGCAGATGGCTGAGCAGCCAGAACAGGCCTTGGCCGATGATCGCGAAGATGGCGAACTGGCTGTAGTCCACTGCGCGATCCAGACCCGGCACGTTCTCGGCCTTGATCTTGGACACCAGCTTCGGGCCCACCCACAGGCGCGCGCTGGTGGTGGCCTGCTGGCCGGGGCCGACGTTGACGCCGGGGCCCACTTCGTTGATCAGCGGCAGCTTGCCGGTGGCGGTGTTCTGCTCACCCAGCGAGATGGTGGTGGCGTCCTGGGCCAGCGGAATCCAGGCAGTGAAGAAGTGATGCTGGAGCATGGCGATCCATCCTCCCGTCACCTGCTTCTCGATGCGTCCGTCATCGAGGAAATCGTCATTGAACTTGCGGCGCTGATAACCGTTGTCGTACCAGGTAGCGCCGTTGAAGCTGAAAGACTCGGGATTGGTCATGCCGGTCTTGACCAGCGGCGGCTTGCGCTGCAGTTGGCGGTAGACCATGCCCTGCCACGGCGAGCTGCCGGCATTCATCACGTCGTCGCGAACCGTCAGCGCGTAGTCGCCGCGCTTGAGGATGAAGCTGCGACGGATCGCCAGGCCGTCGTCGCCCCGCCAGATGAAGGGCACAACCACTTCATCGGCGCCAGCGGCCAAGGCGAACTCATTACCTGCTTCGGGTACGAAGCCATGCAGGTGCGTGGGCGCCTGCTTGTTGGCGCCGGTGGCAAGCCAGCCGCTTTGCGCCACGTAGTAATGCGCGGGATCCTGGGTGAAGAGCTTCACCGGGGTGCTGGCGTTGCTCTTGTCCTGCGGGAACTGCAGCAGCTCGGCTTCCAGCACGGAGCCGCCATCCAGGGTCAGTCGCAACACATCACTGCTGACCACCACGCGTGCATTTTGACCGACCGGCGTGGTCGCACTGCTGCTGGGTTGCAAGGCTTGCGAAGGCGCCTGCGGCAGGCTGCTTGCGCTGGGCAGGTTCGGCACGCTGCCGGCCTGCGCTGCAACCGGCGTGGTGGCCGTGGTCTGGGTGGCTACGGCCGGAGCGGTCGGCGCGTTGAAGCGGCCCCACTCCATCCACAGCAGCACCGCCACCATCAGCCACGCAACAATCAGGAAAACTCGGGTCTGGTTCATCGGACAGGCAATCTCAACCGGCGTTGGCTTCCGGTGTGGTGGAGGTGGAAGGGGAATTCAAGATGCGCGGCATTGTGACCTCCGCCGAGGATGCGGGCAACGCGCCTGCACGACTCAACAGGCGCTGGAAGCTGGCACGCAGCTCCGCCGCACTGGCGGAAGCGGCGGCTGAACGCGCCACGATGACGTAGTCGCCTGCAGCCAGTTGCATGCGCACGCAACGGAACTGCTCGCGCAACTGACGCTTGATGCGGTTGCGACCGACCGCGCGTTTGTCGACCTTGCGCGAAACAGCCAAACCGAGGCGCGCAGGCGTTTCACTCTGCAGCCAATGCAGAGCGAACAGAGGATCGGAGCATCGACGTGCCCCCTCGAAGACACGCCGGTAGTCGGACCCGCTACGAACGCGGGCCTGACGCGGGAATGCCGAAGTGGCAGTGCTCATGACAGCAAGAAGCCCGCACTGCGATGTGCGGGCTTCTGGCAAAGGGTTCGCATCAAAGATGTCTTGGCCGCTGAGCGCGGCAAAGCCATCAGGCGCAGAGGCGCGTGCGGCCCTTGGCGCGACGGCGCGACAGGATCTTGCGGCCGTCGGCGGTCTTCATGCGCGCACGAAAACCGTGGTCGCGCTTGCGCTTGAGATTGCTGGGTTGGTAAGTGCGCTTGGTGGCCATGGGGCCCTCGTGCGGTTTGCGGGTGGAAAGAACCGGAAATTCTATAGGTATCCACCGGTTACGGTCAACACCGGTGAGCGGGATCGAATTGCGCGTCGCAAAGGCGTGTTCCACAAGGGCTGCCCGGGCGCATTCATCCACATCTTATGCACAGGATCGTTGGCGCGGCCCGGTGGCGGTGGTAGTCTGGCCGACCCCTTCTTTCAGGCCCCGGACCCGTGCAAACGGTCGTGCGGAGCCTGCAGTTTTCCACACCTTGTCAAGAATCGAGTTGTCCCGCGCGATGGATGCCTGGCCCCGCTGCCTCGAACGCCTGGAAGCCGAACTGCCGGCCGAAGATGTCCACACCTGGTTGAAGCCGCTGCAGGCCGAACAGCGCAATGACGCCGTCGTCCTGTATGCGCCCAACGCCTTCATCGTCGAGCAGGTGCGCGAGCGCTACCTGGGACGGATTCGCGAGTTGCTGGACTACTTCGTCGGCGCCTCGGACGTGTCGCTGGAAATTGGCTCGCGTGTGCGCGCAGCCGATGCCGGCAAGCCTGCCACCGCCCCTTCTGCGGCAGCGAATGCTTCGGTCGCGCCGGCGGAGGCGTTTGCTGGCAATCTGGATACGCACTACACCTTCGACAATTTCGTCGAAGGCCGCAGCAACCAGCTCGGACGTGCCGCCGCCTGGCAAGCCGCGCAGAAGCCGGGCGACCGCGCCCACAATCCCCTGTTGCTGTACGGCGGCACCGGCCTGGGCAAGACCCATCTGATGTTCGCCGCGGGCAACGAGTTGCGTCGCCACAATCCGGCCGCGCGTGTGTTGTACCTGCGCTCCGAGCAGTTCTTCAGCGCGATGACCAAGGCGCTGATTGAAAAGTCGATGGATCAGTTCAAGCGACGCTTCCAGCAGGTGGATGCGTTGTTGATCGACGACATCCAGTTCTTCGCCGGCAAGGACCGCACGCAGGAAGAGTTCTTCCACACCTTCAACGCATTGTTCGACAGTCGCCAGCAGATCATCCTGACCTGCGATCGCTATCCGCGCGAAGTCGAAGGCCTGGAGCCGCGCTTGAAGTCGCGCCTTGCCTGGGGCTTGTCGGTCGCCATCGAACCGCCGGATTTTGAAACCCGCGCGGCAATCGTGCTGGCCAAGGCCCATGAGCGCGGCACCGAGATACCGGACGAAGTGGCGTTTCTGCTGGCCAAGAAGATGCGCAGCAACGTGCGCGACCTGGAAGGGGCGCTCAACACGCTGGCGGCGCGTGCCAATTTCACCGGCCGCGCGATTACCCCGGAATTCGCACAGGAGACACTGCGCGATCTATTGCGCGCCCAGCAGCAGGCGATCAGCATTCCCAACATCCAGAAGACCGTGGCCGATTACTACGGCCTGCAGATGAAGGACCTGTTGTCCAAGCGCCGTACTCGTTCATTGGCGCGCCCGCGCCAGGTCGCGATGGCGCTGGCCAAGGAACTGACCGAGCACAGTCTTCCCGAAATCGGAGATGCCTTTGCCGGCCGTGATCACACCACCGTGCTGCACGCCTGCCGCCAGATCCGCAGCCTGATGGAGACCGATGGCAAACTCCGCGAGGATTGGGATAAGTTGATCCGTAAACTCAGTGAGTAAGCCACCTGCAGTCCTGTGGACAATCTGTGGTTGGAAATTCCGGTGATTTTTATCCACAGGTTTCAGTACACCTTCCGCCGGGCTTGTCCAAGGGTTAGAACTAGCGGAAAATCTTTGTAATTCAGCTGTTTGTGATGCTTTCCCACCGATTTGGCCGAAACCATCACCACCAGTTTTTAAGATCTTTCCTTCTTTTAGAAGCACAAGGCACAAGGGGCAACCACCGACATGCGTTTCAGCCTTCAGCGCGAAGCCTTTCTCAAGCCGCTGGCCCAAGTGGTCAATGTGGTCGAACGCCGGCAGACCCTGCCGGTCCTGGCAAACTTCCTGGTGCAGGTGCAGAACGGCCAGTTGTCACTGACCGGTACCGATCTGGAAGTCGAGATGATTGCGCGCTGCGCAGTCGATGACGCGCAGGATGGCGAAACCACCATCCCGGCGCGCAAGTTGTTCGAGATCGTGCGAGCCCTGCCCGACGGCAGCAAGGTCACCGTCAGCCAGACGGGCGACAAGGTGACCGTGCAGGCTGGACGCAGCCGCTTCAGCCTGGCGACGTTGCCAGCCAATGACTTCCCCTCGGTGGATGAAGTCGAGGCAACCGAGCGCATCGATGTCACCGAAGCCACGTTGAAGGAACTAATTGAGCGCACTGCGTTCGCCATGGCGCAGCAGGACGTTCGTTACTACCTCAACGGCCTGCTGTTCGATTTGGCGGACCGGACCCTGCGCTGCGTGGCAACCGATGGACATCGCCTCGCATTGTGCGAAGCCGAGCTGGAGGGCGCGCCGCTCTCCAAGCGCCAGCTGATCGTGCCCCGCAAAGGCGTGACCGAACTGCAGCGCTTGCTGGAAGGCGGCGACCGCGCGCTGGAACTGGAAGTCGGCCGCAGTCACATCCGCGTGAAGCGCGACGACGTCAGCTTTACATCAAAGCTGATCGACGGCCGATTCCCGGATTACGGCGCGGTGATTCCGATCGGCGCCGACCGGGAGGTGCGTCTGGACCGCGAGGTGCTGCGGGCGGCGTTGCAGCGTGCGGCCATCCTGTCGAACGAGAAGTACCGCGGCGTCCGTGTGGAAGTCTCGCCAGGTCAGGTCAAGATCAGCGCGCACAATCCCGAACAGGAAGAAGCCCAGGAAGAGATCGAGGCTGACACCAAGGTGGATGGCCTGGCCATTGGCTTCAACGTGAACTACCTGCTGGATGCATTGAGCGCCCTGCGTGATGAGCACATCGTGATCCAGCTTCGCGACGCCAATTCTTCGGCTTTGGTGCGCGAAGCCAGCAGCGAAAAGTCCCGCCACGTGGTCATGCCCTTGCGACTCTGATTGGGTTTCACGTGAAACATGGAACGCCCGGCATCGCCGGGCGTTTTCTTTTGTAGATTCGAAACCCGCATGGCTGCGAGTCCCTAAGTAGAATTCCTTGATGCCTACCCATTCCCCCGCCTGTTATTGCCTCCTGGCGTCGCGCTTTGACTCTTTGCAGTATGGGCGACCGGCATGAGGGTGGTGCGTCTGTCTGTTTCACACCTCCGCAAGCTTGAGCAGGTGGAGCTTCGTCCCGCAGCAGGCTTGAACCTGCTTGTGGGCGACAACGGTGCGGGCAAGACAAGTTTGCTTGAGGCCCTGCATTTGATGGCGTATGGCCGCAGCTTTCGGGGGCGGGTGCGGGACGGGCTGGTGCGCACGGGCGCGGAAGCCGTGGAAGTTTTTGTGGAATGGAACGAGGCGGCGGGGCGCGCTCGCCGTGCCGGCCTGCGGCACACCGGCCAGAGCTGGGTCGGCCGGCTTGACGGTGACAACGTGCAGCACCTCGGCGATTTGTGTGCCGCACTGGCAGTAGTCAGCTTCGAGCCCGGTAGCCACGCCTTGGTCACCGGCGGCGGCGAGCCCAGGCGCCGGTTCATGGACTGGGGCCTGTTCCACGTGGAACAGGATTTCCTGAACCTGTGGCGCCGATATTCAAGGGCGCTCAAGCAACGCAACGCCCTTTTGAAGTCCGGGGTGGCGGGAGCGCAGCTCAACGCCTGGGACAACGAGCTGGCGGAAGCGGGTGAACCCCTGACCGAACGACGCGCGCACTACATGGAGCGTCTGCAGGACCGGCTCGTCATCACGGCCCGTGAGCTCGTGCCCAGCCTGGGCGCGGCCAGCATCGAGTTCCTGCCGGGGTGGAAACGTCACGAATTGTCGCTGGCAGATGCGCTGTTGCTGGCCCGGGAGCGCGATCGCCAAATGGGCTACACCTCCCTGGGTCCACATCGAGCGGACTGGAAGGTGGAATACGCGTCAACCCCCAACGGTGAGGCGCTCTCCCGGGGCCAGGCCAAGCTGACCGCGTTGGCCTGTCTTCTCTCGCAAGCCGAGGACTATGCCCTGCTTCGCGCGGAGTGGCCGGTCATTGCCCTGGACGATCTGGCATCCGAGCTTGACAGGCAACACCAGAGGCGGGTACTGGACCGCTTAGTGGCCAGTGGCGCCCAGGTTTTCATTACGGGTACCGAAGCCCCGGCCGCTCTGGAAGACCTCGCGGCGAGTCCCATTGTGTTTCACGTGGAACAGGGACGGGTAAGCGGGCCCCAATCCCCGGCATCGGGCGGCTAAAGCCCCGTCAGTGCTATAATTTCCGCACGATTCCCTACAGCTGGCATGCCCTTCCGCCGCACTGGCAGAAGGCGAGCGTTGGCTGTGCATCCGACCAGAAGCGAATGACCGACGAAACGATTCCTGCAGCACCGAACGGCAACTACGACTCCAGCAAGATCACCGTCCTCCGGGGCCTGGAAGCGGTCCGGAAGCGTCCCGGTATGTACATCGGCGACGTTCACGATGGCACCGGCCTGCACCACATGGTGTTTGAGGTCGTCGACAACTCGATTGACGAAGCGCTCGCCGGACATGCCGACGACGTGGTGGTCAAGATCCACGAGGACGGCTCGGTCTCGGTCTCCGACAACGGCCGCGGCATCCCGGTGGATATCCACAAGGAAGAAAACCGTTCGGCCGCAGAAGTCATCCTCACCGTGCTGCACGCGGGCGGCAAGTTCGACGACAACAGCTACAAGGTCTCCGGCGGCCTGCACGGCGTCGGTGTATCGGTGGTCAACGCCCTGTCCGAGCATCTGTGGCTGGATATCTGGCGCGACGGGTTCCATTACCAGCAGGAATACTCGCTGGGTGAGCCGCTTTACGCGCTCAAGCAGCTGGAAGCCTCGGACCGGCGCGGTACCACCCTGCGATTCAAGCCTGCGCAGGAAATCTTCTCGGACGTCGAGTTCCACTACGACATCCTGGCGCGCCGCCTGCGCGAACTTTCGTTCCTCAACTCCGGCGTCAAGATCACTCTGATCGATGAGCGCGGTGAGGGCCGGCAGGACCTGTTCCAGTACGAAGGCGGCATCCGCAGCTTCGTCGAGCATCTGGCCCAGCTCAAGACACCCTTGCACCCCAACGTCATCTCGGTGAGTGGCGAAGCCAACGGCATCGTGGTCGATGTGGCGCTGCAATGGACCGACGCCTACCAGGAAACGATGTTCTGCTTCACCAACAACATCCCGCAGAAGGATGGCGGCACCCACCTGGCTGGATTCCGTGCAGCTCTGACGCGCACACTGACCAACTACATCGAACAGAACGGCATCGCCAAGCAGGCCAAGGTCAACCTGTCCGGCGACGACATGCGCGAAGGCATGATTGCAGTGCTGTCGGTGAAGGTGCCGGATCCCAGCTTCTCCTCGCAGACCAAGGAGAAGTTGGTCAGTTCCGACGTGAAGCCGGCAGTTGAGGCCACGTTCGGTGCACGTTTGGAGGAGTTCCTGCAGGAACACCCGCAGGAAGCCCGTTCCATTGCGGAAAAGGTCGTCGACGCGGCGCGCGCACGTGAGGCCGCACGCAAGGCGCGCGAACTGACCCGACGCAAGGGCGCCCTGGATATCGCAGGATTGCCGGGCAAGCTCGCCGATTGCCAGGAGAAGGATCCGGCGTTGTCCGAACTCTTCATCGTCGAGGGTGATTCCGCAGGCGGTTCGGCCAAGCAGGGTCGCAATCGCAAGAACCAGGCGGTGCTGCCGCTGCGCGGAAAGATCCTCAACGTCGAGCGTGCACGTTTTGATCGCATGCTCTCGTCGGCCGAAGTCGGCACGCTGATCACCGCGCTTGGCACGGGTATCGGCAAGGACGAATACAACCCGGACAAGCTGCGATACCACCGCATCATCATCATGACCGACGCCGACGTGGACGGTTCGCATATCCGCACCTTGTTGCTGACGTTCTTCTACCGTCAGATGCCGGAACTGATCGAGCGTGGACACGTCTACATCGGCCTGCCGCCGCTTTACAAGTTGAAGCAGGGCAAGCAGGAGCTGTACCTGAAAGACGACGCGGCACTCAATGTCTACCTTGCCAACAGCGCGGTCGAAGGGGCTTCCCTGATTCCGGCTGATGGCGAACCGCCGATCGCGAGCGAAGCGCTGGAAAAATTGTTGCTGGTCTACGCCAATGCACGCGATGCCATTGCACGCAATGCGCACCGGTTTGATCCGCAATTGCTCGAAACCCTGCTCGATTTCGCCCCTCTCGATGCGGACTTCGTGGCGCGCAACCAGGATGAGCGCCAGGATCTGGCAGCGCTGGAAGCCAAGCTCAATCGTGGCAACCTGGGCAGCCCGCGTTACGCGCTCGAATTGCAGCCGGGCAACGATCAGCGCCCCGCTGCGTTGCTCGCCAAGCGCCGCCACATGGGCGAAGAGTTGACCCAGGTCCTTCCGCTTTCCGTGTTTGAAGTGGGCGAGCTGCGCGCACTGCGCGAAGCGGCCGTGCTCCTGCATGGTCTGGTTCGCGAAGGCGCGACCATCGTGCGCGGCAACAAGACCCAGGCCATCGAGAGTTTCGCCGAGGCCCAGGCCTGGCTCCTCGAGGAAGCCAAGAAGGGTCGTAGCATCCAGCGCTTCAAGGGCCTGGGTGAAATGAATCCCGAGCAGCTCTGGGACACCACGGTCAATCCGGACTCGCGTCGCCTGCTGCAGGTTCGGATCGAAGACGTCGTGGCTGCGGATCAAATCTTCAGCACCTTGATGGGTGATGTGGTGGAGCCGCGCCGCGACTTCATTGAAGCCAATGCCTTGAAGGTTTCCAACCTCGACGTTTGAGGATGGACAACACGCCCGCCTCCTTCGACGGGCGCGTGACGCCCACCCACGCCGTGCAACCCCTGCGCGGCGTGTTGCCGCGATGGTTGCTCGATGTGGTACTGACGCTGGTCATCGGGTTTGCCTTGATGACCTTGGCAGGCCTGATGTGGGGTGTCCTGACGGGCACTCGCTCCGCGCTGCAAGGCGCGGATGCCGACGCAGTGGGAGCGGCCATCGCATCGCCAGGCGCGTTGGCGCAAATCGGCATGGTCTTGCTGGCATCCGCCACGACCGCGCTGCTCATCTATGTGTGGCGTCAACCGGCGACGTCCGCCGAGCGCCGGTACGCGTATCAGCAAATGCGCCGACCTCAGACCTGGGCGCTCGCGATTGCAACGGCCGTCGTCTTGTTCGCTGGCACCACCCTGGTCACGTGGCTGCTGCACACATGGGGCATGGCACCCAGCCCCGCCAACCTCGCCGTGATCCGTGCGGCGCTCGCGCAGAGCCCGACCTTTGTCGTGCTTTTCACCGTCGTGGCGGCGCCCCTGTATGAGGAGTTGTTGTTCCGCCGGGTTTTGTTCGGGCGCCTGTGGAAGGCCGGCAGGCCGGTCCTGGGGATGTGGTTGAGCGGGTTCGCCTTTGCCCTGTCGCACGAGGTCCCTGGCCTGGGGCAGGGTCCGCTGGCCGCAACCCTCTGCCTGCTGCTGGTCTACGCGGCCATGGGGGCGAGCTTTGCCTGGCTGTACAAGAAAACGGGCAGCTTGTGGGCGGCGGTCCTGGCTCACGCGGTCAACAACGCCCTGGCCCTGTCCGTGCTGCTGGTCTCCGGTCCCTGAGTTCAACCCGGATTGACGGGAAGTTAAGACTTTCTTGCCGACACTATCGCCATCCCGGAATGGAGTGCCGTCATGAAGCCTTGGTTGCTGTCCGCGTCCATCGCGGCCTTGCTTGTCGCCTGTGCCACCACCACCTCGCCGACCGGACGCACGCAGGTCGTAGGGGGCGTCTCGCAGCAACAGCTGGATCAACTGGGTGCGCAGGCTTTTGCCGAAACCAAGGCGAAGGAACAGGCCAGCCGTGACGCCAAGCAGAACGCCTATGTCACCTGCGTGGTCAATGCACTTGTCCGCCAGCTACCGCCAGAGCAGCGCCAGGTCGCTTGGGAAACCGCGGTTTTCGTCGATGCCGAACCCAATGCGTTCGCGTTGCCGGGCGGCAAGGTAGGCGTCAACACGGGCATCTTCACCGTAGCCAAGAACCAGGACCAACTCGCCGCCGTGCTTGGTCACGAAATCGGGCACGTGATCAGTCGCCACCATGAGGAGAGGATTACGCGGCAAATGGGGACTCAAACGGGGCTCGGCATCCTCGGTGCCCTGGCCGGCGCCAAGTATGGGCAGACCGGCATGGATGCCGTCAGCCAGTTCGGCAGCCTGGGAGCGCAAGGTCTGATCCTGCTGCCCAATTCCCGCACCCAAGAAAGCGAGGCCGATATCGTCGGCCAGCGCATCATGGCCCAGGCAGGCTTCGACCCCCGGCAGGCCGTCAACCTGTGGCAGAACATGATCTCGGCCGGCGGCGCCCGCCAACCCCAGTGGCTGTCCACCCACCCCGACCCTACCAATCGCATCCGCGAACTGGAGCGGGACGCGCCCGCCCTGCTGCCCACCTACGAAGCCGCCCGCAAGGCCGGCAACACCCCCAAATGCGGCTGAAAAGGCCCGCCATTGCTGCTTCGCAGCAACAAAATCCTTACCAGTTCCGTCACACTTTCTGGTAGTTTTGCCGCCCCCGGACGACTTTCCGGGTCCGAGTTGCTGGCTCCCCCGAGGTGAACTTCATGCTGCGTAAGTACCAATTCGTTGTGCTCTCCGTCGTCATCGCGGGTCTCTTGGCTCCCGCAAGCTCGATTGCTCAGTCTTCTTCGCAATCTGGGCGAGACGCCGCAACTTCGGAGCGCAACAAGACGAACAATGCCCGCAGCGCGCAAAACCCAGATAACAATCGCAACAAACGCAGCATGCGCGATGGAAGAGGTGGTGCGGAAGCCGAAAAATACCCGGAAGCAACTCGCGAAGCGCCGAAGACCACGTCCAAAGCCCAGAGTCAGTTGAGCAAGCTGTTCAAGGCCAACGAGAAAGAAGGCAACGAAGCCGAAGTGCTGACCCTGGCCAATGAACTGATGGCCAGCGACAAGGCCGGCCCCTACGACAAATCGGTGGCAGCCCAGCTCGCTGCTCAGGCCGCTTACAACACCGATGACACGAAGGGTGCCAAGGAACTGGCCCAGAAGGTCATCGACTTCAACGGCCTCGACAACAACAACCACTACGGCACGATGCTGTTCCTGGCCCAGCTGTACAGCCAGGATGACCAGTACAACGAAGCCCTGAGCACGATTGACCGCTTCCTGACCGAAACCAAGTCGCAGAAGCCGGAAGAACTGGTGGTCAAGGGCAACATCCTCTATCGCATGGAGCGCTACCAGGACGCGATTCCGGTGCTCAAGCAGGCGGTGGAATCCTCGCCCGAGCCGAAGAACGAGTGGATGCAGCTGCTGCTGGCCAGCTACGCGGAAGCGGGCCAGAACGATGCGGCGGTCAAGCTGGCCGAGTCGCTGGCCGCCAAGAATCCCACCGACAAGAAGGCCCAAATCAATCTGGCCTCCGTGTACTCGCAAGCGGACCAGACCGAAAAGGCTGCAGGCGTGATGGAAAAGCTGCGCACGGGCGGTCAGCTGACCGACGAGCGTGAGTACAAGCAGCTTTACACCATGTACGCCAACCTGGACGGCAAGGAAAAGGAAGTCATCTCGGTCATCAACGAAGGCCTGCAGAAGGGCGTCCTCAAGCAGGATGACTACCAGGTCAACCTGGCCCTGGCCCAGTCCTACTACTACTCCGAGCAGATCCCACAGGCCATCGAGGCCTGGCGGAAAGCGGCACCCCTGTCCAAGGACGGCGAGACCTACCTGAACCTTGCCAAGGTGCTGTGGCAGGAAGACCGCATTCCCGAAGCCAAGGAAGCCGCCAAGGCTGGCCTGGCCAAGGGCCTGAAGAAGCCCGAAGAGGCCAAGAAGATTCTGGCTCTACCCTAACGGGAAAACTTCACATCGCAGGTCAAAAACCACAAGAAATTATGGTTTTAGGCACTGAGAATGTTATAAGCTGAGGGTTCCCCCTGACGAAACGACGTCCGGGGGCCTAACACGATGCGGACGTTTCTGCGTCCAGCCCCAACTTTGAGTTAATTGGCGCATGGCTGAACAACTGGTCATTAATCGATATCGGGAAGAAGAAGAGGACAACAGCCTCAACTGGCCCCGGATCATCGGCATTGCTTTCGTGATCGCGCTGCACGCGGCCGCACTGCTGCTGCTGCTCATCCCGGCTGTGGCCCCGCCGGCGGAAAAGGAACAGAAGGACCGCGTGACGGTGACCATCATCGACGCGCCGCCGCCTCCGCCGCCGCCGCCGCCGCCGCCGCCGAAGCAGGACACCCCGCCGCCGCCGGTCAAGAACCTGGCGCCGCCCAAGACCACCCCGCTGCCGCCGCCGCCGGAAGCGCCGCCGATCGAGGTTTCCGAACCCCGCCCGGCTGACGTCTACCAGCCGCCGTCACCGCCGGCCCCGCCGGCGGCCGTGTCGGACATCGGCGCCAGCGTCGACATTTCCTCGAAGAACATGAACCCGCCGCGCTACCCGCCGGCCGCGGCACGTGCAGGCATCGAAGGAACTGTCATCCTCATCATCGACGTGGACGCTGGCGGCAACGTCACCAATGTCTCGGTCGAGAAGTCCAGCCGCAATCGCGACCTGGATCGCGCCGCGATGGAAGCTGCCCGCAAGTGGCGCTTCAATCCGTCGGTCGTCAACGGTCAGAAAGCCGCCGGTCGCGTCCGCGTCCCGGTGGACTTCAAGATGGGCGGCTAAGCCGCCCATTCCGTAAAAGTTACGTCACCCGCAACACTTCCAATCAATCAACACTTAAATAAAGGTAAGCGTCATGCTGCAGGAAACCATCATCGCCGCCGCAGCCGGGGGCAACAACGCTGCAAGCGCCCTGACCAATATGGGCTTCGAGCACCTGATCACCGAAATGGTGCAAAAGCCCGGCGAGTACGCCGTCTCCTGGGCTGTGCTTCTGATTCTGGTCGCCATGTCGGCCATGTCCTGGTACTGGACCGTCATCAATGCACTGAAGAGCGCCCGCCTGAAGGGCCAGGCTGACCGCGTCGTCAGCACGTTCTGGGAAACCCCGAACGCGCAAGACGCCATCCGTCTGATGGAAGAGCAGCCGAAGAACGAGCCGTTCTCCAAGATCGCCCTGGACGCCGCCCAGGCTGCCGCCCACCACCAGCGCGCCGAAGGTACCGGCACTGGCGTTGGCGAGTCGCTGAGCCGTTCGGAATTCGTTGATCGCGCCCTGCGTCAGGCCGTGACCCGCGAAAGCTCGCGCCTGCAGAGCGGTATGACCCTGCTGGCCACCGTCGGCGCAACCGCTCCGTTCGTGGGTCTGCTGGGTACGGTGTGGGGCATCTACGGCGCCCTGATCCGCATCGGCGCCACCGGCCAGGCCTCCATCGACGCCGTCGCCGGCCCGGTGGGTGAAGCGCTGATCATGACCGCCATCGGTCTGTTCGTCGCCATCCCGGCGGTGTTCGCCTACAACTTCTTCAGCAAGACCAACAGCACGACGATCGCCAAGTTCGATACGTTCGCCCACGATCTGCACGACTTCTTCGCCACCGGCTCGCGCGTTCGCTAAGCCAGCGTCGTCAGTCCCCGCATATCGACAAGCATTGACGGAGCCCGAAAATGGCTTTCAGTAGTGGTAATAGCAGTGGCCCGATGGCCGAGATCAACGTCACGCCCCTCGTGGACGTGATGTTGGTTCTGCTGATCATCTTCATCATCACCGCGCCGCTGATGTCGCATAAGGTGAAGATCGAGTTGCCGGAAGCCAACCTCATCCAGGAAAAGGATCAGGTTGCGCCACCCGTTCCGCCGATCACCGTTTCGGTGAAGGAAGACGGATCGCTGTTCTGGAATGACGAAGCGATCACCAAGGAAATCCTGGAATCGCGTCTGTCCAGCACCGCACAGCTGCAGCCGCAGCCCAAGCTCAATCTGCGTGGTGATCGCACCACCAAGATGCGCACGATCGCCGAAGTCACCAAGATCGCGCAGAGCCAGGGCATGTTGGACATCGGCTACGTCGCCACCAAGCAGAAGGGTCAGTAAGCCATGGCATTCAGTAGTGGTGGAAGCAAGGGCCCGATGGCCGACATCAACGTCACGCCCCTCGTGGACGTGATGTTGGTGCTGTTGATCATCTTCATCGTGACTGCGCCGATCATGACGTACCCGATCGACGTGGCGTTGCCGCAGCGAGTCATCAACCCGCCGCCGCAATTGCGCGAACCGCCGCCGCCGATCGACCTGCGCATCGACGCGGGTGGTTCGGTCACGTGGAACGCGTCGCCGGTGAACGTGCAGGATCTGCAGCAGCGCATGGAAACCGAAATCCAGCGCGATCCAACCAACCAGCCGGAGCTCCGCATTGATGCGGACCCCGAGTCGCAGTACGACGTAATGGCGAAAGTCCTGGCAGCTGCGAAGAACGCGCAGATGCAAAAAATCGGCTTCGTCCAGTAACACGCACGACACTTACCTTTGAACGCCGCCTTCGGGCGGCGTTTCTTTTTGTGGCCCAGGCATCTTGAGCCGGACCCGGGTGGGGGGCTTGCCAGACCGGGGCGCCCGGGCGTAGCGTGGAATCGACCCACGCGAAAGGAGTACGCCATGGCTTTCTCCGCATCCGCCCGTCCCGCCGCCCTGGCGGAAATGAATGTCACGCCGCTGGTCGACGTCATGCTGGTCCTGTTGATCATCTTCATGGTCACCGCGCCACTGCTGTCCCGCCCCCTGGATCTGGCGCTGCCACAGCGATCGGACCATCCATCGAAGGCCAGCATCCTGACTTTGCAGGTAGGCAGCCAAGGCGACCTCACGCTCGATGACAGGCCGCTGTCGCGAACCCAACTGGACGAGCGCCTGCAGGATGCCTTGCGCAGCGACCCGCGCACCGTATTGACCCTGCGAGCGTCACCCGATGCCGACTACCAGGAGGTGGTCAGCGCACTGTCCGTCGTTCGACGGGCAGGCGTCGAGCAGGTCAGCTGGCTGGATTGAACCCGGGGTTCAGCGGTTGCCGCTACGCACCGCTTCGATGATCGCGAGGTAGTTCTGCACGGTGCGATGCAGGCCGGCGTAGAGCGCCTCGCTGATCAGCGCGTGGCCGATGGACACTTCCAGCACGCCAGGTACCACTTCGAGGAACTCCTGCAGATTTGCCTGGCTAAGATCATGGCCGGCATTGACGCCCATACCCAGGGACTGGGCTTGCCGGGCGACGTTGCGACAGCGGGCCAGCTCCGCCTCAGCATCTCCCTTGTCCACAGCCTCGGCAAAGGGGCCGGTATAGATTTCAATCCGATCCGCACCGGCCGCAGCCGCCTTCTCCAACGACGCGCAGTCGGAATCGACGAAGACACTGACCCGGCTCCCCAGCGCCTTGAGCTGGGCAATCAGCGGTTGCAGTCGGTCGGCATCACGATCGAAATCGAATCCGTGGTCGGAGGTGATCTGACCATCCGAATCCGGCACCAACGTCGCCTGTGCCGGCCGCGCGCGCTCGCACAACTCCAGGAATCCCGGATAGCCCTCGCGCGGCGGCGCGAAGGGATTGCCCTCCAGGTTCAGTTCAACGCCGGCCTCGCGGGTCAGGTCCGCCAAGGCATCCACATCGTCAGCGCGAACATGACGCTGGTCGGGTCGCGGATGGACGGTGATTCCGTGCGCGCCCGCGTACAGGCAGGCGCGGGCGGCGCGCACCACATCCGGCTCGTCGCCACCACGCGAGTTGCGCAAGACCGCAATCTTGTTGACGTTGACGCTAAGCGCCGTCATGCCGACTTCCATGTGCGCCATGGTCTCACAGCGGCGGCGGCCCCGGAGGTGTCGACTGATCGCCGCGTTTGCGCGCTTCCGCAAGCTCACGCAAGCGGCGCAGCTCGGCGGGGTCAATCATCTGTGATTCGTCGCGTTGCCGGTCGCCCATGCGCGAGGCATACCAGCCCATGATCCAGGCCACCATCAGCCCCAACGAGGTGAGCAGGCAAAGCGCCATCAGCAGCAGTGACGTCGTCCGCATCGACAACAGCAGAGCGCCGATGGCCAGCAGCAAATAGAGCCAATGCATGGACGTTACCTCCCCGGGATCGGCGCGAGTGTACCGCGTCCGGAGCGCCGCGGAACCGGCGCTGGTTCACAGCAACGGCGAGGTCAGCCGGGCCAAGGCTTCGGGCAGGCGATGGCGCCACAGCGAACGTTTGCGCGAGGTGTCCACCGGCTGCGAGATGGCCAGCTCACCCTCCAGCAGCTGCGTCAGCGTGCCGGCCACGCCGGCATCGCGGAACAACATGGAAATCTCGAAATTGAGCCGGAAACTGCGGTGATCGAAGTTGGCGCTGCCGATGAGCGCGAGATTGTCGTCGCACAGCAGCGCCTTGGTATGCAGCATGCGCGGTCCGTATTCATAGACCTTGACGCCTGCCGCCAGCAGCTCATCGAAATACGACCGCGCCGCCAACGTCACCAGCCGCGAATCACTCAGCTTGGGCACCAGAAGACGTACGTCCAGGCCACCCAATGCAGCCGACGTCAACGCCATCCGCGCCGCCTCGCCCGGAACGAAGTACGGCGTGGCCAGCCAGACCCGCGAGCGGGCGTCATGAATCGCCGAGACCTGCAGGCGATGGATGGGCTCCCACGACGAATCCGGCCCCGATACCAGGGTCTGCGCATTGATGCCCCCCTGGATGTTGGCCTCCAGCGCACTCCACAAGCGGGTGCCGTGGAAGTCCTTGCGCGTCTGCCCCGTGGCGTAGACCCAGTCCTCCACGAACACCTGCTGGATGCTCCGCACCACTTCCCCTTCCAGGCGCAGATGCAAATCGCGGTAGGCGTCGGCGCGCAGCGTCTCGTCCTCTTCGTCCGTGATGTTGATGCCGCCAGTAAAGGCGATGCGCCCATCCACCACCACAATCTTGCGGTGCGTGCGCAGGTTGACCCAGGGACGGGTGAAAGGACGCAGCCGGGTGGGGTGGAACCACGCGCTCTGGCCACCGGCGTCGTGCAGCGGTTGCAGGAACCGCTTGCCGACCCGGGACGAGCCCACCGCATCGAGCAGCAAGCGAACCGTCACGCCTTGCCTGGCCTTCTCCACGAGCGCGTCGAGCAGACGCTGTCCGCAGCGGTCGGGATTGAAGATGTAGTACTCGAGGTGGATATGGTTTTCCGCCTGCTTCACCGCATCGACGATGGCGTCGTAGGTTGCCGAGCCATCCACCAGCAACTGCACGGAGGTGGCGGTAGCAGGCGGCAGACCGGTGGTGGTCTGCGCCAGCATCGCCAGCTCGGTGCAGTCCTGGTCGGCGGGGCAGAACGTCTCGTAAGTATCCAGACCGGTGCGGGATAGATGGCGGCGCAGCTGTTGGCGCTTGATCTTCTGCGGGCCAAGCAGGAAGTAGATCAGGTAGCCCAGATAGGGCAGCAACGAAAGCGACAACACCCAGCTCAACGTCGCTACGGGTTCGCGCTTCTGCAGCACGATCCAGGCACAGAGTGGAATCAGATAGAGCAGCCAGGCCACGGTCAGCCAGGTCTGCAGATTGGGCAGCGACGCCAGGGCGTCCCACCACTGTCGGGCGGTTTCGAGCATGCGCCGATTCTATGCGTAGTCTCATGATTTGAGACGGTTGGAGAGCAGCCTCGCCCACCATGGGCGATGTCATCAAGGGTCGAGGGTCAACGGGCTATCTGCCCGGGCGGTTTGCCGCAACCACCGCCCAAGCGGCGGATGATGGCTGGCACGAACGTGACCGCGAAGACGAGATCGCCAGTTCACCCCGGACCCAGCTCACGAGGAACGCGCGCGCAGCATCATCAGCCGCAACAGCTCGCCCGATATCCCGTTCTCGCAATCACTCAATCCCTATCGCGGCTGTGAGCACGGTTGCTCGTATTGCTTCGCGCGGCCCACCCACGCGTATCTGGACCTGTCGCCGGGCCTGGACTTCGAGACCCGGATCTTCGCCAAGACCAATGCACCGGAGCAGTTGCGCAGGGAACTCTCCCGCCGCGGTTACCGGCCCGAACCCATCGCGCTGGGCATCAACACCGATGCGTACCAGCCGAGCGAACGCAAGCTGCAGCTGACCCGGCGCATCATCGAAGTGCTGGCGGAAACCCGCCACCCGTTCTCGCTCATCACCAAGAACGCCCTGGTGGAACGCGATCTGGACCTGCTGGAACCGCTGGCCAAAGCGAACCTGGTGCAGGTCTATTTCTCGGTCACCACGCTGGACAATGGTTTGTCGGCGCGGTTGGAACCACGTGCCTCGGCGCCACATGCCCGCCTGCGTGCGATGCGGCGCCTCAGCCAGGCCGGTGTGCCGGTGGGCGTGATGTTTGCCCCGGTCATTCCCTGGGTCAACGATGCCGAGCTGGAAGCCGTCCTGGAAGCCGCGCGTGATGCGGGCGCAGACTCCGCCGGCTATGTGCTGCTGCGCTTGCCGCACGAAGTTGCGCCGCTGTTCCGCGATTGGCTGCAGACCCACCTGCCCCAGCGCGCCGATCACGTCATGAGCACCATCCAGCAGCTGCGCGACGGCAAGGACTATGACGCGCGATTTGGCAAACGCTTCAGTGGCGACGGCGTCTATGCGGACTTGCTGGCCCGCCGTTTCGCCCTTGCCAGCCAGCGACTGGGCTTTGATCGCCGCAAGCGTCAAGGCCTGGACAGCAGCCAGTTCACCCCGCCCCGGGCCCCTGCGGCACAAGGCGAGCTGTTCTAGCCCACTCGCCGGTCCCTCACCTCGCCACGACCGACCGTTCAGAAGGCCAGGTTGACGGCCACCTGCGGCGACACGATGGCGGCGCTGTTGCGACCTCGCAATGACACCAGCGCCCCCACGATGACCCCGCCACGATCCGACCAGTTGTACTCCACGGCCGGCGCCAGCGAGAGGCGCCATGACGATGCAAGACGGTGATCGATCGGTGTCCGCTCAACTCCGCTGCCGATCCCGGTGCCGCGTACGCGTGCGCCATGTTCCTTTTCGTACACCAGGTCGGTCGCCAGCACCCACTGCGGGTTGATGCTGTACTCGAGCGAGCCGGTGGCCTGGATGGCGTCGTCCAGGGTGGCGCTGCCATGAAATCCCACCTCCGTGCCATAGGCGCTGCGGCCATCCACGTTGACGTCGGCGCCGGGCAGGCGCCAGGTCAGGTTGAGGCGACCGCGCAGGTTTCTGCCTGGCAGGAAGTAGGCCTGTCCGTACACGCCGACCGTGGTGGTGTATGCGCCGCTGCCGGTGGCGCCGAGCAGGCCCGCCTGCTCCAGCAGGTCGTGTTCGCCCGTGGGCAGATTCTGCTTGAGCACCAGCGTCACCGCCGGCGTGTGCGGCCCCTTGCCCTGCGCCAGCAACCAGTTCGCGCTCACACTGGAGTCGCTGGTGGCCCAATGCCAGTTGCCGCTTTCCTCGCGCGCCTGCACCGCATTGAGGCCCAGGCTGAGGGTCAGGCGATCACTGACGCCATACATGATGGGTAACGCCACCTGCCAATCGTCGCGCAGCGTCGGTGCTCCCTGATAGTGGCCATCGGTGTCGTAGCGCCCGGTGACATGCGTCTGGATGAGATAGGGCTCGATGATCCAGACGCCTGTGGGCAACGGCGGCGAAGAGCTGACCAACGGCCCCGTGAAGCGAAGTTCGTGGGCCGTTGCGGCATCCTCGGCCCGGCATTCGCCCGTGGTGACGCAGCTCGCAGCCAGGACAAGCGCAGCGGCGATGGACAGGTGCAACGGCGGGAAGCCTGCACGGCAAGTGGGTAAGCATCGATGCGACATGGGGCACTCCGGCAAGGGTGGTCTGACCGACCATGCCGAGCGTCTGCCGGCCCTTGCATAGGAATGCTCCGAAAAACCCCGGCGCTTACGCGCGGCGCGGCATGCTCAGATCGTGGCGATGGTGGTACGCCACTGCTTCTTCCACCTCCTGACGTGAGCCCAGGAACACCGGTACGCGCTGATGCAGGTGCTGCGGCTGCAGTTCCAGGATTGCCTCGCGTCCGGTACTGGCGGCGCCGCCGGCCTGCTCCACCAGCATGCCCATGGGACTGGCCTCATACATCAGCCGGAGCTTGCCGGCCTTGCCGGGGTCCTTGTTGTCCCACGGGTAGATGAAGATCCCGCCGCGGGTCAGGATGCGATGCACGTCGGCCACCATGCTGGCGATCCAGCGCATGTTGAAGTCCTTGCCGCGCGGTCCTTCGCTGCCGGCCATCAGGTCATCCACATAGGCCTGCATGGCCGGCTCCCAGTGCCTGCGATTGGACACGTTGATGGCGAACTCGCGCGTCTGCCCGGGAATGCACATGCCGCGCTGGGTCAGCACGAAGACACCCTGCTCGCGATCCAGGGTAAAGGCGTGTGTGCCGTGGCCGGTGCTCAGCACCAGCATCGTGCTCGGCCCATAGATGCAGTAGCCGGCTGCCACCTGCTGGCGACCCGCCTGCAGGAAATGCTCGTCGCCAGGTCGAGTCACACCCTCCGGGCAGCGCAGCACGGAAAAGATGGTGCCCACCGAGACGTTGACGTCGATGTTGGAACTGCCATCCAGCGGATCAAACAACAACAGGAAGCCGCCGCGCGGATAGGCGTCCGGAATCGGCTGGCTGTGATCCATTTCCTCCGATGCACAGGCGGCCAGGTGTCCGCCCCAGGCGTTGGCTTCCAGCAGGATGTCGTTGCTCAGTACATCCAGTTTTTTCTGCGCCTCGCCCTGCACGTTGCCGGTGCCGGCATCGCCCAGCACGCCGCCCAGCGCCCCCTTGCCCACCGCAATGGCGATACTGGTGCAGGCGCGTGCCACCACCGCAATCAGTTGGCGCAACTCGGCGTCGATGCGGCCGGCGCGCTGTTCCTCAATCAGGTAGCGGCTGAGGGAAACAGTCTGGGCGTGCAGCTGGGGCATGGCAGGGTCCGGAAGGCGGCGACCCGCGCATTGTCCGGATTGCCACTACCAATGCAATACCAATCCAGGGGCGGGCGGTGCCCCCGGGCTCAGATGATCCGCAGGGTGATCGCCTTGAGCACGGCGCGGGTGCGGTCGCGGGTGCCCAGCTTGTCCAGGATGTTGGAGACGTAGTTCTTCACCGTGCCCTCGGCCAGGAAAATGGTGCGCGCGATTTCCTTGTTGGAATAGCCGCCGGCGAGAAGTCGCAGGATGGCGACCTCGCGCTCGTTGAAGGGTTCGCTGGGTTGGGTTTGATCCTGGAACTGGAAGCGCGCGCGCACCGGGTCGGTGCTGACCGGCTGCAGCAGCGTGGCCCCTGCCGCCACCTGGCGAATCGCCTGGCTCAGGTCGGCGGGTGCGGCATCCTTGAGCAGAAAACCCTGCGCGCCGGCTTCGCTGGCGCGCAGCAACAGATCGCTGTCGTCAAAGGTGGTGAGCAACAGTACGGGCGTGGCATCGCCGCGGGCGCGCAGTGCCTGCAGCGCCTGGATGCCGTCCATGCCGGGCATGCGGATATCGCTGAGGACGACATCCACCGGCGTGTCGTGCAGGCGTTCCAGCAACTCGCCGCCGCCTTCGGCCTCGAACACCACCACGATGCCGGCCTGCCCTTCCAGCAGGGCGCGCAGGCCGGCGCGAACCAGGGCCTGATCGTCCGCCAGGGCGACCCGTACCGGGGTGGCACGATCAAAGGAATTCATGCGGAAACCTCGCTTCCAGGACCAGGCCACCGAGATGGCCGCGTTCAATCGACAAGCGGCCACCGTGTTGCTCCACCCGCTCGCGCATGCCGGCCAGACCGTTGCCCTCGCGCATCACCGCCGGCGCCTGACCATCGTCGTGAATACGCAAGGCCAGTCCATCATCGGCTTGCGCCAGGTGCACCGACAACAACGAGGCATGTGCATGGCGCACGGCATTGGTGAGCGCTTCCTGCACGACTCTGAGCAGCGTCTCGGCCAACGCCGGGTCGCGCACGGTGATGGCATCGTCAATCCGCAAGGACAGCTGCAGTGACGGCAACGGCGCCGCCAGTGCACGCAAGGCGGTCTGCAGATCCACACCGCGCGAATCGCGCAATGCCTGCACCACATTGCGGATGTCCTCGAGCAGTTCGCTGGCCAGGCGCTCACTGGTGGCCACATGCGGGTGCGTGGCCAGCGCAGGGTCGGCCGCCAGCGCGCGCAGGTTCAACTTCATCGCGGTGAGTTTGTGTCCGGCCACATCATGCAGCTCACGCGCCACACGCAACCGCTCGGCATCGCGCGCGCTGTCGGCCAGCAACGCGCGCGTGGCCAGCAGGTCGGCGTTGACCAGCGCCAGTTGATCGCGGGTGCGCTCGGCGTTGCGGGCGTAGTGGCCGGTCAGCGCGGCAAAGGCCTGGAAGCCCAGGTAGATGGTGATGAACAACCACGGCGCCGGATGATGCGCATGCAGCACCAAGCCGATGAAGCCGAGATTGGCCAGCGCCATCATCAACAGCGCCTGCCGCGCCTGCCACAACATCGCGACCTGGGCTGCGAGGATCACGAGCAATACCGCGGCGGTGCCGGTGCGCGGGGCCGCGGCAATCACGCCCAGCGCCGCCAGCAGTTCCACCCAGACGCACAGATTCTGCACGCGCCTGCGCAGGCCCGGCAGGTCCAGCACCAGGAAGCCAGCCAGAAAGATCACCATCAACCCCAGCCGCTCCGGGGTAAAGCCACCGGCTTCTGCGCGCAAGGACAGCAGGACGGCTGTCCACGTCAGCAGGCCGGCCAGGTTCAAGGGCTGCAGCAGATGTCGGAGGCGTTCGATCATGCGTCCATGCTGCCCGTCCCGAAGCCCGCGCAGCAATGCCTGCACGGCAAATGATGACTTCCGGCAGGTCGCACTGGCCTGCTGACACCACGCTGTCAGCAGGCCCCGCGCACGATGACCTCCCATCACGGAGGAGGTGTGCCATGTCGCAATCATCCATCCCTGCCCCGCGCGCCGGCTGGTGGCCGCGCGTACTGGGCGGCTACGTGGCGGGCCTGCAGCGCAGCCTGGTCAGCGGCGAGCAACTGATCTATCCCGCTGGAACCCGCGACGTCATCGCCGACGGCCGCCACGACTTCGATTTCCTGCATGGCCGCTGGCAGGTCCATAACGTGCGCCTGCGCGAACGCCTGGTCGGCTGCACCGACTGGGACGAGTTCCAGGCCCGGGTCGATTGCGGACCCGTGCTCGACGGCGGCGGCAACCAGGAGCAGTTCGTCACCGACTGGGCGGGCGGCTATCGCGGCATGACGCTGCGCCTGTACGACCCGCACCAGCGTCAATGGAGCCTGTACTGGGCCAATCGCGAAGACGGCGTGCTGGAGCCGCCCGTGGTCGGTCGCTTCGAGCATGGCGTGGGCCGGTTCTTTGGTCGCGATCGCGTGCACGGCCGCGAGGTCCAGGTGCGTTTCCGCTGGCATGACATCCAGCCCGACAGCGCGCATTGGGAGCAGGCCTTCTCGACGGATCGTGGCGATACCTGGGAAACCAACTGGCACATGCATTTCAGCCGGGTGGCGGCATGAACGCGCAACTTCAGGACATGGCCGTCGCCCCGCGCATGCGGGCCGGTGCCGCCGCGACAAGCCAGCACGCGCTGGGCGTGATCGAGCTGCGTCAGTACACGCTGCATCCCGGTCGTCGCGATGAGCTCATCTCCCTGTTCGAGTCCGAGTTCATCGACACGCAGGAAGCCACCGGCATGACCCTGCTGGGGCAGTTCCGTGATCTGGACGATCCGGATCGCTTCGTCTGGCTGCGCGGTTTTGCCGACATGGACCATCGCCGCGAATCGCTCGCCGCGTTCTATCAAGGCGCCGCCTGGCAGCAGCACCGCAACGCCGCCAACGCCACCATGATCGATTCCGACAACGTGCTGCTGCTGCGTCCGGGCGCCGACATCGCATCGGGCATCGCCCTGCCCCTGCGCCAGTCCGGCGAGCCCGATGAAAGCCGCATCGTCATTGGTCTGCATTACTTCGACGCACCGGTCGGCGAGGATTGGCTGAGCCACTTCGAGCAGGTGCAACGCCCCTGGCTGGAGGATCTGCGCGCTCAGGTGGTAGCCACGCTGGTCAGCGAGTACGCGCCAAACGACTTTCCCGCGCTGCCGGTGCGCGAAGGCGAGCACGTGTTTGCCTGCGTGCTGCGCTTTGCCAGCGAAGCCGACCACGAGCGCTGCGACCGCCAGCTGCAGGCGAGTTGGCACATTGGTTCGCAACCGCGCCGGCACGAGCTGCTGCGGCTGGCCCCCACCTCGCTTTCGCGACTGGGACGCTGACATGGACCGTCTTTGCACGCAGCGCCGTCGACACGCGATGATGCCGACATGCGCCGCGCCGACCGCCTCTTCCTGATCATCCATGCCCTGCGTGGACGCCGCACTGCCCTGCCCGCCCGGACCCTGGCCGAGACGCTTGCCGTCTCGCTGCGCACGGTCTATCGCGACGTCGCCGACCTGCAATTGTCCGGCGTGCCGATCGAGGGCGAGGCGGGCGTCGGCTACCTGCTGCGCAAGGGTGCGGATATCCCGCCGCTGATGTTCAACGCCGACGAACTCGAATCGCTGGTGGTGGGCACGCGCTTCGTGCGTGCGTTTGGTGGCCAGCGCCTGGCGGCAGGCGCGCGCTCGGCCCTGCTGAAGATCCAGGCCGTGCTACCGCCCGAACTGCAGGCGCGCGCCGAGCGGACGCGCATCTACGCGCCGGAACTCAAGGACCGCTTCGAGTCCAGCGGCCTGCTGGATCGCCTGCATGAAGCCATCGAGGCGCGTCGGGTGCTGCGGCTGCTCTACCGGGATCAATCCGGCGAGCCCTCACGCCGCGATATCGAACCGTTGTGCCTGGCCTTCTGGGGCGGCAGCTGGACACTGGGTGCCTGGTGTCGCCATCGCGCCGACTTCCGCAGTTTCCGTCCGGACCGCATCGAACAACTGGAAGAGCCGGGTGAGACCTTCGACGAAGATCCCGCGCGCGGCCTGCAGGCCTACTTCGAACGGGTCGCGCCGCCGCCCGGGCAAGGCTAGCGTCGCCACTCCAGGCCCAGCCAGACGCTGCGGTCGGGGCCGGGCTCGTAGTAACGCGCATTGCCTTCGTTGACGATCACCGAGCCCACGTAATCGCGATCCAGCGCATTGTCCACGCGGGCAAAGGCTCGTAGTGAAGATGCGCCCCACTGCCAGCGCCGGCCAGCTTCGAGATTGACCAGCGCGTAGCCTGGCGCCGACTCGCTGCCGATATCGTTGACCGACACATCGCCGATCGCAATGACTTCCGCCGCCGCTGACCAGACCGCGGGCTGCCAGGCCAGTCGGCTGAAGAACTGATGTCGCGCGGTGCCAGGTATGCGCGCGCCCGCGGCCACCGGCGTGTCGGGCGTGGCGCAGCCGCTGCGTGCACAGGTCAGGAAGCCATCGCGGAACTCGGCCTGCAGCCACGTGTAAGCCAGCTGCCATTGCCAGTCCTGGCCGAACGACAGGTTCACGGCCGTCTCAATGCCTTGCCGGCGTGCCTGTCCGACATTGCGATACGTACTGCGCCCGCCCAGGTTGCTGGCCACCGACAGCTCGTCATCGGTATCGGCACGGAACAGCGCCAGATCCCATTCCCACTGATCGCCGCGCCACTTGCTGCCCAGCTCCGCATGCCGGCTGATCGCCGGCTGCAGATCGAGCGCGAGACCGGCGCCGCCGTCGGCGCGATAGCCCACTTCGTTGAAGGTCGGTGTTTCGAAGCCGCGACCGAGCGACGCGTACACGCGCCAGTCTGCGGTCGGCGCAAACATCACGCCGGCCACGGGCGTGGTCTCGGCGTAGCGCACGCTGCCACTGTCATCGGGATTGGCGCCGCGGACGTAGTGATCCACCGAAGCAAAATCGATTGCGCTACGGCGCGCGCCCACCAGCACGGACCAGGCGGGCGCCAGCTGCCACCACAGCTGCGCATACAAGTCGCGATTCTCCACCCGGTTGCGCTCGTCGCGTCGCAGCGCGCCCTGCACGCCCAACTGATCGCCGACGAAATTCTCGTAGCCGCGGCGCTGCTGGATCTGCCGATCCGCGCTGGCGCCTGCAGTGGCCTCCACGTCGCGCCCGGCCCACTGCCCCTGCCAGGACCAGCGCGCATCCAGCCCGCCATAGTCGTTGGCCAGATCGATCACGCCGCCACTGTTCAACGGATTGGCCTGCGCCGCGACCGGCAGCGCCAGGTACTGGCGCACCTCACGCTGGCCGCCGTAGGCCACGGCGTGCACCTTCTGGCGCTGCGCAACGGGAAGATCCAGCACCAGCCCGAGTTGATCCTGGCGTACCGACTTGCGCGTGTTGAACTGCAGGGCCACCCCGGTGGCCTGGCGCGGATCGGCCTGCCACTGCGCACGGCTCAAGCCGAGCGGGTCCTGCGCATCCGGCAAGTTCACATGATTGCCCACCAGCTGCAGGCGACCCTGCTCGCCCAGGCTCACCCCGAGCTTGCCGTTGAACGATTCGCGCCGCGCCGCGCTGTGTTCGCGATAGCCGTCCGTATCGAACACGCTGGCGGCGAGGTTGTAATCCACCCTGCCCTGGCGACCCAGCCAGCGCGCGCCCAGACTGCGGCTGCCGTGGCTGCCGGCGCCGGCGCGCACGTCCACTTCATCCGGGCTGGCGCCATCGGCGCTGAAGAACTGCAGCACGCCGCCGGACGAATTGCCGTACAGCGCCGAGAACGGGCCGCGCAGCACTTCCACGCGGTCGCCCCCCATCAGGTTGAAATGCGAGAGCTGGCCCTGCCCGTCCGGCATGGTCGCCGGCACGCCATCGGCGTACAGCCGCACGCCGCGCACGCCAAACGTGGCGCGGGCGCCGAAGCCGCGGATGGAGAGCTGGGTGTCCTGCGCATAGTTCTGGCGATCACGCGCCAACAGGCCGGGCATGCCGGCCAGTCGTTCGGACAGGTTCACTCCGGGCGAGGCGTTGGCGGCGCGCAGATCCACGCGATCCAGCGATGCCGGCGTATCGAATGCCGATACCCCTTGCAAACGCGCGGCTTCAACGGTGACACGCGGCAAGGTGGAGGGAGTTTGTTGCGCCTGGGCCGGAACGGCGGCGGCGATGGCGAGCGCCAACAAGGCGCGGGGCGAGCGGGTCATGCACGGATTCTAGGCAAGAATCCGCGCGCACTCGATGAAGCCGATGCTTCAGACGTCGCCGTCGGTGGCCCAACCTTCGCCCGAGCCGCGATGGAAGACATGATCCGTGCCCTGCACCTCGCCAGCCGGAATGGCGTCCTGCGCATGCAGGCGCGCATGCAGGCGCGCATAGATCGGGGTGAAGTCGGGCGCGGTGGATTGCATCAGCTGTTCAAAGCTGTCGATGACGAAGTAGGTCTTCTGATAGGTGTCGATGCGATAGCGCGTGCGCATGATGCGCTCCAGATCAAAGCCGATCCGGTTGGGGGCGTCATCTTCCAGCGAATACAGCGATTCGCCCTTGGACGAGACGATGCCCGCACCGTAGATGCGCAGGCCCTGCGGCGTGTTGATCAGGCCAAATTCCACCGTGTACCAGTACAGGCGGGTCAAATGCACCAGCGCCTGCGGATCGATGGCATGCGCCTTCACGCCTCCTGCGCCGTAGGCCTGCATGTAGTCGGCAAACACGGGGTTCATCAGCAGCGGCACATGGCCAAACAGATCGTGGAAGAGATCCGGTTCGGCGATGTAGTCGATCTGATCCGGGCGGCGAATCCACCAACTGACCGGGAAGCGGCGGTTGGCCAGGTGCTCGAAGAAATCCAGTTCCGGCAGCAGGCCTTCCACGCCGATGATGGTCCAGCCGGTCGTCCTGCCGAGGATTTCATTGAGCTCGCTGAAGCGCGGAATCCGATCCGGGCTCATGCCCATCGCGTCCTGCGCCTGCAGGAATTCGTCGCTGGCGCGCCCGACCAGCAGCTCCCGCTGGCGCTCGTAGAGCTTGCCCCAGGTGTCGTGGTCGGCGGCCGGGTAATCGGCCGGCTGCTCGATGATCGCCGTCGTATAGACCGGCACGTAGCCCTTGTCGGTCTGCTGGCGTTCGACGCGGCGCGGTTCGTTCATGGCGGGGCTCCAAAGGACAAACCATGCTAGCCCCGCAGGCACGCAATAGGCTTGCAAAGTTGCGCGACAAATGAGATTTCACGCAATACTATTGCGTGACTGCGTGCTGCGAGGCAACAAACCATGGAATCGACCCCGCTGGACCGAATCGACCTGCGCCTGCTGGCGCTGCTGCAGACCCAGGGCCGCGCCGCCAATTCGGACATCGCCGCACAGGTGAACCTGTCGCCCTCGGCCTGCCTGCGCCGCATCCAGCGGTTGGAATCGGCCGGCGTCATCGATGGCTATGCGGCGCGGGTCAGCCCGCAGGCGGTGGGGCTGGGTCTGCAGGCGTTCGTACGCGTGCAGCTGGAAAAGCATGGCCCCGACAGCATCGACCGCTTCGCCGAGAACATGCAGGCCTGGGAAGAAGTGGTCACCTGCCACGCGCTGACCGGCGACATGGACTACCTGCTGCATGTGGTGGTGCGCGACCTGGAGCATTTCTCGCGCTTCCTGCTCGATCGCCTGCTCAACTCCAGTGGCGTGGCCGACGTCAACTCCAGTTTTGTGCTGCGCACGGTCAAGGGCTTTGCCGGTTGGCCGCTGCCGCGGTCCTAAGCTGCGCGGCGGGCCGGATCGGTCCATCATCAGTCGCGACCCGGAGATCCCCGACATGACGGCTGGCTTGCGTAACCTGGTTCCCTTCGTCCACGTGCAGGACGTTGCGCGTTCAATCGCCTTCTACGAAAAGCTGGGCTTCGTCCTGCAGAAGACCCATGCCGAACCCGGCACCACCCAGCCCATCTGGGCCTGGCTCGAAGGCGGGCACGGCCAGCTGATGTTGGGTCAGTCCAGTGGTCCCATCGACGCGGGTCAGCAAGCGGTGCTGTTCTACCTCTACTTCGAAGACGTCAAAGCGACCCACGCCGAACTGGCTGCCGCAGGCCTGCCGGTCGGGCCGCTGCGGTTTCCGTTCTATTGCCCGCAGGGCGAGTTCCGCCTGCACGATCCCGACGACTACGTGCTGCTGCTGGCGCATAGCTGAAAACGACAGGGCAGGGCAGCGCGGACAGCCGGTGACCGACGTGCAGGTGGCGTGCAGCGGCCGGCGTACACTGCCGGCATGGACCACTCCCTGCTGCCTTCCTGGAACCGCGCCTGGCATGGTCTGGCCGCCAGCGGTGACGGTCGTGCCTGGTTTGCCCAGCTGCTGCATTGCTACGTCGAGCCGCAGCGGCATTACCACACGCTGCAGCACCTCCAGGAATGCCTCACTCATTTCGAGCATGTCCGCGCTGCAGCGGCGCATCCGCATGAAGTGGAGATGGCCCTGTGGTTTCACGATGCCATCTATGAAGTCCGCGCCGCCGACAACGAGCAGCGCAGCGCCGACTGGGCGCGCGAGGTGCTGCGTGGCGCCGATGTGGAAGCGGCCGCGGCCGATCGCGTGCATGCACTGATCATGGCCACCCGCCATACCGCCATCCCGTCCGGCCAGGACGAGCAATTGCTGATTGATATCGATTTGTCGATCCTCGGCGCCGACGCCGAGCGCTTCGCGGAATACGAAGATCAAATCCGGCGCGAATACGCCTTCGTGCCCGGCTGGCTGTTCAAGCGCAAGCGCCGCGCCATCCTGTCATCGTTCCTGGATCGCCCGCGTCTCTACAGCACCGCGCTTTTCCACGATGCGCTGGAACAACGTGCGCGTGCCAACCTGAGCGCCGCCATTGCCGGTCGCCGTGTCAGGGCAGGGGCCTCGGCATGATTCCGCCTACCGTTGAATCGCGCAGCGAAGCGGCCGCGCAGCAGGCGCGCACCGATCTTTTCCTGCTGCTGGGGCAGGCCGTGTTGACCTTGATGGCGGGCGCGTGGGCCGCCAAGGCGGCGGCGCCGCAGCTGCACGGTGCGGCGTGGATGGGGTCGGTGTTGCTGCTGACCGCGCTGGTCTGCGCGTACGGCTCGGTGCGCGTGCTGGTGGCCACCGTGCTGGCGCCTTGGGCGGTGCTGCAACTGATCCAGCGCGTTCGCGATCCACGTCAGGCGCGCGTGCCGACCACGGCAAGCGAGCGACGCTTCAGCCTGGCAATGAATGCCATAGCCATGGTCACCTTTGTTTCGGTCGCGCTGGCCGCAGCCACCGCGCTGTGGTGGCTGGCCGACGGCGTGGATCTGGTCGGCGCGCTCTGGCGATTCGGTGTGTCGGCGCTGGTCCTGGCCTTGTCCATTCCGCGCGCCATCCGCGCGCTGGGCTGATTCTCAGGCCGCCGTTACTGCACGGTCGCCTTGTCTTCGCATTTGTCCGATCCCCACAGTTTGCCCAGACGGAACTTGCTGTCGTCGCAGGGCGGCGGGGGAGGGGGCGCGAGCGGGGCCTTGCGCGCGGCCTGCGCGGCCAGGCGGTTTTTCTGCAGCAGCTCCAGGCGCGCGCGGATCTGCGGCAGCGCCGCCAGCGCGGCGCGTTCGCCTTCCAGGATCGCGTTGTTCTTCTGCGCGAAATCGGCCGCGCCAATCTCGTTGACCTTGGGCCGGATCACCACGTCGGCGCGCGCCAGCTCCTGCTCGCCCAGCTTCTGACCCATGATGCTGATGGATTGGTTGACGATGCCCAGCATGTTGCCCGGGCGCGTACCCGGCGCCTTGCTGGATATATCCACCGCAATGACGAAGTCCGCGCCCAGCTGGCGCGCCGCGTCCACCGGCACCGGGCTGACCACGCCGCCATCCACGTAGGTCGCCTTGCCGATCGTCACCGGTTCGAACACGCCGGGAATGCTGCTGGAGGCGCGCACCGCCTGGCCGGTATTGCCGCGCACGAACACCGCGCGCTCGCCGGTTTCCAGCTGGGTGGCCACCACCGCCAAGGGTTTCTTCAAATCCTGGATCGGTCGCTTGCCCACCTGCTCGTTGACGTAATCCTGCAAGGCCAGACCCTGCACCAGGCCACCGGAGAACAGGCGCACATCGCGGATCCGCGACTCATCCAGATCAAACGCCACGCGCTGCATCTGGAACGCGTCCATGCCGCTGGCGTACAGCGCGCCGACCACGCTGCCGGCGCTGGTGCCGGACACCACCACCGGCTGGATGCCGTTGGCTTCCAGCATCTTGATCACGCCGATATGCGCGAAGCCCTTGGCAGCGCCGCCGCCCAGGGCAATGCCCACCTTGATCTTCGGCAGCGGCGCAGCGGTCACCGGCGGTGCCACCACGGTGGCGGCAGGCGTTGTCGGCTTCGCGTTGTCGCCACACGCGGCGAGCAGGGCCAGCGGCAGCAGCAGCAACAGAGGTCGGCGTTTCATCGGGGCGCGCAGGAATGTGAGGCCGCGCAGCATAACGCGGGCATTACGCGGGCGGCGGCGGGCAGGTGGCTGGTCGTTTCGTTGATTCAGACAAGCGCGGTTGTCGTCCGGCATGGCGCGCGCGTCTGCCCCCCATCCGCCGTTCGGGCAACTTCCCCCGCTCGCGGGGGAAGGAAAGAGGGCACGTTCCCCGCTCGCGGGGGAAGGGCTGGGAAGCAGGGAAGGCGAGGGCGGCCAAGGCCGCGGAACATACCCGCGCGGCCTCTGGCGTACGGCCGTGCCCGGCTTATGAAACTGAATTGGCAACATCACGATTACGGTTGTAACGATCAGGACTTCCGGCCATTGCCGGGGTGGGTTGCTGTAATGCAACATTAACAATGCGGCCAGCCTGCCGCCTCCGACCACCCTCCGGAAAAGCCACCGCCATGTCCCAGTCCCGCCTTGCCGCGCGACCGCATCGTCTTGCGTTCGCCATCGCCGCCCTGTTGCCGTTCGGCCCCGTCCTGGCCCAGGACGCTGCACCGCCCGCCACCACGCCCCAAGCTTCGACCCTGGACGCCGTGCAGGTGACCGCGCAGCGCAAGGTCGAGAACATCCAGGACGTGCCGGTCTCCATTTCCAGCGTCAGCGGCGAGAAGCTTGACGTGCTGGGTTCCGGTGGCAACGACGTGCGCTTCCTGTCCGCACGCGTGCCCAGCCTCAACATCGAATCCTCCTACGGCCGCGCCTTCCCGCGTTTCTACATCCGTGGCCTGGGCAATACCGACTTCGATCTCAACGCCTCGCAGCCGGTCTCGCTGATCTATGACGAAGTGGTCCAGGAAAGCCCGCTTCTGAAGGGCTTCCCGGTGTTCGACCTGGAGCGCATCGAAGTGCTGCGCGGCCCGCAGGGCACCCTGTTCGGCCGCAATACCCCGGCTGGCGTGGTCAAGTTCGAATCGGCCAAGCCGACCCGCGAACTGGACGGCTACGCCCAGCTCTCGTACGGCACCGACGACATGTACAACTTCGAAGGCGCCATTGGCGGTCCGTTGAGCGAGCGCTGGTCCGCGCGCGTGTCGGCGCTGTACCAGCGCAAGGAAGACTGGGTCACCAACACCTACGAGCCGGGCCCGGATCGCGGCGCCGAAGGCTATGACGAAACCGCCGCCCGCGTGCAGTTCCTGTACGAAGGCGACGCGTTCGAAGCGCTGTTCAACCTGCACAAGCGCCACCTCAACGGCACCGCGCGCCTGTTCCGCGCCAACATCATCCAGAAGGGCACCAACAACTTCGTGCCCGGCTTCGACAAGGACAAGGTCAGCACCGACGGCGTCAACTTCTCCGAACTCGACACTTGGGGCGGCAGCGCGCGCCTGCGTTGGGATCTGGGCGACTACAACCTGTATTCGATTACCGGCTATGAAACCGCCGAGTCGCTCAACCGCGGCGACATCGACGGTGGCTACGGCGCCGTGTTCCTGCCGGTCTCCGGCCCGGGCGTGATTCCGTTTGCTTCCGAATCGGCCGACGGCCTGCCGGATCACAAGCAGATCACCCAGGAATTCCGCATCGAGTCGGACTACCAGGGCGCGTTCAACTGGCAGGCGGGGCTGTTCTTCTACAAGGAAGACATCACCATCGACAGCTTCAACTACGACTCGCTGAGCAACGGCAATCCGCAGGCCGGCCATGCGATCCAGACCCAGAAGAACGATGCGTGGGCGGTGTTCGCCTCCGGCGAATACCAGGCTACCGACAAGCTCAAGCTGCGTGGCGGCGTGCGCTACACCCAGGACGAGAAGGACTTCAGCGCCAGCGTGCTGGAAGGCGCCCCGTTCGGCGCGCCGGTGGGCGGCCCGTACACGGTCAACACCGACAAGGACAATGTCAGCTGGGATCTGAGCGCAGTCTACGCCGCCAATGACGACATCAACCTGTTCGCCCGCGTGGCTACCGGCTTCCGCGCCCCGTCGGTGCAGGGTCGCCTGCTGTTCGCCAACGCCGCCGCCCCCAATGGTGGCGTGTCGACCGCCGATTCGGAAACGGTCATCTCCTACGAAGCCGGCGTCAAGGCGGATCTGTGGGACAAGCGCGCGCGCCTGGGCTTCACCGTGTTCCGTTACGACGTGGAAGACCAGCAGATCATCGCGGTCGGCGGCGGCGCCAACATCGCCACGCTCCTCAACGCCGACAAGACCCGTGGCCAGGGCTTCGAGCTGGATCTGGAAGCCTATGTCATCGACAACCTGCTGGTGACCCTGGGCAGCAGCTACAACGACACCGAGATCAAGGACGCCGACCTGGGCGTTGCGCCATGCGGCGGTGGTTGCACCGTGACCGATCCGATCGTCGATGGCTTCGCCCGCATCAACGGCAACTCGCTGCCGCAAGCGCCGGAGTGGGTGCACAACCTGACCGCGCGTTACAGCATCCCGATGGGCGAGGGCAACGAGCTGTACTTCTACACCGACTGGGCCTACCGCAGCGAGGTCAACTTCTTCCTGTACGAGTCGGTGGAATTCACCGGCAAGTCCTCGCTGGAAGGTGGCCTGCGCATCGGCTACGGCTGGAACTACGGTGACTACGAAGTGGCCCTGTTCGGGCGCAACATCACCGACCAGACCCGCATCGTCGGTGGCATCGACTTCAACAACCTGACCGGCTTCATCAACGAGCCGCGCTCGGTGGGCGCCGAGTTCACGATGAAGTTCTGAGCACGCGCAAGCGAGCTGCAGAAACAGAAAACGGCGAGCCCAGGCTCGCCGTTTTTCTTTACTTCAATCCTTCCACCAGCACATCCAGCAGCTGCTCCTTCGGATCCTGCCGCTGCTCCCAGTACATGATCCCGCCCAGGCCGCGCTCACGCACGAACGCCGCCTTGGCGCGCAGGGCCTGAGGATCTTCGTAACTGATCATCCGCCGCGTGCTTGGATTCCACAGCCATGCTGCCTGCGCCTGCTCATCCCAGTGGCGCTGGAAGCCGTTGCGGTCCAGATGGTTGTCGGCGATCTCCTGCCATGCCACAAAGCCGCCATCGCCTCCGAACGCCTGCTGCAGGCCATCGTGCGCAGCGCCCACATCGGCAAACGTGCGCCCGTAGAACGCCGCGCCGATGTTGATCTTGCGGGGCGGTGCGCCGGCCGCGAGAAACTCGTCGACGGCCTGTTCAGTGGTGCGGCTGCCGGCAGGCGCGACGGCGGATCGATGCAGGCCGGCGTGATGGCCGGTGGTCGCGGTCAGGCTGCCGTAGAAGTCGTAGGTCATCAGGTTGATCCAGTCCAGGATCTCCGCGATGCGCTTGATCTCCAGGCCACGCGCGGCCTCACCATCGGCGGCGGCAATGGTCAGCAGGTATTCGCGGCCGGGATTGACCTGCTCCAGCGCATCCAGCTTCGCGCGTACGGCTTCCAGCATCAGCGTGAAGTTGTGCTTGTCGGCCGGGCTGTGGCTGATGCCGGGACCGGGATGGCCGGGATACTCCCAGTCGATATCCAGTCCATCCAGATCATGCCGGCGCACCAGCTCCACCGCGGTGTCGGCGAAACGCGCGCGCGCCGTCTCGCTGGCGGCCGCTTCGGAAAAATTGCCCGCGCCCCAGCCGCCCACGGACAACAGGATTTTCAGTTGGGGATTGTCGTCGCGCAGCTTGACCAGCCCGGCCAGCGACGCGGTCGCCATCTCGTGCGGAAGGAACACTTCGTGCGCGGCGTTGACGTGGGCGAACGCAAAATTGATCACGTCCAGTTTGCCGGCGCTGATCGCGGGCAGGGTCGGCCCGTCGGCGACATAGCCGATGATGCGGTAATCCTGCGGCGCGGCGGGCTCTGCCGCGATTGCGCTACCCGCCGTTGCGGCCAGCATCATCACCAGCGCCATCGCGCCCACACCTTGCCAAGCCTTGCGCATGCCAAGCTCCTTCCAGGGGAAGGGGCACTGTAGGAGGGGCTTCAGCCCCGAAGCAAGAAAAACCCCATTGCGCGAAGCTGTAGCGGGCTCAGCCCGGCGGATCACGCGGTGGCGGAAACCGCAACACCACGCCGCGCGAACCATCGCTGTCCTGCGGTCGTACCCACAACACCGGCACCTCGCGCGGCGCAGGCGGTTTCAACTCGTCATGCAAGCGCGAGATCTCCACGTCTTCTTCTTCTTCCCAGCTGTAGCGCTTGCGCGGCAAGGGCGGATCCAGCTTGCGGAACAGAATCGCCGCGATCAGCCCACCTACCGCACCGCCCATGTGCGCCTGCCACGACACGCCGGCCTCCTGCGGCAACACGCTGAGGATCATGCCGCCATAGAACAGGAACGCGATCATCCCGGCCGCGATCGCCGCGCGATCACGCCGCAACAGTCCGAGCATGAAGATCATGAACATCAGTCCATGGGTCAGCCCGCTGGCGCCCAGATGATGGGTGCCCGGATCGCCGAGCAACCACGGTCCCAATCCCGCGCCCAGCCACACCACCGGCACCGCCCACAAGGTCGCACGCGGATACACGCTGCCTGCGAGCGTGCCCAGGATGAGCAGCGCGGTGGCATTGGCGGCGATGTGTTCCACCGAGCCATGCAGCAGCGGCGCGGTCAGGATGCCGAGCAGCCCCGAGGCCTGCAGCGGTGCAATGGCAAACGGCGACCAGTCGAAGCTGGACTGCGCCGAGTAGACGATGACCAGCAACAACACGAACGCCAGGCTCAGGTTCAAGCCCCGGAGCAGACGGCGGCGGTCATGCCGCCGCTGGTGTTCGGCATCGAAGGCCGGATGATCGGGATGATGAAGGTCCATGCGAAATCCATGGCGCCGCGCCCTGGCGATTGCAAGGGCGCGGCGACCTGGACGGAGCATCCCGCAGGCGGGACGGTCCGCCGGCTCAGCCGCCGTGGGCGGCCTTGGCCGGGCGCGCCAGGCTCAGCGCGATGGTCACGCCCAGGATCATCGCCACGCCGGCCAGCGACCACAGCACGGGAATCTTGTAGACGTCGATCAGCAACATCTTGCTGCCGATGAAAGCCAGCACGATCGCCAGGCCGTAGGGCAGCAGATGGAAACGATCGGCCATGCCGGCCAGCAGGAAGAACATCGCGCGCAGGCCCAGCACCGCGAACACGTTTGAGGTCAGCACGATGAACGGGTCCGAGGTGATCGCGAAGATCGCCGGGATGCTGTCCACCGCGAAGATCACGTCGGTCACGCCAATCAGCACCAGCACCACGAACAGCGGCGTATACCAGCGCACGCCGTCGCGACGCACGCTCAGATCCGCACCGTGATAGTCGGGCGTCAGGCGCAGATGGTTGCGCATCCAGCGCAGCACCGGGTTCTTCTCCAGGTCCGGCTCCTTGCCGGCGGCAAACCACATCTTGATGCCGGTCAGCAGCAGGAACGCGCCAAACACGTAGAGCAGCCAATGGAATTTGGCCAGCAGCGCGGCGCCGGCAAAGATCAGGATGCCGCGCAACACGATCGCGCCCAGCACGCCAATCACCAGCACACGCTGGCGCTGCTCTTCCGGAACGGCGAAGTAGCTCATCACCATCAGGAACACGAAGATGTTGTCCACCGCCAGCGACTTCTCGACCAGATAGCCGGTCAGGAATTCCAGGCCGACCTTGTTGGCCATCGCCGCGCCAGCGGTCTCATGCAGGTACCACCACAGGCCGCCGTTGAAGAGCAGCGCCAGGGCTATCCAGCCCAGGCTCCACCACAGCGCTTCCTTGAAGGTGACCTTGTGCGCGCCACCGTGGCGCATCAGCACCAGGTCGGCCAGCAGGGCCACCAGGACCACGCCGGCAAAGCCAGCCCATAACCACGGATTACCGATAGATTCCATTGCGATTCCCAGACAGGTGAAGGGTGGGCCGCAGGGACGGTCAAGCAGGGAATCGAGGGGATTCCGGACAGACCTTCGCCAAAACGGCGAAGGTCTCGCTCACAACCGTCCGGGACGATTGCCGTGGGACCGGAGCATTACGCTCGAATTGACGGCCTTCACGCTTGGGAGCTACTCCCCTTCTGCCGGCGATTCTCCCGGTCATGGCGGTCGCGGTCAACCGTGGCGGGTAAAATGTGCGGCATGAACAGTCAAAACCCCGTTGTCCGCCTGAAGAACGCCTGGCGCTCCAGCCACCCGTGGATTTTCCAGAAACTGGTGGAGAAGCCCGCCCAGAAACCCAAGCCCGGCAGCATTGTCGAGGTCGTCGGCGTGGACGGCGAGTGGATTGGCCGCGGCTTCTACAACGGCCATTCGCGGATCGCGGTGCGCATCCTGGAGACGCATCCGGAGGTGCCGGTCGACGCCGGCTGGTTCTCGCGCAAGATTGCCGAGGCCGTTTCGCTGCGCCGCGACCTGCTCAAGCTGGACGGCATCACCAACGCCTGGCGCGTGGTCCATGCCGAAGGCGACGGCCTGTCCGGGCTGGTGGTGGATCGCTATGGCGATCTGCTGGTGGTGGAGTTCTTCAGCGCCGGCATGTTCCGCCACCGCGAGTGGATCTACGAGGCCCTGCTGGAGCAGTTCCCCGGCGCACGCTTCTACAGCTTTGCCGAAGAGCACATCCAGAAGCAGGAAAGCTTCGACTTCCGCGCGCCGGATCCGGTGCCACCCTCGGTCATTAGCGAGAACGGCATCAAGTTCCGCGCCGATCCGGCCGGCGCGCACAAGACCGGCTTCTTCGCCGATCAGCGCGAGAACCGCGAGTGGCTCTCGCACCAGTGCCAGGACAAGCGCGTGCTCGATCTGTGCTGCAACACTGGCGGCTTTGCGGTGTACGCGGCCGCGCGCGGCGCCAGCGAAGTGGTGGGCGTGGACATCGACGAAGACGTGATCGAGATCGCCAAGGGCAATGCGCGCCTGAACGAGGTCAAGCCGAAGTTCGTCCAGGCGGACATCTTTCCGTACCTGCGCGATGCCGCCAACCGCGGCGATCAGTACGACGTGGTGATCCTGGATCCGGCCAAGATGACCCGCGATCGCGAGCAGGTGATCAACGCGCTCAAGAAATACCTGGACATGAACAAGCTCGCGCTGGGCGTGGTCAAGCCCGGTGGCCTGCTGGCCACCTTCTCCTGCACCGGCCTGGTCAGCGAGGAACAGTTCCTGGACATGCTGCGCCGCGCGGCCTACTTCTCAGGGCGCACGATCCAGATCCTCAAGGTGTCCGGCGCCGGCCCGGACCATCCGTTCATGGCGCACGTGCAGGAATCGCGCTATCTCAAGGCGGTGTTCTGCCGCGTGCTGGATTGAGGACGGCCACGGCAGTTCTCCCCGCTGGACCTGCAATGAAAAAGGCGACCCTGGGTCGCCTTTTTCACACGTAAGCGTGCTGGCTCAACTCTCCGGCGACAGCTCGATCACATCGAAGTCCACTTCCGGATTGACGTCGGCGTTGTAGTCCACGTCATCGCGCTCGAAGCCGAACAGCTTGAGGAACTCGTGCTTGTAGCCGGCGTAGTCGGTGAGCTCGAACAGGTTCTCCGTGCTGACCTGCGGCCACAACTGCTTGCAGGTGTCCTGCACATCCGGGCGCAGTTCCCAGTCGTCCAGGCGCAGGCGGTGTTCGTCATCAGTCTCGCCCGGCTTGCCGTCTTCGCGGTACATGCGCTCGCGGAACAGGCGATTGAGTTGCTCGATGGTGCCTTCGTGCAGGCCCTTCTCTTTCATGATCTTGAAGACCATGGAGATATACAGCGGCATCACCGGAATCGCCGAGCTGGCCTGGGTCACCACCGACTTGAGCACCGCCACGTTGGCGCTGCCGCCACTTTCGCCCAGGCGCTTGTCCAGCCGCTGCGCGGTGTGGTCCAGATCCACCTTGGCCTTGCCCAGCGCACCGTGCCAGTAAATCGGCCAGGTGATCTCGGTACCGATGTAGCTGAAGGCCACCGTGCGCGCACCGGGCGCGAGCACGCCGGCCTGGTCGAGCGCGTTGATCCACAGCTCCCAGTCCTGGCCGCCCATCACGGCGATGGTGTCTTCCACTTCCTGCTCGGTGGCCGGTTCAATCGAGGCCTGGACGATGGTGTCCTTGTTGGTGTCGATCGCCGTGGAGGTGTAGGTCTTGCCGAGTGGCTTGAGCGCCGAGCGCTTCACTTCGCCCGTGCCCGGCAGCTTGCGCACCGGCGAGGCCAGCGAGTAGATGACCAGATCCACCTGGCCGCCCATCTCGTTCTTGATCAGCTCGATGACCTTGGCGCGTGCTTCGTCGGAGAACGCATCGCCGTTGATCGACTTGCTGTACAGGCCTTCGGCCTTGGCGAACTTGTCGAACGCGGCGCTGTTGTACCAGCCGGCCGTGCCCGGCTTCTTGTCGGTGCCGGGCTTCTCGAAGAACACGCCCAGCGTGTCCGCACCAAAGCCGAACGCCGCGCTGATGCGCGCGGCCAGGCCGTAGCCGCTGGATGCGCCAATCACCAGCACCTTCTTCGGTCCGTCAGTGCGAACGCCTTGTGCGCGGGTGGCGGCGATCTGATCGCGCACGTTGAGCTCGCAACCGAGCGGATGCGTGGTGGTGCAGATGAAGCCGCGAACCTTGGGCTGGATGATCAACGTCGTCTACCTTGTGTATGTCTGCGCGGCATCTTAGTGCGCATGGGCCGGCGATTGAAGCCCGGACAGGACGATCACCATGACAGACGGGGGCGTATGGGTTAGTTCCTGGCCAATACGCTGTTGCGGCGGCTGTAGAGGAAATACACCAGCACACCCACCACGTTCCAGGCCAGGAACCACAGCTGCGTCTTGTGCGGCAGGCTCCAGAACAGATACAGGCAGCCGCCGATCGCCAGCGGTCCCACCACCCAGGCCAGCGGTGTGCGGAACACGCGCGGCCGCGACGGGTCGCGCACGCGCAGCACCAGCAGGCACACCGACACCGCCACGAACGCCGCCAGCGTGCCGGCATTGGCCAGCGCGGCGATTTCATCCAGCCGCGCCACGCCGGCCAGTGCGGCCACCAGAATGGCGGTGAACACGGTGATGGCCACCGGCGTGCCAGTGCGCGCATTGACCTTGGACAGGCCGCGCGGCAGCAGGCCGTCGCGCGACATCACGAAGAAGATCCGGCTCTGGCCATAGAAGAACGCCAGCAGCACGGTCGGCAAGGCGATGACCGCCACGATGCCGATGATGAAGGCGGCGGTAGGTTGGCCGAGTTCGCGCATGATCAGCGCCAGCGGCTCGGCGCTCTTGCCGAACACCGTGTAGCTCATCGCACCGACGGCCGCCAGCGCCACCACCAGATAGATCAGCGTGCAGCCGACCATCGAACCGACGATGCCGATGGACAGGTTGCGCCCGGGATTCTTGGTTTCCTCGGCAGCGGTGGAGATCGCGTCGAAGCCGTAGAAGGCGAAGAAGATGATCGCCGCCGCCGCCATCACGCCACGCTCGACACCGTCGGCGCTCAGCGATTTGGGGAAGCCGTAGGGCATGAAGGGATGCAGGTTGTTCGAATCGAACGCCGGCAACGCCACCGCGATGAACACGCCCAGCGCAATCAGCTTGAACACCACCAGCACCGCGTTGATGGTGGCGCTCTCGCGGGTGCCGGCCATCAGCGCGCCAGCGACCAGGAAGGTGATGACAATCGCCGGCAGGTTGAGCACGCCACCGGCATGCGGGCCGGCGGCCAGCGCCTGCGGCAAGGTCACGTCCACCCCGGTGTTCTGCGAGATCCATTGCAGGAAGCCGACGAAGTAGCCCGACCAGCCCACCGCCACCGTGCTGACCACCAGCGAATATTCCAGGATCAGGCTCCAGCCGACGATCCAGGCGATCGATTCGCCGAGCACTGCGTAGCTGTAGGTGTAGGCGCTGCCGGCCGCCGGCATCATCGTCGACATTTCGGCATAGGCCAGCGCGGCGCAGGCGCAGATCATCCCGGCAATCACGAACGACAGCAGCACGGCCGGCCCGGCCTTGTCCGCGCCCACGCCAATCAGCGTGTAGATGCCGGTGCCGACGATGGCGCCGATACCCAGCGCCACCAGGTGCGGCCAGGACAGGGTGGGAACCAGCCGTCGGCCTTCCTCATGCACGGTGACCTGATCGATGGATTTGCGCCGGAGCAAGCTATGCATGGGTGATCCTGGGAAGGCGGTGGCGCCGGTGTCGCCGGCACGAGGCCGTGGCGAGGTGGCCACGGCGCGCGTGCAGGCTAATGGCCCGCCCCGCCGGCTGGCAACCGTTCCCGCCGCATCCCCTGAGATCGCCACGGCTACACTGTCGCCATGAATTCCCAGACCCTGCTCCTGATCCTCGTCTTCCTGGCCGCGCTGGCGGTGGTCCTGCAGCTGGTGATGCTGCTGCGCAAGCCGTCCGGCAACCCGGCCGACAAGCTGGGCGAGCAGCTTGAGCGCGCACTGCGCGACGAGCACCGCGAAGGCCGCGGCGAACTGCGTGAGCAGCTCGAAGGCCTGTCGCGCCAGCAGGAGACCCGCATCGACGGCTTCGGCCGCAACCTGGCCGATCTGGGCACGCGCACCGATCAACGCCTGGATGTGTTGCGCGACAGCCTGACCGAGGACGCGCGCAAGGGCCGGCTGGAATCGGCCGAGTCGCAGCAGCGCTTCGCCGACAATCTGGGCCAGCGCCTGTCCGAGCTGACCCAGCGCAACGAGCAGCGCATCGGCGAAATGCGCACCACCCTGGAAGCGCGCCTGAAGGAGCTGCAGGCCGACAACACCGCCAAGCTCGAGCAGATGCGGCAGACCGTGGACGAGAAGCTGCACGCCACCCTGGAGACCCGCCTGACCGAAAGCTTCGGCAACGTCACCCGCATGCTGGCGCAGGTGCACCAGGGCCTGGGCGACATGACCAAGCTGGCCGCCGACGTGGGCGGCCTGCAGCGCGTGCTGACCAACGTCAAGACGCGCGGGGTGTTCGGCGAAGTGCAGCTGGCCGGCTTGCTCGAACAGGTATTCGCACCGGATCAGTACGCCGCCAACGTCGCGACCGTGCCGGGCAGCAGTGAGCGGGTGGAGTTCGCCGTGCGCTTCCCCGGCGTCTCCGACGATGGCACCGTCTGGCTGCCGATCGATGCCAAGTTCCCGCGTGAAGACTACGAGCGCCTGCTGGATGCGCAGGAACAGGCCGACGTGGAAGGCGTGCGCCAGTACAGCGACGCGCTGGAGCGCGCCATCCGCGTGCAGGCCAAGGAGATCCGCAAGTACATCGCCGCGCCGCATACCACCGAGTTCGCGATCATGTTCCTGCCCACCGAGGGCCTGTATGCCGAAGTGCTGCGCCGCCCGGGCCTGTTCGAGGCCATCCAGCGCGAACACCGCATCACCCTGGCCGGGCCGACCACGCTGCTGGCCCTGCTCACCAGCCTGCAGGTCGGTTTCCGCACGCTGGCCATCGAAAAGCGTTCGGCCGAGGTCTGGAACATCCTCGGCAGCGCCAAGCGCGAGTTCGGCAAGTTCGCCGACGTGCTGGACTCGGTCAAGAACAAGCTCGACCAGGCCAGCAAGCAGATCGATCAGACCGGCGTACGCACGCGCGCCATCGAGCGCAGCCTGCGCGAGGTGGAATCACTGCCCAGCGCGGATGCGCCGGCGTTGACGAGGGACTCAGACGAATCGAAAGACTGATCCCAACCGCGCGCTCCGGCGCCGACGCAGGCAAGCAGGCAAAAAGAAACCCGGCCAAGGCCGGGTTTTTCTTTGCCCCCTCTCCCGCGAGCGGGAAAGGTGAGGGCGGATTTTTGCTCCCTCTCCCGCTTGCGGGGGAGGGTTGGGGTGGGGACCGCCTCAGCTGCCCGGCACCAGCTCCGGCATCGGCATCGCATCCACCGGCACCGTCGGGTCCGGATCCTCGTCGTTGAGGTAGTCCGGCAGATCCTTGTCCTCGTCCTGCTTGCGCGAGCCTTCGATCTGGTACGCGCGGCGTTGCATCCACGAATCGCGCACCAGCGCGTAATCATCGACCGCGCCTTCGCGCAGGCTGTCCACCGACAACAACTGCGCGCGCGTATCCACCAGGTTCAAGCCCTGCAGGAAGATCCGCACCTTGTCCATTTCAATCTGGCGCACCACGCCGATCGGCATGTCGCCGCTCATGCCCAGGGTGTCGCGCACGGTGCGCGGGCCGAACAGCGGCAGTTCGACATAACGCGATTTTTTCCAGCCCCAGACACCCAGGGTCTGGCCGAAGTCCTCGCTGCGGCGTGGCAGCTTGAGATCGCTGGCCGGATCGAAGATGCCGCCAATGCCGAGGGTGGAATTGACCAGGAAACGCGCCACGGTCTGTCCGGCTTCCTTCGGCCGGCCCTGCAGCAGCTGGTTGATCGCGGTGATCGGCTGGCCCAGGTTGTCGAAGAAATTGCTCACGCCCAGCCGCACCGGCCGCGGCACCACGTTGGTGTACGCCCGCGCCAGCGGACGCGCGACCGCGCGGTCCACCGCGTTGTTGAAGGTGTGCACCTTGCGGTTGAACTTCTCCCACGGGTCATACGCGTGTGGCGAGACGGCGGCGGCGGGCAGGGTGGGGTCGGCCACCGCATCGCTGGCGCCACCGTAGATGGCGGCAAAGTCGTCTTCGGCGGCGGTGGGTGCGGTGACCGTTCCGTCCGCTGCATCGCTGCTGGCGACGGCTGCGCTGTCGACCGGCGAGTCGGCCGCGACCGGCGGCACCGGCACGGCGTCCTGGGCGCCCGCAGTGACGCTGCCGTCGACGACCGGGGTGGCGGCGGGTACGGCCGTCGTTTGACCGGGCGGCGCCGACGCGCAGGCGGTAGCCAGCGCGGCGAACAACAGCACGGTGCTGAGGCGGAACAGGTGCATTCCGATTCCTTGGATGACGCGGGGGGAGGTCAGCCGGGGTATTCCAGTTCCGGCGTCAAGCGATACGCCGCGCACAACTCCGCAAAGCCAGCGGGCTGGCCTTCGAAGCGGGGCGCGGTGCCGCCGGCGCGCAGGCGCGCGGCGAGTTCGGCCAACAGTGCCAGTCCGGCGCTGTCGACGGTAGTGACATTGGTCAGGACAATGCGTTGCACCGCCGTCGCGCCAGCCAGCTGCGGCCACAAGGCCACGGCGGCGGCGCGATCCAGCGCGCCCTCGAAACGCAGGGCGTCGCCTTCGCGGTTGACGCTGGCCCTACTTGCCGCTGGCATTGGTCTGGGTGCGGCCGGCGCGCAGATCGGCCGCGACCTGGCTGATCGACTTCTGTCGCAGCGGCGCGTCGAACTGGGTCTTGAAGGTCTGCACGAAGGACACGCCTTCCACCATCACGTCGAACACCTTCCACTGGCCGCCCACCTGGCGCAGCAGGTAGTCGACCGGAATCGGCTCGCCATCCGGGCGCTGCATTTCGCTGGCGACCTTGACGCCGCGGCCACCCGGCAGCGCCGATTCCGACTTCACCCGCACCTTGAGCTGGGTGTTGAAGTCGAGCAGGGCCGAACCGTAGCGGGTCATCAGGCTGTCGCTGAGCGCATCGGCGAATGCCTTGACGTCGGCATCGGCGGCGCCGCGGCCGTGCACGCCCAGTACCAGGCGCGCGGCGTAGTCGCGATCAAACAGATTGTTGAACTCGCTGGCCACGTACTGGCGCAGCACGCTCGGGTTGCCCTTGAACTCGGTGCGGCGCTTTTCCAGGTTGCTGATGATGCGCGAACTGTTGACCAGCACGACCTGGCTGGCCGAACTCGGCGCCGCCTGCGCGGGCGCGGTCTGCGCCACGGCGAGCATCGGCGTGGCGCCAAACAGCGCCGAGGCCAGCATCACGGGAAGCAGCGCGCGCTGCAGCAGGGGAGTCTTGGAATGGGTCTTCATGGGGTCGGTGTTTCCGTAGGTTGGTCGGCCGGGGCGGGTTCGGTGCCGGCAGCAGGCGCGTTGTCGCCCGGACCGGCGTTGCCGCCACCACCGCTGAACATGTATTTGCCGGCGAGCTGGAGCAGATCCACCGACGGCGTGGTAAAGGCGATTTCCTCGCCGGGCTTGAGCACTTCCGGGTCGCCGCCCGGCGACAGGCCGATGTAGTTCTCGCCCAGCAGGCCGCTGGTGAAGATGCCGGCCGAGGTATCGGCAGGCAGATCCTTGAACTTGCTGTCGATGGACAGGGTCACGATGGACTCGAATTTGACCGGATCCAACTGAATGTCGGCCACCTGTCCCACCACCACGCCGCCAATCTTGACCGGCGCCTGCTTGCGCAGCTGGCCCAGGTTGGTGAAGCGCGCGCTCAGCTCGTAGCTGCCGCCGCCGATGCCAAAACGCTTGTTGGTCGAGGCAATCGCCAGCACCAGCAACGAGGCCAGGGCCAGCAGGAGGAAGGCGCCGACGGCGAATTCGAGACGGGGTCCACGGACGGCCATGGCATCAACTCCGGAAAAGCAAAGCGGAAAGGACAAAATTGAACATCAGCACCAGCAGCGAGGCGTTGACCACCGCGCGCGTGGTGGCGATCGAGGTGCCTTCGATGGTGGGCTCGGCGTGGTAGCCCACGTAAGCGGCGACCAGCGCGCTGGTGCCGCCGAACACGGCCGACTTCAACAGGGCGACGCCAAAGTCATCCCAGAAGTCCACACTGTTCTGCAATGCCGACCAAAAGGTGCCGTTGTCCAAACCCAGGACATGCACGGCTTCGAAGTAGCTGGCGGCGATGGCCAGGCTGCAGAAGAAGCCGGTCAACAGCGGCACGGTCAGCACCGCCGCCCAGAAGCGCGGCGCCACCGCCTTGGCGACCGGATCGATGGCCATCAGTTCCAGCGCCTTGATCTGATCGGTGGCGCGCATCAGCCCCAGCTCGGCGGCGATCGAACTGCCGGCGCGGCCGATGAACAACAGCGCCGTCAGTACCGGGCCCAGCTCGCGATACAACGAGAGCCCGAGCAGGGTGGACAGCGCATCGGTGGCGCCAAAGGTCGACAGCGTGCGGAAACCCTGCAGGGTCAGCACCAGCCCGACGAAAGCGCCGCCCACGGCAATGATCGGCAGCGAACGGCCGCCAATCTTGTAGATCTCGCGGGTCAGCTCGGCAAAGAAGTCGCGGGTGGGGCGCGAAGCGCGCAGCACGGACAGCGAGAACAGGCCGGCGCGGCCCAGCGAACGGGTGGCGGCAACAAACGGCATCAGGCAGTGGCTCCGCGCTGGATCGCATCAAAGGCGATCGGACCATCGGGCTCGCCGCGCAGGAATTGCCGCACCAGCGGGTCGGTGGTGTTCTCCAGTTCCGCCGGCGTACCAGTGAACACAAGCCCGCCATTGGCGATCACCACCGCGTGATCGGCAATCGGCAAGGTCTCGTGCACGTGGTGGGTAACGATGATGCTGGTCAGGCCCAGGGTGCGGTTGAGCCGCTGGATCAGGCTCATGATCACGCCGCTGGCAATGGGATCCAGGCCAGTCAGTGGCTCGTCGTAGATCATCAGCGGCGGATCCAGTGCCAGCGCGCGCGCCAAAGCAACGCGGCGGGCCATGCCGCCGGACAATTCGCGCGGATACAGGTCCGCGGCGGCACGCAGGCCCACGGCATTCAACTTGAAGTCGACGATGCGCCGGACGAGCGCGTCGCCCAGGCGCGTATGCGTTCGCAGGGGCAGAGCGACGTTCTCGGCCACGGTCAGATCGGTCAACAGGCCATTGCCTTGCAGCAATACGCCTATGCCTTTGCGCATCTCCAGCAGGGCATGGCTGCGCTCGGGCACGGCCTGCCCGAACACGTCAACCTGGCCCGCGACGGGCGGCAGTTCGCCGGTCAGGGTCGAGAGCAGGGTCGACTTGCCGCTGCCGCTGGGGCCCAGCACCGCGGTGATGCTGCCCACCGGCACGCTCAGCGAAATGTCGCGAAGAATCGTGCGATTGCCGCGGTCCAGGCGCACGCCCGCCAGGCGCACGGCAGGCGCGGACAGGGGGGCGGCGGCGGTGGCGGCAGTCATCGCGTGATATCGGGATTAACGGAAAACCAACGAGGAAGAGTCACAGTTCACGGCTGAACAAAACCGAACTGTCCGGTACAGGTATTGTGCCCCAGCTCGCACCCGCCTGCATGCCCTCCCGGAGCGGCCGGGGTTTCCCTATTCGGCCGATACAACTTTAAGAAATGTGTAATTCCTGTTCCAATGCGGTGCGGGCCCGGAATGGGGGGGCCTGCCATTTGGGGTCGCGCCCTCGCAGGACGTATGCGCGACCGATTCGCCGCAGGATGGCAACAGGGGATTCCAATCTATGTATCGGTCCAGTCCGAACCGGCCGCGTGGCCGTGTCCGCGCGTTTTTCGTCGGCGCCGTCGCGCTGATGTCGCTGTTCCTGACGGCTTCGGCCTGGGCGCAGATTGTCATCACCCCGGCCAATTTGCCGGCGGCCACGGTCAATTCGTTCTACAGCCAGACCTTCACCGGCTCGGGTGGCAGCGCGCCGTACAGCTACCAATACACCGGGACCCTGCCTGCGGGCGTCGGCCTGAGCTCCACGGGTGTGTTGAGCGGCTTGCCCACGGAAGCCGGCACCTTCAGCTTCACCCTCGTCGCCACCGACTCCAACGCGACGATTGGCGCGCAAGCCTACTTGTTGGTGGTGGATCCACCCACGACCTTCCTCAACCCCGTCTCGCTGTCCAACGCAACGGTGGGCGTGCCCTACGGCGAGAGCATCACCGCCAGCGGCGGCATCGCGCCTTACTCCTTCCACGTCTCGGGCGGCAGCTTTCCGCCAGGCTTGACCTTGAGTTCCAGCGGAAACCTGACCGGTATGCCCACGGCCGGCGGCACCTACACCTTCACGATCAGCGCGAACGGCAGCAGTACCGGCGCAGGCGCGCCGCATGGCGGTTCGCGCAGTTACACGATGTCCATCAGTGCAGCCATGGTCACCCTGCCGGGCACCACGCTGTCCGACGCCATGCAAGGCTCGCCGTACTCGGCCGCACTCAACAGCGCCAGCGGCGGCACAGAGCCGTATTCCTATGCCGTCACCACGGGTGCGCTTCCGGCCGGCCTGAGCTTGAACAGCAATGGCACGCTTACCGGAACTCCCAGCCAGTCAGGCGACTTCAACTTCGAAGTCGTTGCTACCGACAGCAGCAGCGGCACCGGTCCGTACACCTCAGCGCCACGTGGCATCAGTCTGCGGGTGGTGGCGGTGTCACCGCCGATGGTGGGCATGGCCTTCGCCACCGTAGCCCAGAACTCCACCAGCAATCCCATCACGCTGTCCATCTCGGCCACGCCGCCGGCGACGTCGGTGGCAGTGGCCACCCAGGCGACGCATGGCACGGCAACGGCGGTCGGCACGACCATCTCCTATACACCCGCCAATGGCTACACGGGACCGGACGCATTCACCTACACCGCCACCAATGCAGGCGGCACCTCGTCACCCGCGACCGTCAGCATCGTGGTTGACTATCCCAACATCGTGGTCAATGCGCAGGGCTCCTGGAGTGCCCAGGTCGGCCAGCCTTTTACGCAGACGCTGGTATGGTCCGGCGGCACGTCGCCGTATGACAGTTTCGATGTGACCGGCATGCCCGACGGCGTGACCGTCACCGGAACCACGGCCAACAGCGTGACCATCTCGGGCACGCCCACCGCGGCGGGCCCCTTCAACATCAACGCCCGTGCCCGCGACAGCAGTACCGGCGCAGGACCGTTCACGGTCGACCAGCTCTTTCCGATGTTCGTCGCCGCGCCCACACTGAATCTGCTTCCGGGCGCCGGCGCGCTCCCCGCCGCCACCTACGGCGCCGCCTTTGCACAGGGATTCAGCAGCAGCGGCGGTGTCGGCCCCTATACCTACGGCATCTCCGGCTCGCTACCCGCCGGCCTGTCGTTCAATACCGCCACCGGCCAGTTGTCTGGCATACCCGAGCAAGTGGGCCTGTTCAACTTCACCGTCAGTGTGTCCGACAGCAGCACTGGCATGGGGCCTTTCTCGACCTCCCAGAACTACTCGCTGCAGGTCACCGGACCCGTCTTCACGATCTCGCCTGCCAGCTTGCCCGTGGCCACGGCCGGAACCTATTTCAACCAGGCGTTGAGCACCAGCGGAGGTATCGGGCCGTATAGCTACTCGCTGTTCAATGGCCCGTTGCCGCAGGGTGTGACCTTGAGCGCGTCGGGTGTGATCAGCGGCACGCCGACCGAGTCAGGCACCTTCAACATTGCCATTGAAACCAAGGACGCCAACAACCTCGCTACCCAGGCGCTCTATACGTGGGTGGTCAATCCGGCGGCCATCACGTTGTCGTCTTCGGGTTCGCTCGACGGCACTGCAGGTTCACTGCTGTCGGCCACGATCACCGCCAGCGGCGGCATTGCGCCCTACAGCTTCGCGTTGATCTCGGGGACGTTGCCCCTTGGTGTCAGTTTCAACTCGCTCGGCGTGTTGACCGGTACGCCACGCAGTGATGGCAACTATTCGCTGCAGGTGCGCGCCACCGATCAAACGGGCAGTTTCAGCGAGCGCACTTTCCTCTACACGATTGCGCCGGCCACGATCATCGTCACGCCGCCCGTCTTGCCGGGCGGCACTTCGGGCACACCGTACAGCTACACCCTGACCAGCGCCGGCGGAATCGCGCCCTATACCTACGCGATCGCTTCCGGCAATCTGCCCGTCGGCACGAGCTTCAGCTCGAACGGCGTTCTCTCCGGTACACCCACCACGCCGGGCTCCTACACCGCCAACATCCGCTCCACCGACAACGCCGGCTACAACACCACTGTTGCCTACACGATCGTGATCTCCGCGCCCACGATTACGCTGGCGGCGTCTGCTCCGTTCGACGGCGTCGTGGGTGCGGCGCAGTCGAGCACGATCACGGCCACCGGCGGTACCGGCCCGTATCGGTACAGCGTGGTGGCGGGCGCCCTGCCGGTGGGCATGAGCTTGAGTTCCAGCGGCGTCTTCAGCGGCACACCCGTCGTCAGCGGCAGCTTCAACCTGACTCTGCGCGCGACCGACCGCTTTGACAACGAAGGCGAGCAGACATTTGCCTATACCATCGCGGCGCCGGCCATCACCGTTGCACCGGGCACCCTCGGCAACGGCGTGCGCGGCACCGCGTTTTCGCAGGCACTGAGCGCCAGTGGTGGAATTGGCGCGTACTCCTTTGCGGTGAGTGCCGGCGCCTTGCCCGCCGGCGTGAGCCTGAGCAATGCCGGCGTGTTGAGCGGAACACCCACGGTGGATGGCGCGTTCAACTTCACCGTCACCGCGACCGATGCCTACGGCTTCACGGGTGCGCAGGCCTATGCCTGGACGATCGCGGCCGCACCGCCGACGACAGCCGAAGACACTGCACACGTCTTGTCGGGGGCGAGCGTCAGCATCGACGTCACCGATAACGACGTTGGCGTCATCACCAGCATCGCGGTGGTCACGCCGCCGACGCATGGCACGGCCACGGTCAACGGCTTGAACGTGGAGTACACGCCGGCGGCCGGTTACTCGGGCGAGGACAGCTTCACCTACACCGCGACGGGTCCGGGCGGCACGTCTGCCGCGGCCACGGTGACGGTGACGGTGAATCCCGTGCCGGTGGCGGTGTCGCGCACGATCAATGCCGCGGCAGGCATCGCCGTGGAAGTGGAGTTGACCGAAGGCGCGACCGGCGGTCCGTTCACCGGCGCGGCGCTGGTGTCGTTGTCGCCGGCGCAGGCCGGCACGGCGACCATCGCCCAGCAGGGAACCGGCGACGATGCGCGTTACGTGCTGACGTTTACGCCTGCGGCTGCGTTCTCCGGCGTGGCCACGGCGACCTTCACCCTCGACAACGCGTTTGCCACCTCGGCCGAGGCGAGCATCGAGTTCCAGGTGACATCACGCCCCGACCCGACTCTGGATGCGGAAGTGCAGGGCCTGCTCAACGCGCAGGCACAGGCAACCCGTCGCTTTGCCAGCGCGCAGCTCAACAATTTCCAGCGCCGCCTGGAGAGCCTGCATCACGGCGGCACCGGCTTCAGCAATGGCGTCACCTTCCAGGCCAACACGCCGCATTGCCGCGATGGCATGCAGGGTGCGGCCGGTGCGCAAAGCCTGCCCAACCAGCTATGCAACCAGCAGACGAGCGAACGCGATGGCGTCAATCCGGGTCTGCGTGATGCGTCGGCGGTGGACGCGGGCAATGCCTCGCAATCCAACAACCCGTTCGGCCTGTGGACCGGCGGCGCCATCCGCAGCGGCAACCAGGACAGCCGCAACAATCGCGCGCGCGTGGATTTCGAGACCGATGGCCTGAGTGTCGGTGGCGACTATCGCGTCAATGACCGCTTCGCCATTGGCCTGGGTCTGGGCTGGGGTCGCGACGACAGCGAGATTGGCAACCAGGGCAGCCGCAGCGAGGGCAAGGCCTACACGCTCGCCGGCTATGCCAGCTACCACCCGGGCAAGCTGTTCCTGGATGCGCTGGTCGGCTATCAGGACCTGTCGTACGAACTGCGTCGTTACGTCACCGCCAACGGTGGCCATGTCAGCGGCTCGCGCGATGGTGGCCAGTGGTTTGCTTCGCTGTCCACCGGTGCCGACCTGCAGTACGCCAGCTTCAAGCTGACCCCGTATGCACGCCTGGACCTGGCACGTGCCACGCTCGATGGCTACACCGAGCAGGGCGATGCGCTGTACGCATTGCACTACCAGGACATGGACGTGGACAGCAGCACCGGCAACCTGGGCCTGCGCATGGATTTCCAGAAGACCACGAGCTGGGGTGCGCTGACGCCGCAGCTACGTCTGGAGTACCAGTACGACTTCCAGGGCAACGGCAGCGCCACCATGCAGTACGCCGACCTGATGTCCGGCCCGTTCTACCGCACCAGCCTGCCGGTGTTCGACCGCAGCCGCTTCCTGCTCGGTATCGGCCTAGGCTTCAACGCGGACAACGGCCTGTCCACACGCATCGAGTACAACGGCGTGGTGGATGACAGCAACGGCACCGACCACGGCGTGATGCTCAACATCGAAAAGCGTTACTGAGTTTTCACCCGCCAGCAGCACCCGCCAACGGCGTCCCCATGTAGATGTGGGACGCCGTTGGTTTTTGTGCGGCACAATGGCGCGATGCAGGGATCGCCGTCCGACTTCCGCCTCTATCACTCCAATTCGCTGGACGTGCTGGCTGGCTTGCTGGCCGCCGAATTGCGCCAGCCCGCGCCCGGGCAATCGCTGCTGACACCGGACACCGTGCTGATTCCGCAGGTGGCCATGCGCCGCTGGCTGCAGGCGACACTGGCCAAGCAGTACGGCGTGGCGGCCAATCTGGAATTCCTGACCCCGGGTGAGTTTGTCCGCCAGGCCCTGGATGCCAACGTCGCCGGCGAACAAGACGATCTGGATGCCGCAGGTTTGAGCTGGCGCCTGTACGCGGCCCTGCGCGATCCGGTGGTGCTGGCCATGCCGGCCATGGCCGGCATGCGTGCGTATCTGTCGCACGAGGATCCGGTCAAACCCTGGGCCCTGGCCAACGAATTGGCCGGTGTGTTCGAGAAGTACCAAGCCTGGCGCCGCGATTGGTTGCTGCGCTGGGAGGCCGGCGCGGACCCGGATGATCCGCAAGCCATCCTGTGGCGGCGTATTGCCGGCGGCCAATCGCATCGTGCGCGTCGCATCCAGGCCTATCTGGATCGCCATGGCGAGCCGGGATCGGCCTTGCCGGCCGGCCTGCCCGCGCGCCTGTTCGCCTTCGCCACGCTCAACATTTCACCGGACGTGCTGCGCGTGATCGCCACCCAGGGGCGGGTGGGCACCACCCATTTCTATCTGCCCACACCCACCCAGGCTTACTGGGGCGATCTGCAAACCCTGGGCGAGCGTCTGCGCGCGGGCGTGGCTGATCCCTTTGCCGAGGCCGGCGGCGAGAGTCGCCTGCTGCAAGCCTGGGGCGCGGCCGGTCGCGATTTCATGGCGGTACTGGGCAGCTACGAGGTGGTGCATCCGCGCGGTGAGTTTGGCGCCTATGCCGAGCCGGGCCCGGCGGATGCCCACGCGCCGCTGACCTTGCTGCAGCAGTTGCAGCGGGATCTGTTCCACCGCAACGCGCTGCCCTCGGTGCAGCGCAGCGAAGTGGATCGCCAGGATCCCAGTCTGCAGGTCCACGCCTGCCATACCCGCCTGCGCGAAGTGCAGGTGTTGCACGATCAGCTGCGCGCGCTGCTGGAAGACGAACGCTTCCAGCCGCCACTGCAGCCACGCGAGATCGCCGTGCTGGCGCCGGATATCGATCCTTACGTGCCCTACCTGGAAGCGGTGTTCGGCGGGCAGGGTGGGCAGAGCCTGCCGTATGCGCTGGCCGATACCAGTGCGCTGGCCGGCGAGCCGCTGGCCGATGTGTTCCTGCGCCTGCTTGGCCTGCCGCTGTCGCGCTTTGGCCTGCACGAAATGCTCGACCTGCTGGCCAGTCCGCCGATTGCCGAAGCCGCGCAGTTGGACAGCGATGCCTTGGAGCGCCTGCGCGGCTGGCTGCATGCCGCCGGCGCGCGCTGGGGCGTGGATGCCGCGCACCGCGCGCAACACCAGGCGCCGCGCGATGACGCCTACACCTGGGCCTTCGCGCTGGAGCGCTTGCTGCTGGGACACGCCAGCGGCAGCGAAGGCGAGATCGCCGGCGTGGCGCCGTGGCCGGAACTGGAAGGCGGGTCGCTGGCTGCGCTGGATACCTTGATTCGTTTGCTGCGCGTCCTCGCGCGCCAGCAACGCACGCTTGCCGAGGCGCTGGACCCGGCGCAGTGGCGTGAGCGCCTGCTCGCGCTGCTGGAAGCCCTGATTCCCGGCACGCCGCGCGATCCCGTCGCCGCGCGCACGCTCGAGCGTCTGCGCAGCCTGATCAATGATTTCGCCGACAACGCCGTACAAGCCGGCTACGTCGGCAGCGTGCCGGCGGAAGTGGTGCGCAGCCATTTCGCCGGCCTGCTTGCCGAAGCCGACACCCGCGCGCCACTGCTCACCGGTGGCATCAGCTTTGGCCGGATGGTGCCGATGCGGCTGCTGCCGTTCCGTGCGATCTGCGTGCTGGGCCTCAACGATGGCGACTATCCGCGCCGTGACCCTGCCGCCGGACTCAATCGCCTGACCGCGGAGCTGGGCAGCGAACGTCGCCGCCACGGTGATCGCTCCACCCGCGAGGACGATCGTTTCCTGTTCCTGCAGCTGTTCGCCTCGGCGCAGGACGTGTTCTATCTGAGCTACCTGGGCGCGGACCCTCGCGACGGCAGCGTGCGCGAGCCCTCGGTGCTGGTGAGCGAACTGATCGAGGCCGCTGCGGATTACCACCAGGATCGCGACGATGCCGCGACGCAGATGGTGGTGCGTCATTCGCTGCAGCCTTTCGCCGCCAGCGCGTTCGGCCAGGCCGGGGAACCGCGACGCTTCAGCTATCGACAGAACTGGCGCCCGGCAGCGCTGGCCGGACGCGGTGAACGCCAACGCCTGGCACCCTGGTTCGATGGCAGCGCGCAGACGCCGCCGGCGGATGAGACGGTGATGCCGCTGCATCAGCTGCGTCGCTTCCTGATGTCGCCTGCCGCCCATTACCTCAGCCAGACTCTGGCCCTGCGCCTGCCCGAGGCGGCGGAACTGGCCGACGATCGCGAGCCGCTGAGCGTGGCCGGCGGCGGCCTGGACCGCCAACGCCTGCAGCAGGCCATTTTCCAGGGCCTGCTTGAAGATCCGGACCGCGATTTGTATCCGACGCTTCGCGCACGCGGACTGCTGCCTTCCGGCCCGCTGGGCCAGCGCCAGCTGCAAGCGCTGCAGCAAGAAATCGCGCCCTATGCCGAAGCCTTTGCCGGCTGGCGTGGCGATGCGCAGATGCAGGCGCCGCTGCTGGCGGTCGACGTCGACGGCGTGCGTCTGCAGGCGCGGCTGGAGTCGGTCTATCCACACGGCTATGCGCGTCTGCGCTTTGGCGAACTCAATGGACCGGCGGTCATCCGCCAGGGCCTGGACTGGTTGCTGGCCAGCGCGGCAGGACTGGCGCAACCGATGGTGCGCTTCCACCAGGACGAGCATGTCGGTCCGCATCCGCGCGCGCCGCTGGATCCGCAGCAGGCACATGCGGCGCTTGCGCAGCTGATCGGTCTATACAAGCAAGGCTTGGAAGAGCCGTTGCCGTTCGCGCCGTACAGCGGCTGGGCGCTGCTGCAGGCGCGCAGCGCCGAAAGCGGATTGAAAGCGGCGCAGGCGCAGTGGCATAGCGAGGGTGATCGCTGGAGCGAAGGCGACGATCCGGCCTGGCGGCTGGCGTTGCGCGGTCGCGATCTGTTCGAGGATGAGGTGGTCACCGACACCTTTGTCGGCCTGAGCCAGCACATCTACGGCTTGCTGCTGCATGGCGGAGCGCCGGCATGAGCGCGCGCATCGATCCCTATCTGAGCCTGCCGCTGCACGGCGTGCAGCTGATCGAAGCCAGCGCCGGCACCGGCAAGACCTACACCCTGGCCACGCTGTATACGCGGCTGGTGGTGGAGCAGGGCTTGCGACCAGGCGAGATTCTGGCCGTGACCTTTACCGAAGCCGCCACGCAGGAACTGCGCAAGCGCATCCGCGAACGCCTGTCGCTGGCCGCGCGCGAGCTGGAACGCAATCCCGATCTGGTGGTAGTACCGTCTGCCGACGCCGAGTCGCAGCTCAGCGCGCAGATCCTGCGCCGCCACCTGCTGGTCGGCGATGAATCCAGCGCCGCGCTGGGCAAGCGCTTGCGTGCAGCGGCGGACGAGATCGACCTGGCGGCGATCTTCACCATCCACGGCTTCTGCGCACGCGTGCTGCGCGAACTTGCGCTGGAAAGTGGGCAGGCCTTGGACGCTCCGGAGTTGCTGGGCGGTGATCGCGCGCTGCGCGAAGAACTGGCCGCCGATCTCTGGCGCCACTACGCCGCAGACAGCGACTACGTCAGCCTGCTGGCGCAGACCTGGCCCAATCCCGAGGCACTGGCCGAGGATCTGCGCGCCTTGCTGCAACCTCTGCCACTGCTGCCGTTGCCGGTGGAAACGCAAGACCCGAGCGCGGCGCTGATCGAGGCGACGCAGGCCTTGGCTGACGCCATCGATATCCATGCCGAAGACGCGGCGGCGCTGATCGAGGCCGCCTTCGACCGCAGGATCTTCGATGGCCGCCGCGCGCGCCGCCCCAGCTTTGCCCAGGCCTTCGCCGATCTGCAGGCGGGCCGCCGCGCCGGCACCTGGCCACGCGACGGCCATCTGGAAAAACTGCTGCCGCACAACCTGCCCGGTTTCTGCAGGGAAGACCAGCGTGGCGCGGCGCCCGCATCGCCGCTGTTCGACGCCTTGCATGAGTGGTGGCAGGCCGATGATCGCTGGCAGGCCTGGCAGCATCAGCGCCGCCTGGCCTTGCTGCATGCCCTGCGCACGCAGGCGCACGGGCGGCTGGATGTGCTCAAGACGCAGCGACGGGTGCAGACCTTCGATGATCTGATCGAAGGCGTGCACCAGGCCCTGGCGGGCCCGCAGGGGCCCGTGTTGATCCAGCGCCTGCGGGCGCAGTACCGCACGGCGCTGGTGGATGAGTTCCAGGATACCGACGAGCGCCAGTGGGATATCTTCCGCACGCTGTTCGCCGCGTCTGCGCAGGAGGGTGAGGATCGCGCACTGTTCCTGATCGGTGATCCCAAGCAGGCGATCTACGGCTTCCGCGGCGGCGACGTCGACACTTACCTGCGTGCGCGCGACGAGGCCACGCTGGCTCCCCGGCTCGACCGCAACTTCCGTTCGCGTCCATCGGTGTTGCGCGCGATCGATGCGCTGTATGCCAACGCCGGCGAGGAGGCCTTCCTCAAACCAGGCATCCGCTTTGAACCGGTGCAGGCCGGCGACAAACGCCAGGATCGGGATCTGTTGCGCGACGACCGCGCGGCTCCGGCCCTGACGCTGCGCGTGATCACACCCGGCGAAACGGATCCCGTCGGCGCCTTCAACGCCGAGCTCTCGCGCCAGCGCGCCACCCAAGCGTGCGTGGCCGCAATCCATGATTGGCTCAGCCTCGCCCAGCAGGGACGTGCGCAGATTGACGGCCAGCCGGTGCGACCCGGCGACATCGCCGTACTGGTGCGCAAGCATGGCGAGGCCACGCGCATCCAGCGTGCGCTGGCCGCCGTCGGCATTCCCGCCGTGGCGGCGGGCCGGCAGAGCCTGTTCGCCACCGATGAAGCGCAGGAGCTGGATGCACTGCTGCAAGCGCTGCTGCATCCGGCCGACGACGGGCGTCTGCGTACGGCGCTGGCGACGGTGTTGCTGGGGCTGGACGCGGCGCAACTGGCCGCACTACGCGATGCCGGCACGCCGTGGCAACGCCACCAGCATGCCGCGCTGGCCTGGCGCGCACGCTGGCAGCAGGACGGCGCCCTGGCCTTGATCACCGATCTCTGCGCCGAACACGCACCGCGCCTGTTGGAGCTGGTGGACGGCGAACGCCGCTTGACCAACTACCTGCAACTGGCCGAACAGCTGCAGGAAGCCAGCACCCACACGCTGGGCCCGCAAGGCCTGTCGGATTGGTTGCAGCAACGCATCGCCGAAGCCGACATCGACGACGAGGCGCAGTTGCTGCGGCTGGAGTCCGATGCGGCCCGCGTGCAGATCGTCACCCTGCACAAGAGCAAGGGCCTGGAGTATCCGCTGGTGTTCCTGCCCTTCATCGGCATCGGTGGTGGGCGCAGTGAGCGTGGTCGCCATTGCACCGTGCATGAGCAGGGTCAGCGCGTGCTGCACTGGAAACTGGCCAAGGACGAGCCGCGTTGGCAGGCGGTGGTGCAAGCCAAGGCGCAGGAAGATGCCGAAGAAGACGCGCGCCTGCTGTATGTCGGACTGACCCGCGCCGAACACGCGCTGTGGATCGCCAGTGGCCCGTTCTACCAGGCTGCGGATAGTGCCGTTGCGCCGATGCTGCGCGATCTGGACGCGCTGCGTTCGCAACCGGAGATCGCCGTGATCGAAGGCCCGGCGGAACCGCGCCCGCCACGCTGGCGCGAACCCGACGACGAGCCCGTGCCGCCCGCCCGCAGCGCGCATCGGATGATTGCGCGCGACTGGTGGGTCTACAGCTTCACCCAGCTCAGCCATGCCGATGCCGGTGCGGAACCCGTGCTGGCCCAAGCCACCGTGGAGCCGCAAGGCGGCCATGACGAACCGCCAGTGAGTGAGGACGACACCGCACCCGTACTGGCGCCGGTGGATCCGCGTTTCACCAGCACCCGCTTCGGCGTGACCCTGCACGATGCCTTCGAGCGCACCGACTTCCAGCGTTGGGCGGATTGGCAGCCGGAGCAGGCCGCGCCCGAGGGTCAGGCACAGATCCTGGCGGCGGCCTTGCGCGGTCGCGGCTACGCGCAGGAAGACATCGACGATGGCGTGGTCACGCTCACGCCCTTGATCGGCCAGACCCTGACCGTGACCTTGCCGGAAGGACTGCGCCTGGCTGATCAACCGCCGCAGTCACGCCGCGCCGAAATCGAGTTCCACTTTGCACTCGAGCCCACCCGCGTGGACGCCTTGCTGGACCTGCTGCATGCGCACGGCGTGGTGGCCGATCGCCGCGGCTTCGGCCTGCGCCGGCAGCTGGAAGGACTGATGACCGGCAAGATCGATCTGACCTACCAGCACGAAGGTCGCTGGTACGTGCTGGACTACAAGTCCAATCGCCTGCCGTCCTATGAAACGCGCGCCCTGGCCGAGGCCATGCAGCACAGCGAATACGATCTGCAGGCGCTGCTGTACACGTTGGCGCTGCACCGCTGGCTGCGCTTCCGCCTGGGCGCCGGCTACGACTACGCCCGCGACTTCGGCGGCATCCGCTATCTGTTCTGCCGTGGCCTGGATGTCACCCGTGCCGATGCGCCGGGTATCCACGCACAACAGTTCGCGCCCGAGCTGGTGCATGCACTGGATGCGCTGTTCGCCGCCCAGGCAGGTGCCGCATGAGCCTGTTCGATCAGCTCTGGCGCGCCGGTGCGCTGCGCACCCTCGACCATGCGTTGGCGCAGAGCCTGCGGCGCTTGCGTGCCGAAACAACCGACAGCGTGCTGGTGGCCGCCGCGCTGGCCTCGCTGGCAGTGGCGCAGGGCAATGCGGGATTCGATCCCGCTGCACCAGCAAGCATCGTCGAGGGCGAATTTGACTGGCCCTCCGCGGACACCTGGCTGGCCGAACTGACCGCCTCGCCCTGGGTCACAACCCCGGCGGTGTTGGAGGAAGTGGCAAGTGAGGCCGCACCGCTGGTGCTGGAGAATGGCCTGGTCTACCTGCGCCGCTATCGCGAGTACGAACGCCGCCTGGCGAGCGGACTGCAACGTATCGCCGCGAGCGCGCCGGCAACGACAGCGATCACGACGTTGGCGCCGCTGTTCGCCCAGTTGTTCCCCAGCGGAGAACGATCCACGGATCGCCAGGCGCAGGCCGCCGCGTTGGCGCTGCGCCACAACCTGCTGCTGATTACCGGTGGCCCGGGCACCGGCAAGACCACCACCATCACCCGTCTGCTGGTGCTGCTGGCCGCGCAGGCGCAGCAGGATCATGCAGCCGCGCCGCGTATCGCCCTGGCCGCCCCCACCGGACGCGCCGCGGAACGCATGGCCGAAAGCCTGCGCCGTGCGCGCGAGGTGCTGCAGAACGCACCCGGCATGGATGCAGAACTCATCGCCGCGCTGCCCGCCAGCGCCAGCACCCTGCACCGCCTGCTTGGCACCATCCCCGATTCGCCACGCTTCCGTCACGATGCCGACAACCCGCTGGCGTTCGATGTGATCGTGATCGACGAAGCCTCGATGGTCGACCTGCCCTTGATGACCAAGCTGGTGGAAGCCGTGCCGGACGGCGCGCGCCTGATCCTGCTGGGCGATCCCGATCAGCTGCCTTCGGTGGAAGCCGGCGATGTGCTGGCCGCGATCCTGCGTGCGGCAGGCAGCGGCGAAGGCCTGCCTGCCGACGATGCCGAAGCGCTGTCGCCTCTGCTGGGCACTGGCGCCCCGGTTATCACTGCAACATCCGGCTTCGCCGGTCGTCGCCTTCATCTGCAGACCGGCTATCGCCAACACGCCGGCTTCGATCTGGCACCGTTGGCGCAGGCCGTGCGCGAAGGCGACGCCGCACGCAGCCTGTCGTTGCTGCGCAGGGGTGAGCTGCACGGCGTGCATTTCCACGAAGACGCCAGCGATCCCCTGCAGCGTGACGGCGATCCGCTGCTGGCTCACTGGCAAGCGCTGGCGACGCAGAGCGATCCCGTTCAAGCCCTGCACCTGGCTTCGCAACTGCGCCTGCTCACCGCCGTGCGCGAAGGTCCGCAGGGTGCGCGCGGATTGAACGCGCGCATTGAAGCGCGCCTGCTCGGCCAGCGTGGCGGCATCGCCCGCGCCGGTGATGCGCCGGGCTCGAGCTACTTTGCCGGCAGGTTGTTGCAGATCACCGAGAACAGTTACCGCCACCGCCTGTTCAACGGCGACATCGGCGTGTGCCTGCGCGATGCCGATGGCGTGCTGGTCGCCTGGTTCCCCGGCGGCGAGGAAGGCAGCCTGCGCGCCTTCCATCCGGCCACGTTGCCGGCGCACGAAAGCGCCTTCGCCATGACCGTGCACAAGGCGCAGGGCTCGGAGTTCGATGCGGTCTGGCTGGTGTTGCCGGCGCACGGCAATCGGGTACTCTCGCGCGAGTTGATCTACACCGGCATCACCCGCGCCAAGCGCGAGTTGCATGTCCTGGGCAGCGAGGCGGTAATACGCGAGGCGTTGGGGCGGCATGCCAGCCGGGTGTCGGGGCTGCAGGCGCGGTTGTAATTCCAGGGAGAGGAAAGATGGGCGTACTCGAAGCATTGCGCGGGCTGTTGCTGATCGCCGCTTGCGTGGGCGTGCTGGTCGGCGTGCTGACCCTGCCGATGCTGCGCTACAGAAAAAAGCGCGATATCCCATCGCGGGCGAACGCCGTCCTCCTGCTGGTGACCTTCCTGCCGCTTCTGGCCAGTTCCGCCATGGAACTCGTCTGCATGCCTGTCGTGAGCGGACGGGTACCCATGCCGGGGCGCATCACGCGTGGCTACTACGCGCTGGAGTCGAGTGCAGGCCAAATCAGCCTGACCGTCTATGCAGTGTGCATCTCCTTTACCGTCGCAGCATTGATCTGGGCGGCCTGGCGACGCTGGAAGCGTGGCGCGATCCCGCCTCAGTACACGCAAAAGCCGGGCATTGGCGGATTGCTGGCGCGGCTCAGTTTGTCCGGCAAATCGCTCAATCCTGTACAGGACTGGGCGCTGGAACTGTTGCAGAGCGCCTTGCCCGTACACATCAAGGGCTTGGTCGATCGGCAGTTCGGCAGCTTCGATGATGTGCGCCTGGAGGCGGACGGCAGCCTGCTGATCTTTGTGCATCGCTCGCGCGACCCATCGCCCGCGCCACGCTTGCCCATGACGGCGGTGGAGGCCCCGTTGGCACGCCTGACGGCCACCGTGCTCGGTCACAGCGAACCACTGCAGGCCACGCTGACCGCAGTACACGGCCAAGTCTTCAGCCTGCGCTTCAATCGCGCCACCGCGTGGCTGCCGTTGTCGCAGCTGCGCCTGACGGGAGTCGTCTCGGCGTATCCGCCCAGCATGCCGACCAGTCAGGCCTCCGGGGCCGCGCCTGCATGACGGTAAGGGTTGCACTCGTCGACTGACGGCAGGTCGGCGTTACTTCCGCTCCACAAACGTCACGTAGACAACGCGCCCATCAATCACCATCACCGACGTCATCTGCGGCGTCAGCTGATTACGCCGCTGCGGTTGGCCGAAGGTATCGCTCATGAAACGCTGCCAGTCCGCACCGGGCGCCTGGGGGTTGTCGCCGGGCGCGACCGCGTAGAGCGCGCACACGCTCTGGGCGCATTGCGCGTCGGCAATCTCCAGGTTGTGCAGGACACTGGCGCGCTTGGCGAAGTCGTCCTCCAGGTCCATCTGCACGCGACGTCCCCAGTCGACATCAGGCGTTTCGTTGGCAAGGCGATCGGTGATGCGCTTGACGAAGTCGGACGTGGGCGCATCCGGCCCCTGCAACTGGGCGAGGGCGGCATCCACGCGCTGTTGGTTGTCCGCGCTGAGCGGGCGCGGATGGAAACGTGTTGCAGGGCCAGCTGCCGCCACGGCGACGTCGGCGGCGACCTGCTCCTGCGTTGCGCCCAAGGCGCCGACGGCAAATCCATCCGTCGCGTCTTGTTCTCCGTTGGCGATCTGCGGGTCGTGCGTGGCAGCCAGGGCATCAGCGCCTGCGCTGCGACTGCGGAAGGGCGCACGCTCGTCCACCACATGCCACACGGCCATGGCGGCGATCACCACGCCCAGCAACAGCATCATCGAAGTACGTGGTTTCATGCGAAGCCATCCTCCCTGTACTTGCGGCCCGCTGGTGCGCGGCCATAGCGGCAGTCTACCCAACGCCATCCTGGCATGGGCGGCATGCCGGCACCATGCCAGATACGACGCGGTACGGATGTCCCGGACACCCGTTGGCAGCGCTATGCCGCCTCCACCAACTCCACCGTCACATGCACTAGCTCCTCATGCACGGCCAGCGCCTGCCTGAAGTCCTCCGCGCTGACACCAGGCGCAGCCACCACCTCCACCACGCAGGCGAACTTGCCGCGGCCCACCTGCCAGACATGCAGGTCGCTGATGCGCGCTGCCCACGGGCCTTCCTCGATGGCCTCGCGAACTTCGGCGACCACCGGTGCATCCATCTGTGCATCGAGCAGCACGCGGCCGGTCTGGCGAACCAGGCCCCACGCCCACACGGACACCAGCGCGGCGCCGACCAGTCCCATCACCGGATCCAGCCAGGCCGCGCCGAAGAACAGCCCCCCCAGTAGGGCGACGATCGCCAGCACCGACGTGGCGGCATCCGCCAACACATGCAGATAGGCCGAGCGCTGGTTCAAGTCGTGGTGGTGGTGGCTGTGGGCATGGTCGTGATCATGGTGATGGTCATGATCATGATCGTGGTCGTGCCGGTGTGGGTCATGCGGCATGTGCCCGGCGTGGTGCGTGTGACCGTGTCCATGTCCATGTCCATATCCATGTCCATGTCCATGTCCGTGCCCATGATCATGATCATGGTGATCGCGCAGCCACCACGCGCACAGAAGATTGACCGCCAGGCCGACGATGGCAATCAGGATGGCCTGCTCGTAGTGGATGACGCCGGGATGGAACAGTCGCTCGACCGACTGATACACCATCAGCCCGGCCACGCCCAGCAACAGGATGGCGCTGGTGTAGCCGCCGAGGATCTCGATCTTCCAGGTGCCGAAGGCAAAACGGCGATCGTTGGCGAAGCGTCGGGCGCAGGCGTAGGCGAACACCGACAGTCCCAGCGCCAGCGCATGCGAACTCATATGCCAGCCATCGGCCAGCACCGCCATCGAGTTGAACCACCAGCCGCCACTGATCTCGATCACCATCATGATGACGGTGAGCCACATCGCGCGACGCGTATTGCGCTCCGCCAGCGGATTGCCCTCGTCAAAGGCGTGGGAGTGGCGACGGGCGGCGGCGACGGCTTCGAGATTCATGACAGAACGGATTGGCTAGATACCCCCATAGGGTATACGATCCGCTCATGTCCCATGTGCACCGCGATCGGAAGAAGCTGCTCACCCGCGTCCGCCGCATCGGTGGCCAGGTGGCCGCACTCGAGCGCGCGCTGCAGGGCGAGGCGGACTGCTCCGACGTACTCGTCCAGATCGCCGCCGCCAAGGGCGCGATGCAGGCCCTGATGATCGAAGTGCTCAAAGGCCACTTGAACGAGCATGTCGTGGCAGGCAAGACCGAGGCGGTACGCGCCCGCGAGGCCGAGGCCATCATGCAGTTGCTGGGCCGCTACGCCCGCTAGTCCCCGGGTCGGGGCGAATCCGTTGGTCTGATTGCGCTTGCGGCAGGCATGGCCTGCGCCATCATGGGCGGGCGGATGCTGCGGCAGGCCGCTGGCTGGGCAATCAGGGAGGCGGGTGCATGATCATGCGTGCGCTGTGGGTCATCGTCCTGGTCTGTGCCATGCCGGTCATGGCGCAGGAATCGCGCGACACGCTGGATGCGCGCATTGCCGCGCTGCGTCAGCAGCAAGCGGCGCCCGGTGATGCGTCGGCCGACGCCAAGCTGCTGGCATTGATGCAACGCCAGCTGCTCACTTCGCTGGAGCGCCGGCGGGATCTGGAGCAATCGCGCGCCGATGCGGCGCGGGTGCTGGCTGCGCCGTTGCCTGCATCGGCCCCGCTGGGCGGCTTGCTGGAGCGCGACGACCTGCGCCGGCAGGTGCAGGAACAGCAGGCGACCGCGCAGGGCGACAGCCAGCGGCTGGAACTGCTGAAGGACGAACGCGACAGCGCGGCGTTGCGCCTGGCCAATCGGGTGGCCGCCTGGCGCAGCCTGGCCGATGCCGGTGATACGCCCCCGATCAAGCGCGAACTGGCGCACCTGGACATGCAGTTGTCCGAATCGGTGGTGGCGGAAATCGATCTGCTGGCCGGTGTGCTGGCGCTGCAACGCGATGAGGCAAAGCGCCAGCGCAGCGAGCTGAGCCGACGTCTGTCGTTGGTCGCGGCGGGAGCGTCCCTGGTCCCCACGGCCCGCGACGAAGCCGAGCTTTCCCGGCGCCTGCAGGATCGCCAGCACGCGCTGCAGTTGCGACTGGAGCAGGCGATGGCCGAGCGCGAACGCGCGCGCGCGGCCTGGCAAGCCGCCAGCCGATCCGGCACCGCCGGCACCAAAGTGCCGGCCGAGCGCCTGGTCAATGCCGACATGGAGCTGGACCTGACCCGCGAAGCACAGACCAATCTCTCCATCGAGCAGGCGGCCTGGCAACTGGCGCTGCGCCTGCATCGCGATGCCGATGCGTCGGCCTTGATCGAAGCGCGCGAACAGGGACCGCGCCTGCAGCAGCGGCTGCAACGGCGTCGCGACTTCCTGACGGTGACGGCCAGCCAGTTGATGGATCGCATGGGTGCGCTCGACACCCTGCATTCCGCGGTGTCCGATTCGGAGCGTGTCGAGCAGGCGGCGTTGCGCGCGGTGCTGGATCTGCGCCTGCGGCGCCTGCAGCTGGCCGTGCGCGATGCGCGCCAGACCGAAAGCCTGCTGGAACGCCTGCGCGAGGATTTCGAGGAACGCCTGGGCAGGGCCGGCTGGCGCGAACAACTGGCCTTGCGCACCGCCGCCTTCGGCGCATGGCTGGAAAAGCTCTGGGATTTCGAGTTGTTTGCGGTCAACCAGTCGGTCGACGTGGATGGCCGCAAGACCACCGTCGCCCGCGGCGTCACGGTCGGCAAACTGGTCAAGGCCCCGCTGCTGCTGGTGCTGGGCCTGTTGCTGAGCTTCCGCCTGACCGCGTGGGCCGAGCGTCGCGCGCGCCGGCGCGGTGTGGATGAAGCGCGCGCACGTCTGGTGCGGCGCTGGACCCTGGGTGTGCTGGTATGCGCATGGACGCTGGCCAGCCTGGCCCTGGCCGGCATTCCACTCGCCGCCTTCGCCTTTGCCGGTGGTGCGATTGCGATCGGCGTGGGCTTTGGCACGCAGAATCTGTTCAAGAACCTGATCAGCGGCATCCTGGTCTTGATCGAGCGCCCGTTCCGGCTCGGCGATGTGATCGAAGTGGGTGCGTTGCGCGGCACCGTCATCGATATCGACCTGCGTACCTCGGTGGTGCGCGACGGCGACGGCGCCGAGATCCTGATCCCCAACTCCATCCTGGTCGAACAGAGCGTGCGCAACCTGACCTTCCGTTCCCGCAGCGTGCGCCAGACCATGACGATCCTGGTCGACCCGCGCAGCGAGCCGCGCGAGGTCATGGACACGCTGCGCGAAGTCATGCAGCGCCACGGGCAACTGCTCGAAGCGCCGACGCCGGTGGTGCAACTCGTCGCCACCAGCGGCGATGCGCTCACCTTTGTCATGCGTTACTGGCTGGAGATCGAGACCGGCGTGGACCAGCAGCGCATCGCCAGCGACCTGCGCCTGATGGTGTTGAGTGCGTTTGCCGAGGCCGGCATACGCCAGGCAAGCACCCTGGACCCGACCTCGTCGCGGGGCCACACGAGCGCCAGCGCCGGCAGCGAACCCGGCTGACGGGCGCCGTGCCGGCCCGCGCCCATCGAGTTCATTGCCGCGCCATCGCCAGCCGCAACCGGTCCTCTGGCTTGATCAGGTGATCATGGTTGTCCTCGCCGACATCCAGCTGCACCCAGTCAATCGTGCCGGTGAAACTGTTGCCGGAGTTGCCGTACTCCGGTGACGCCGGCGAGCCGGTATCGCCGCCGACATCGCAGGCTTCGTCCGCGGAATAGCCCATCGGCTGGGTCTTCTCCACCCGGCCCTTGCCGATGGCTTTGCCGTCGCAGTACAGCGACACGTCACCGCCCTTGGCCAGGCCACCGCCGTCGTACTTGAACTCCATGCGCAGCTGATGCGCGCCACTGGGCAGCTTGTCGTCCGAACTGATGATGTAGTGCTCGATGCCGAAGAAGCAGTAGCAGTACTTCAGCTTGCCGTCCTTGCAGTAGAAGGTCCAGCCACCGTACTCGCCGCCCTGCGTGATCAGCACGCCTTCGGCGCCCTTGTCGGGAATCTGCACCTGCGCCGTCACCGTATGCGAGGTGTTCTTGACGTTGAGCACGCAGGCCTCGCTGACCCGCATGCCCTGGAACAGCAACTGGCTCTTGCCCACGATCAGCTGCGGCCTCCCGGCAATATCCGGATTGACCCGTTCAAAGCCGCGGTCATCCAGCGGCACCACGTTGTATTTGGTCGCCTCGATCAGCCACAGCCGCTGCAGGTAGGCTAACTGCTTGGGATCCTTGGCGGCGATGTCGTTGGACTGGGTCCAGTCATCGGGCGAATAGAGTTCCCAGACATCCTCATCGAACGGCGGCGGTACGTCGGCCTTCCACGGCGTGCGATGTCGCGTGCACGCGGTCCAGCCTTTCAGGTACAGGCCGCGATTACCCATCATCTCGAAGTACTGCACCACATGGTTTTCTTCGGCCTTGGCATCGCTGAAGGTCGGCAACATGGTCACGCCTTCCAGCGGCGCCTGGGCGATGCTGTTGACGATGGTCGGCTCGGGCAGGTCGCAGATTTCCAGGACGGTCTTGGCCACGTCGATCACGTGATGGAACTGGTGGCGCAGCTCGCCCTTGGCCTGGATGCCGTTGGGCCAGTGCACGATCAGCCCATTACGGGTGCCGCCCCAGTGCGAGGCAATCTGCTTGGTCCACTGATACGGCGTGCACAGTGCATGTGCCCAGCCCACGGCGTAATGGTTGTAGGCCTTGGGCGTGCCGAAATCGTCGACGCGGCTGCGCAGGAACTCCACCGTTTCGATATCGGGCATGCCGTTGAGCGTGGGCAGCTCATTGAAGCAGCCATTGATGGTGCCTTCGGCGGAGGCGCCGTTGTCCCCGATGATCAGATAGATCAGGGTGTCGTCCATGAGCTCCAGATCGCGCACCGCATCCAGCACGCGACCAATCTCATGATCGGTCTGCTCCATGAAGCCGGCATACACCTCCATCTGCCGCGTCAGCACCGGCTGCAGCTGCGGATCCATGTCGTCCCAGGCCGGGATTTCCGCATGCCGTTCGGTCAGCGTGGCATCGGCGGGGATCACGCCGAGCTTCTTCTGTCGCGCAAAGGTCTCCTCGCGCAGCTTGTCCCAGCCGGCGTCGAACTTGCCTTTGTACTTGTCCGACCATTCCCTTGGCACGTGATGCGGCGCGTGGGTGGCGCCCGGCGCGTAATAGACGAAGAACGGCTTGTCCGGCATCAACGCCTTCTGCTGGCGAATCCAGGTGATCGCGCGGTTGGCCAGATCATTGTTGAGCGTATAGCCCTCTTCCGGCGTCTTGTCCGGTTCGATCGCCTTGGTGCCTTCATACAGGCCCGGGTAGTACTGGTTGGCCTCGCCGCCGACAAAGCCGTAGAAGTGCTCGAAGCCCGAGCCGGTTGGCCATTGGTTGAACGGCCCGACCGGGGTGACTTCCCACAGCGCCACCTCATGGCATTTGCCGAACTGTGCGGTGGAGAAGCCGTTGAGCTTCAGGATCTCCGCCAGCGGCGCCTTGTTCTTTGGCCGCACGCCGCTGTTGCCCGGCGCCGAGGTGCCCATCTCGGTGATCGCGCCCATGCCCACGGAGTGATGGTTGCGTCCGGTCAACAACGCCTGTCGCGTCGGCGAGCACAAGGCGGTGGTGTGGAAGCGCGTGTACTTGAGCCCACCGGCGGCCAGCTTCTCGAAATTGGGCGTGTGGCAGGGGCCACCGAATGCCGACGACGAGCCAAAGCCTGCGTCATCCACCAGGATCACCAGCACGTTGGGCGCCTTGCTCGGAGGCCTCAATGCCTTGATCGGCGGATAGGCGGTGTTGGGATCCTTGGCGTCGTAGGTGGTCAGCCCGACAAAGGCGCGATCCGGAATGGGCAGGATGGAGCGGCCGAGGGTGTCGAACTCCGAGGGTGCGGCGGCGGTCTTGTTGCTCATGTCGTGGCTTCCTTCTTGGCTTCCGGATGGATTTCCACCGTCACCTGATCAATCTTGCCGGTGAACTTGAACGGCATCTGGTACGTCCAGTCCACCGCCGAGCCGTTGTCCATGCCCACGTCCAGGCCTTCGCCGATCGAGAACTGGATGGGCACCGTGCGCTCCAGCCGCCCCTGTGCGGACTGCTTTCCGTTGACGCTCAGCGTGATCGTGCCGCCCTTGCCCATGCCGCCGCCGTCGTACTTGAACGCAGCCACGATGGTGGCCTTGCCGGCGGGCAGGGCGGCATCCGCCGCGAAGGTGGGCCGCTCCACGCCGAGGAAGTTGTACACAAAGGTGGGCTTGCCATCGCGCAGGTACAGGCCGTAGCCGCCTTCGGATCCGCCTTGGGTGATGATCATTCCCTGCGCCTTGTCGGGGACGTCCACCTCGGCGGTGATCGTCCAGGACTTGTTGAGCATCGGCAGGCAGGCGGCATCCACCAGCCCGACCATGCCTTCGTAGTAGGTGGCCGAGGTGCGCTTGCCGACCAGACTGGGCCGGCCCATCGCCTCGGCATTCATACGGATGGTGCCGCGCCAGTCCAGCGGCAACACGCTGTACTTGGACGCTTCCACCCACCACAGATCCTGCAACTCGCGCAGTTTGTCCGGGTACTTCGCCGCCAGATCGTTGGCTTGCGAGAAGTCCTCGTCCAGTTTGTAGAGTTCCCAGATCTGCTTGTCGGGATTCCAGTCTTCAGGGCGCGTGGCTTGCCAAGGCGCGAACGAAGGCGCCGACGCCATCCAGCCGTCGTGGTACAGGCCGCGATTGCAGGCCAGTTCGAAGTACTGGGTGCGCCGTTTGCTTGCGGCCTTACCATCAGTAAACGTGAAGGCGAAGCTGATGCCTTCGATGTCCTTCTGCGGAATGCCGTTGAGCTGGCGCGGCGCGGTAATGCCGCAGACTTCGTACAGCGTCGGCACGATGTCGATGGTGTGCAGGAACTGCTGGCGCAGGCCGCCCTTGTCGGTGATGCCTTTGGGCCAACTGATGATCATCGGATTGCGGGTGCCGCCGAAATGGCTGGCGACCTGCTTGGTCCACTGGAAGGGCGTGTTCATCGCATGCGCCCAGGACGACGGGAAGTGGTTGAAGTGCTTGGGGCCGCCGAGTTCGTCGATGGCTTTCAGGTTGTCCTGCCACTTCTCGACGAAGCCGTTGAAGAACAGGTTCTCGTTGAGCGAGCCTTCCAGGCCGCCTTCGGCGCTGGAGCCGTTGTCGCCGGCGATGTAGATGATGATCGTGTTGTCGGCGTCGGGCAGCGCCTTGACCGCGTCGATGACCCGGCCCATCGCCGCATCCACCTGCGCACCGTAGCCGGCAAAGACTTCCATCATCCGCGCGTACAAGCGCTTCTGATCGTCGTTCAATCCGTCCCAGGCCGGCAGACCGGCCGAGCGCACGGTCAGCTGCGTGTCCTTGGGCACCACGCCCAGCTTCTTCTGCCGTTCCAGGGTCTGTTCGCGGTACGCGTCCCAGCCCATGTCGAACTGCCCCTTGAACTTGTCGATCCATTCTTTCGGCGCCTGGTGCGGCGCGTGCGTGGCGCCGGGCGCGACATACAGGAAGTACGGCTTGTCCGGCGCGATGCTCTTGACCTTGCGCACCCAGTTGATTGCCTTGTCGGCCAGATCTTCAGTCAGGTGGTACTCCGGGTCGGTCGGCGCCGGCACCAAGTCGCGGTTTTCGAACAGCAGCGGGTTCCAGTGGTTCATGTCGCCGGCATTGAAGCCGTAGAAATAGTCGAAGCCCAGCCCGTTGGCCCAGCGATCAAAGGGTCCGGCCGCGCTGGTTTCCCAGGTGGGCGTGTTGTGGTTCTTTCCGATCCACGCCGTGGCGTAGCCGTTCTGTCGCAACACCTCGCCGACCGTGCCGCAGTTTCGCGGCAGCACGCAGCAGTAACCGTCGAAGCCGGTGGCGCATTCGGTGATCCCGGCAAACGAAGCCGAATGATGGTTGCGGCCGGTGATCAGCGCCGCGCGGGTCGGGCTGCACAGCGCGGTGGTATGAAAGTAGTTGTAGCGCAGGCCTTCAGCGGCCAAGCGATCCATGGTGGGCGAGCTGACGCCGCCACCAAAGGTGCTGAACTGGCCGAAGCCGACATCGTCCAGCAGAATCAGCACGATGTTGGGTGCGCCGGGCGGCGGCTGCACGGGTTGCGGGAACTGCGCCGGATCCGAATCAAGATAGGTGCGGCCGGTTTCACCGGTGAAGTGGAAGTCGGGCCGCGGCAGGATGTCGGGCGTTCCGGTGGGGGAAGTGTCTTTCTTGCTGGCCATCGTCGGCGCCTTCTGCGTCAGTGCGCGCCGCGGGGGCGGCGCGAACGCAGAACGTAGGCGCGCAGGGCATGGGCCAGCCAGCGTAAAACCACCCAGCCGGCGCTGGGTATTTCTACTGAGCCACGAAACTGACTAGCGAGGCGCCCGCGAACTAGCCGACCGCAGCACGCTTGGTCGCAGGCAGCGCCTCGCGGATGGCAGCGTTGTATGGATTGGCCAGAACCGCAAATCCCGCCTCGGTCGGATGGATCTCGTCATACCAAAAGCTCTCTTCCTGTGCCTCCGGCACCCGGTTGAAGTCGACGAAGGAAAACAGCGGACGGAACTTTTTGGCCGTTGGTGCCAGCACGCGATCCCGGAAGCCATCGGTCAGCAATGAATGGGCGAAGGTCCGCGCTTCCGCCGGAGAGGCGAGCACGCGCTGCATCGTCGGCCACAACCACGGGCCGACATTGCCGATCAAGGGCGCGGCCAGGCCCAGATTCTTGATGTCGGTCTTGCCCCGCTCGCCGATGCGCTGGATCGGCGCATAACCATGGCCCACCACCTTGAAGTTGCCGCCGACGGCGCTGAGCTCGGTCATCGCAGTGAAATAAATCTCGCGCAAGCGTTCAAAGGTGCCCAGATTTACCACGTGTTCAAACGCTTCCTGCGGCGACATGCGCTGACTCTTGCGGAACATCTTTTCCAAGCGTGCATCCAGGAAGTCGTTGCCGCCGATGCTCAGGCAGACCAGATCGAACTCGCGCGACAGGAAGCGCTCGGCATAGTCGCGGCACTCGGCCTCGGTGATCATTTTGGCTGCGGTCCTACCGGGTCCGCCCAGGCGCAGCGAGATGCCGTCGATGCGGCTGAAGCTGTGCCAGTAGAGGTTCTTGTAGAGCGGCGTGCTGAACCACGAGTCGCCCCAGTAGGCGATGGCCGGCCGCCTGGCCAATACCTCACGCCACACCTTGCGCTTGCGGCTGGACGGCGTGCCGGTGGCTTCCTTGACCGCTTCCCAGCTCGAATAGATCCGTTGCAGTTGCATGGGCCATCCTCCGTTCGGGTGTACCTACAACGGTGATCGCGGTGCGGGAGCGGCCAGGGATCATGGGCTCATGCTACGCGCGAGAAACGGCAAAACAGGGGTCAGAGACTACTCCGACCCCTGTTTCGGATGGTTGACGGCTTACTCGCGCAGGAACGCCAGCAGATCCTGGTTCACCCGATCCTTGTGCGTATCGGTCAATCCATGCGGCGCGCCCGGATAGACCAGCAACTTGGCGCCTGTGATCAACGCGGCCGAGGCCTTGCCGGAGATGTCGATCGGCACCACCTGGTCGTCGCTGCCGTGGATCACCAGGGTCGGGATGTCGAACTTCTTCAGGTCGCCGCGGAAGTCGGTGGCCGAGAACGCCGCGATTGAGTCGTAGGTGTTCTTGTGACCGCCCTGCATGCCCTGCGCCCACCAGCTGTCGATCAGCGCTTGCGAGGGCTTGGCGCCGGGACGGTTGTAGCCGTAGAAGATGGTCGACGGGATGTCGCGATACAGCTGCGAGCGATTGGCCAGCTGGCCGGCGCGGATGCCGTCGAACACTTCAATCGGCAGGCCGTTGGGATTGTCGGCGGTCTTGAGCATCAGCGGCGGCACGGCGCTGATCAACACGGCCTTCTTGACCCGGGTGGTGCCATGGCGGCCGATGTAGCGCGCCACCTCACCGCCGCCGGTGGAGAAGCCGACCAGGGTGACGTCTTTCAGATCCAGGGTGTTGATCACCGTGGCCAAGTCATCGGCGTAGTGATCCATGTCGTTGCCATCCCAAGGCTGGCTGGAGCGGCCATGGCCACGGCGATCGTGCGCGATTACCCGATAGCCCTGCGAGGCCAGGAAGATCATCTGCGATTCCCAGCTGTCCGAGGACAGCGGCCAGCCGTGGCTGAAGGTGACGACCGGACCGTTCTTCGGGCCCCAATCCTTGTAGTACAGCTGCACGCCGTCGGCAGTGGTGATGTACGAGGCGGTGCGTTCAACGGCGACCGGCTCGGGTACCGAGCTGGGTACGTTGCCGGCAAAGGCGGCCTGGGTGGCGACGGCCAGCAGGCTGGCGGCGATAGCGCGGGTGATCAGGTTCATGGCGAAGGTTCCTGTGGGGTGGCCAGGGGGCTTATTCGGCGATGACCAGCGACACGTCGATGTTGCCGCGCGTGGCGTTGGAGTAAGGGCAGACGATATGGGCGGCGTCGACCAGCGCTTGCAGCTGCGTGCGGTCCACGCCCGGCGCGCTGATGGTCAGTTCGGCCTGGATGCCGAAGCCGGTGGGAATCTGGCCGATGCCGACTTTGCCGGTGACCGTCGTCTCGGCGGGCAGGGCGACCTTCTGCTTGCCTGCGACAAACTTCAGCGCGCCGAGGAAGCAGGCCGAGTAGCCGGCCGCGAACAGTTGCTCGGGGTTGGTGCCGTCGCCGCCGGCTCCGCCCAGCTCGCGCGGGGTGGACAGCTTGACGGCCAGCACGCCGTCGGACGAAGTGGCTTGGCCTTCACGGCCGCCGGTGGCGGTGGCAGTGGCGGTGTAGAGGACTTTCTCGATGGACATGGCGGGTTCCTTTCTGGGAGGGCGGGGCGGCGGGGTGCCGTCCGGTGAGGTGTACTTTGCGCGCCCAACCCGTACGCAAGATGATGTAGAGTCCAGAAAACTTGATTTGGAGTACGAAGATGGTCGACCGCCTCGCCGTCCTGCTCGAGCGCTTTTCGGTCACTGCCCAGGTCTTCCACGCCGGCGCGCTGTGCGGCATCAACACCCTGGAGGCTGAGGAAGGCCTGGGTCAGCTGCATCTGATCCAGCGCGGCCCGCTCGAGGTCTTCCATGGCAACACCTCGCTGCAGATCGCTGAGCCCAGCCTGTTGCTGTATCCGCGCGCCACCACCCATCGCTTTGTCAGTGATGCCGACAGCGGTGCCGACATGGCCTGCGCCAACGTGCGTTTCGAAGGCGGCGCGCAGAACCCGATCTGCGCGGCCTTGCCCGAGGTCATCTGCCTGCCGCTGGATGAGATCCACGGCGCCAGCGAAGTACTGGCGCTGCTGTTCGAAGAAGCCTTCACCCAACGCTGCGGGCGCAGCGCGCTGGTCAACCGCTTGTTCGAAGTGGTGATGATCCAGGTGCTGCGCCAGTTGATGGAAACCGGCGACGTCAAGGGCGGCATGCTCGCCGGCCTGTCGCACCCACGTCTGCGCAATGCCATCGTGGCGATGCATGAGTCACCCGCGAAGGACTGGACGCTGGATGCGCTGGCCACTGCGGCCGGCATGTCGCGCACCGTGTTCGCCAACAGCTTCCGCGACGCGTTGGGCATGACGCCGGGGCAATACCTGCAGGGTTGGCGTGTCGGCTTGGCCCAGCAGGCATTGCGCAACGGCAAGCCGCTCAAGGTCGTTGCGTCGGACGTGGGCTACGGCAGTGAAGCCGCGCTGTCGCGCGCGTTCAAGGCGCAGCTGGGCGCTTCGCCGCGGGAGTGGAAGAAGGCGCAGGCCGCTTAGCCAGCAGCTGCTTGATCTTCGCCTCCGTCGCTTCGTACTCGCCTTCGCCAAAGTGCTGGTAGACGATGCGGCCGTCCTGATCGATCAAGTACAGCGCCGGCCAGTAGCGGTTGTTGTAGGCATTCCAGGTGCGGTAGTCGTTGTCCTGCGCCACCGGATAGCTGATGCCGAAGCGTTTCACCGCCGCCTGCAGGTTGGGCAACGATTTCTCGTAGCCGTACTCGGGCGTGTGCACGCCGATCACCACCAGGCCATCGTCGGCGTACTGCTGGTGCCAGGCCTTGGTATGCGGCAGCACTTGGATGCAGTTGATGCAGGAGTAGGTCCAGAACTCCACCAGCACCACCTTGCCGCGCAGCTGCTGCAGGGTCTGCGGCGTGCTGTTGATCCATTGGCCGATGCCGGTGAACTCCGGCGCCATCGGCGCGGGTGAGGTGTGGTTGGGTTCTACCGGATCGGCCGCCACGTTGGGCGAGCACGCCGAAGCAAACAGACAGGCCGCGAGCAGGGTCACGGTGGGTTTGAAGAACTTCATGATCACAATCCTTGGGAAACGGAGGGAAGCCATTGCGTGGCCCAGGCAGACACCAGCACGTCGTACTGGAACAACTGCAGCAGCGCGACAGCCACGGCGAGAGCGCCAAACAGCTGTCGGATCAGCACGGCACGGCGTTGCAGGAATGACAGGCGGGCGGTGACCCAGTGGCCGCCATAGGCGATGGCCAACATCGGCAGGCCCGCGCCGATGGCGTACAGCGCGAGCAGGGCGGTGGCATGTGTCGGTGCCTGCGAGCTGGCTGCCAGCGACAACACCGAAGCCAGCACCGGACCCGCACACGGCGTCCATGCCAGCCCCAGCGATGCGCCTACCAGCAGCAGGCCCCATCCACCGCGCGGTTCCTTCGCCTGCGTGGGAACGTAGGCACGTCCCGCACGCCATTGCTGCACGCGCGCCACCAGCCAGTCGAACGGTGCAGGCCAGAAACACGCCAGGCCGGCGACGAGCAGCACCACGATGGAAGCGGTGCGGATGTGGCCCTGCAGCTCACCGGACGAGGCCGACAACCAACCAATCAACACGCCGCCGGCAGCGAACGTCGCCACAAAGCCGGCGATGATCAGCAGCGGATCGCGCCGGCCACGGCCGGCGCTGGTGGCCAGCACGATCGGCAACACTGGCAGGATGCACGGCGAAAGAATCGTGGCCATGCCGGCGGCGATGGCGAGTGCGTAGTCGAACATGTCGGCTCCCTAGAGACGGGTGGCGTCAATCACGGCCTGCACGAACTCGGCCGGGGTTTCCTGCGGTGGGTTGTGGCCGACACCGCCGGTGAAGGTGCGGTGCTGGTACTTGCCGGTGAACCTGGCGGCGTAGGCCGCAGGCGCCGGATGGGGCGCGCCATTGGCATCGCCTTCGATGCTGATCGTCGGCACGCTGATCGTCGGACCCTGCGCGAGCCGCTTTTCCAGCGCGTCATACTTGGCCTCGCCTTCTGCCAGACCCAAGCGCCAGCGGTAGTTGTGGATGACGATGGCGACGTGATCGGGGTTGTCGAGCGCGGCGGCGCTGCGATCGAACTCCGCATCGCTGAACTTCCACTGCGGCGAGGCCAGCTGCCAGATCTGCTTGGCGAAGTCGTGGGTGTACTGGGCGTAGCCGGCGCGGCCGCGCTCGGTGGTGAAGTAGAACTGGTACCACCACTGCAACTCGGCTTGCGGCGTCAGCGGCTTCTTGCTGGCTTCCTGGCTGCCGATCAGATAGCCACTGACCGACACCAGCGCCTTGACCCGTTCCGGCCATACCGCCGCGACGATGTCGGCCGAGCGCGCGCCCCAATCAAAGCCCGCCAGCGTCGCGCGTTCGATCTTCAGCGCGTCCATCAACGCAATCACGTCCGAGGCCAGCGCCGCCGGCTGCGCGTTGCGCGGCGTCTGCGCCCACAGGAAACGGGTGCTGCCGTAGCCGCGCAGGTGCGGCACGATCACGCGATAGCCCTTTGCCGCCAGTTGCGGGGCGACGGCCGCGTAGCTGTTGATGTCGTAGGGCCAGCCGTGCAGCAGGATGATCACCTCGCCGCCTGCCGGGCCCAGCTCGGCGTAGCCGATGTCGAGATCGCCGGCCTCGACGTGCTTGGTGGCCAGCAACGGTGGCGGCAGGCTTGCCGGGGTTTCCGCGGCAAACGCCTGGCCGGACATGGCGCCGGCCATCGCCAGCAGCATGGGTCCGAAGCGCAGGAGCGAGATCCGGCGCGCCATGGCGGCGCCGATGCCGCGGGAACCACCCAAGACGAGGGCGGTTTTTTGGGGGAGGGAGGACGGAGTCTGCATGGCGCTTCCTTTTTCAGGTTCATGCCAGCGGAAGGGCCCGTTGGCGACGGAGGCCATTTCGCGCCGCCGGTTTATCGGCTGCGTGTCCGGGAAGCGGGGGATTTGTATCGGAATGTATCCACGGCGCCGGCGGACGCTTTGGCATACAAAGCCAGGCTCGCGCGCGCTGGCTGCGCGCTACCATCTCCTCAGCCCCCATTTGCGTGGGCTCGCCCGGAGCCCGAGTACACGATGACCCCCACCGATCACATCCTGGTTGTCGATGACGACCGTGACATCCGCCAGATGGTGGGCGACTACCTGCGCAAGAACGGCCTGCGGGTCACGCTCGCCGCCGATGGTCGCGAAATGCGCGCGGCGCTGGAGGCCAGCGATGTCGATCTGATCGTGCTGGACGTGATGATGCCGGGCGAAGACGGGCTCACCCTGTGCCGCAACCTTCGCGCCGGCAAGCATCGCGCGGTGCCGGTGGTGATGCTGACGGCACGTGATGACGAGACCGATCGCATCATCGGCCTGGAGATGGGCGCGGACGACTACGTCATCAAACCGTTCTCCTCGCGCGAACTGCTGGCCCGCATCAACGCCGTGATCCGGCGCGCACGCATGCTGCCGCCGAATTTGCAGGTCAGCGAGGCGACACGACTGATCGGATTCGGCCAATGGAAGCTGGACACGACCGCGCGGCATCTGCTCGATGAGGGCGGAACGGCCTATCCGCTCAGCGGGGCGGAGTTCCGCCTGCTGCGGGTGTTCATCGATCATCCGCAGCGCGTGCTCAGCCGTGACCAGCTGCTGAGCCTGACCCAGGGCCGCGAGGCGGAACTGTTCGACCGCTCCATCGATCTGCTGGTCAGTCGCCTGCGCCAGCGCCTGGGCGATGGCGCGCGCGAGCAGACCTACATCAAGACCGTGCGCAGCGAAGGCTATGTTTTCAGTCAGGCCGTGACCCTGATCGGCGATGACGCATGAGCATCGCATCTGCCGCGCTCAGTCCTTCCTGGTTGCCACGTACCTTGTCGGCGCGGATCCTGCTGACCCTGGCCGGCGGACTGTTGCTCGCCCATGCCCTGTCGTTCGCCTTGTTGTTCTACGAACGCGCCAGCGCCACGCGCTCGATGATGCTGACCAACCTGGAGCAGGACATCCCGGTCAGCGTGGCCTTGCTGGAACATCTGCCCGCCACCGAGCGAACGCAGTGGCTGCCGCAACTGGAGCGACGTACGTATCGCTACCTGCTGCGGCCCGCCCGGGCAGGCACACCGCTGGCCAGCGATCGCGCGCGCCAGGTGACGGCGCTGATCGATGATGCGCTGATGCATCGCTACGCGTTGCGTCCGCGCGCGGTTGGCGCTTCACCGGAACGCTTCGAAGTGGAACTGAACCTGGCCGATGGTCAGCCATTGACCATCGAGGTCACGCCAGCGCCGCTGCCGATCGCCCGCTGGCTGCCGTGGGTGTTGGCCGCACAGGTTTTGCTGCTGCTGGGCTGCTCATGGTGGGCCGTGCGTCTGGCCACGCGCCCGCTGGCGCGCCTGGCGGATGCTGCAGACCGGCTGGACCCGGCGCAGCCCGGCCAGCCGTTGCTGCAGGAAGGGCCTAGCGAAGTCGCCCGCGCCGCCACCGCGCTCAACGCCCTGCAAGCGCGGGTGAGCGCACATGTGGCAGAGCGCACGCAGATTCTGGCGGCCATCTCGCATGACCTGCAGACGCCGATCACCCGCATGCGCCTGCGCCTGGATGCGATGGAAGAAACGCCGGAGCAGGCGCGTCTGCTGGAAGACGTACAGCAGATCAGCCAGCTGGTACGCGAGGGCGTCAACTACGCACGCGGGGCGCATGCCAGCCTGGGGCCATCAGTGCGCCTGGATCTGCCGTCCTTTCTGGACAGCGTGGTCGCTGACTATCAGGACACCGGCAAACCGGTACAGCGCATCGAAGGCGCCAGCGCGTCAGTGCAGACTCATCCCCAGGTGCTGCGCCGGATCGTGCAGAACCTGATCGACAACGCGCTTGCCTATGGCGGTAGTGCTGAAACGCGGCTACGCCAGCAGGCCGACGGTGGCGTTGCCATCGAAGTACTGGATCGCGGCCCCGGCATTCCCGAGGATCAACTGAAGGCCGTGCTGCAACCGTTCCATCGTCTGGAAAGCTCGCGCAGCCGCAGCACCGGTGGCACCGGCCTGGGGCTGGCGATTGCGCAGCAGTTGAGCCAGGCACTGGGCGGAACACTGAGCTTGAGCAATCGTGATGGCGGCGGATTGCAGGCGAGGGTGACTTTGCCACCAACGACGAACGCCTGAATCAGCTACGCGCGTACCGCTCCACCCACCGCACACCTTCAGCCAGTCCATCCTCCTGTCGCATGCTCTCTCCCAGGCGAGCAGCCGACATGCGTGCCGCATCGGTATCGGCAAATTCAATCGCACGCGACAACTGCGTGGCAGTGATCGATGAACCCTTCAAGGTCTCGCGCATGATCCCGGCGGCACGCAGGCGTCCACCCCAGAAGAACTGGTCGCCGGCAAACGGCACGATGATCGACGGCACGCCCGCGCGGCAGGCCGAATGGGTGGTGCCCGATCCGCCGTGATGGATTGCCATCGCCACGCGCGGCAGCAGCCAGTCATGTGGCACATGGCCGACGGCGTGGAAGTTGGCCGGCAATCGGCCTGCATCGATGCCGCTCCAGCCGGCATTGAACAGCGCGCGCCGTGAGCCTACGGCGCCAACCACCGCCTCCAGCAGGCGCGCATGGTCAAAGCCGGCCATGCTGCCGAAGCCGATATAGATCGGTGGCTCGCCGGCATCCAGATAGGCCACCAGCTCATCCGGCGTTGTCCAGCCTTGCGCTTCCGCCGGCGGAATCCATTGCCCGCAGATCTGCGCGTTGTCCGGCCAGTCCCGAGGTCGCGGCACCAGCGCAGGGGAGATGCCGTACAACACTGGATGCGTTTGCCATAGCGACTTGCGCGGCGGCAAACCGACATCGGCGCGCGCACGGTTGGTCGCCTTGCGGAAGATCGCCCAGGTCAGCTGGTTGAACAGCTGGTGGCTGCCGCGGTTGAACGCTTGCGGCACGGCGAAAGGCAGGAACGGCGTGGCGAACTCGCGGGTCGGCGAAATCGGGATCAGCATGGCGCCAATGACCGGCACATTCAGCGCTTCGCCGGCGGACAGGCCGACGAACGCCGCCAGCCCGGACACGATCAGCGCATCGCAATCGCTTCCATGCTCCAGCGCCTGCCGCATCCACTCGGCGCTGCGTTGCGTGGCCAGCCGGGCCAGGTTGCGGTTGATGTCGCGCATGCCACCTTCGGCTGCCAGCGTCGCGCGGATGTCGCCTGCCAATGCACTGCAAGGCACACCCAGCGATCGCGCGATGCCCAGCGTGGAGGCGTCGCCCAGCAGTTCCACTGTGTGGCCGGCCTGCATCAGGGCATGCCCCAGCGCGGCCAGCGGGCGCGTATCGCCCTCGGTGCCGTAGGTGAGGATCAGCAGCTTCATCGCCACAGGATAGCGTGCGGCCGGTCAGCTTCCGAAACCTGCCGCGCCGCAATGCGTTAACATCGCTGCCCCGCACGGGAGTACCACGATGAGCGAACCCAACGACCCCTCCGGCAAGATCTCGCAGGCGCAGGCTGAAGACGCCATCCGCGTCTTGCTCGAATGGGCGGGTGAGAATCCGCAGCGCGAAGGCCTGCTGGATACGCCCAAGCGCGTGGCCAAGGCCTACCGCGACTGGTTCAGCGGATACCAGATGGACCCGCGTGAATACCTGGCGCGCACCTTCGAGGAAGTGGCCGGCTACGACGAGATGATCGTGCTGCGCGACATCGAGTTCGAAAGCCACTGCGAGCACCACATGGCGCCGATCATTGGCCGCGCCCATGTCGGCTACCTGCCCAGCGGCAAGGTGGTGGGCATCAGCAAGCTGGCGCGCGTGGTGGATGTGTATGCGCGCCGCTTCCAGGTGCAGGAAAAGCTCACCGCGCAGATCGCCCAGGCGATCCAGGATGTGCTGCAGCCGCGCGGCGTGGGCGTGGTAATCGAAGCCACGCATGAGTGCATGACCACCCGCGGCGTGCACAAGCGCGGCGTGAGCATGGTCACTTCGAAGATGCTGGGTGAGTTCCGCGAGGATGCGCGCACGCGTTCGGAGTTCCTGCGCTTTCTTGAGAGCGGCAAGCGCTGAGAGTTTGCCGGGGTCGGGGCTGACCAGACATTCGTCTGTTTAGAGCCAGCCCCGAACCCGGCCATCCATCCGCACCATGAAACCGACCTCCCCGAATCCCTGCCCCTGCGGCACCGGCAAGCCCTACACCGCCTGCTGCGGCCCACTGCACGCAGGCGCACCCGCAGCCGACGCACTCGCCCTGATGCGCTCACGCTACAGCGCCTACGTGCTGCGTGACGAAGCCTACCTGCGCAGCAGCTGGGATCCCGCCACCTGCCCCGACGACCTCGGCTTCGACGGCGAAGGCGCGCAAACCCACTGGCTGGGTCTGGACATCAAGGATCACCGCAGCACGGGCGAGGACACCGCCGAGGTCGAATTCGTCGCCCGCTATCGCATCGGCGGCGGCAGCGCGGTGCGCCTGCACGAACGCAGCCGCTTCGTCCGGCGCGAAGGTCGCTGGTACTACGTCGATGGAACACATCGCTGAACACGTTCGGATGACGCCGCCACAAGGCGGTCGCAAAGCGCTTCAACACGCGGCAAAGTAAGGACTCCCCCAGGCCAGGGAGGCCGTCGATGAAGTCCATGCTCTGGTTTGCATTGCTTGCGGCGCAGGAGGCGCCGGTCTCACCCGCGGTGTCGCCGGCGCTTCCCTCGCCACCCGCTACGTCCTCGACCGTGATCGCGCCGGTGCAGCCAACGCCACCGCCGGTCAACGTGCAGCGCGATCCGATCTTCGATCGCTGCCTGCAATCGCTGCGCAGCAGCGCCACGGCCCAGGGTGTGGGCGCGGCGGACTTCGACCGCTACACCGCCGACCTGGCGCCGGACATGAGCGTGCTGGATCTGCTCGACGCGCAGCCGGAGTTCACCACGCCGCTATGGGATTACCTGTCCGGGCTGGTGGATGAGCAGCGCGTCAGCGACGGTCGCGAGCAGTTGCTGCTGCATCGGGATCTGCTGACCCGGGTATCGGCGCAATCGGGCGTCGATGCTGAAACCATCGTCGCGGTGTGGGGCGTGGAGAGCGACTACGGACGCGTGTTCGGCAAGCGTCCGTTGCGGCAGTCACTGGCGACGTTGTCGTGCTTCGGGCGTCGCCAGGCCTACTTCCGCGGCGAGTTCCTGTCCTTGTTGCAGTTGCTCGGTGCAGGTGACCTGCGCGCCGAAGGCCTGACCGGTTCCTGGGCCGGCGCCTTCGGGCATACCCAGTTCATGCCATCCACCTACGCGCGCGTGGCGGTGGATCAGGATGGCGATGGCCGCCGTGATCTGGTCGCCAGCATTCCCGATGCACTGGCCTCTACCGCGCGTTATCTGCAATTGGCCGGTTGGCGCACCGGTCAGGACTGGGGCCACGAAGTGCGCCTGCCTGCCGGCTTCGATGCCAGCCTGGCCGGTCGCACGAAGCGACGACCCTTGAGCGACTGGCTGGCACGCGGCGTTGTCCGCGCCGACGGCGTGCCGCTGTTGCCCAGTGATGCTGCGGCCTCGGTGCTGCTGCCCACGGGCGTGGAGGGTCCGGCGTTCCTGGTCTACCGCAACTACGACGCCATCTACGCCTATAACGCCGCCGAGAGCTATGCCCTGGCCATCGCCCTGCTGGCGGATCGCCTGCGTGGTGGCGCGGGCCTGATCACCGCCTGGCCTACCGACGATCCCGGTTTGTCGCGCGAGCAGCGCAAACACCTGCAAACCCTGTTGCTGGCACGTGGTCACGCCATCGGCGCGGCCGATGGCATGATCGGCAACCAGACCCGGCGCGCGATCCAGAGCGAACAGATCCAACTTGGCCTGCTGCCAGCCGATGGCCGCGCCGGCCAAAAGATCCTGCTCGCGCTCGAGCGCGCCGGCCCGCCCGTCCTGCCACCGAATGCCTCGCCATGAACGACTCTGCGCCTTCCTTCTCCGTTGAACTGACCGAATGGCAGGGCGTGCCGGCCTGGGTGATCCGCAGTGAGAAGGCGACGGCGGTGATTTCTTCACAAGGCGGCCAGCTGCTTGCCTGGCAGCCGCATGGCCAGGCGGAGGTGTTATGGCTCTCGCCGATCACGCGCAGCGCGCCTTCGGCCATCCGTGGCGGTGTGCCGGTGTGCTGGCCGTACTTCGGCAAGCAGGGCCAGCCTGCCGATGCCGTGCAGCATGGCCACGCGCGCCTGGCGCAGTGGCGCTGGGTCGATGCGGTCGAAACCGACAACGGCGACGTGGTCGTGGATCTCGCCCTGCCCGCCGATCCGCGCACGCCGCTGCGCCTGCGCCAGCGCCTGCACATCGGTGCCGAACTGGGCCAGACGCTGATCACCGATAACCCCGGCGACCAGGCCGTTGAATTCACCCAGGCCCTGCACAGCTATTTCGCGGTGGGCGACGCCATGCAACTGCGCCTGCATGGTGTGGACGGTCTTGCCTACGCCGACAAGCTCGACGGTGGGGCCTACCGGCAGGCCGGCGACTGGCGCCTGGACGAGGCGCGCGACCCGGGTCGCTGCGATCGCCTCTACGCCACCGACGGCGGTGCTTTCGTGTTGCACGATCCGGCGCAGGGTCGTCGCATCGAACTGGACACCGAGGGCAGCCGCACCCTAGTGGTTTGGAATCCGGGCGCCGTCGGTGCGGCGGCGATGGCCGACGTGCCGGACACGGCTTGGCGTGAGTTCGTCTGCATCGAAGTGGCCAATGCCGGTGATGACGTCATCGTGCTGGCCCCCGGCGCCCAGCATCGGCTCGGCCAACGCGTGCGCCTGCTGCCACTGCCGTAATCGCCGCACGGCCGCCGTCCATCGACTACACTGCCCCGCTTTCGATCAGAACCCTTGCCCGTGACCCAAGAAACCCAGGCTGTCAGCGGCCGCCGTGCCGCGCTGATCTTCATTTTCATCACCGTCCTGATCGACATCCTCTCGTTCGGCGTGATCATCCCGGTGCTGCCCGGCTTGGTCCGCGAGTTCGTGGGTGGTGACTTTGCCGAGGCCGCGTGGTGGGTCGGCATCTTCGGCACCTTGTTTGCCGCCATCCAGTTTGTCTGCTCGCCGATCCAGGGTGCGCTGTCGGATCGCTTCGGCCGCCGCCCGGTCATCCTGCTGTCCTGCTTCGGCCTGGGCGTGGACTTCATCCTGATCGCGCTGGCGCAATCGCTGCCCTGGCTGCTGATCGCGCGCATCTTCTCCGGCGTGTTCTCGGCCAGCTTCACCACCGCCAATGCCTACATCGCCGACATCACCCCGCCGGACCAGCGTGCCAAGGCCTTCGGCATGATCGGCGCGGCGTTCGGCCTGGGTTTCATCATCGGCCCGGTGATTGGCGGGCAGTTGGGCGCAATCGATCTGCGGCTTCCGTTCTGGTTCGCCGCCGGCCTGGCCTTGCTCAACTTCCTCTACGGCTGGTTCGTGCTGCCTGAGTCGCTGCCCAAAGAAAAGCGCACGCCCAAGTTCGACTGGTCGCATGCCAATCCGATCGGCTCGCTGTTCCTGCTCAAGCGCTACCCGCAGGTGTTCGGCCTGGCGGCCGTCGTGCTGATCGCCAACCTGGCGCACTACGTCTATCCCAGCGTGTTCGTCTTGTTTGCCGAGTACCAGTACCGCTGGAACGAGCGGCAGGTGGCGTGGGTGTTGGCCCTGGTCGGTGTGTTCAGCGTGATCGTGCAGGCCGGACTGGTCGGCAAGGTGGTGCCGAAGTTCGGCGAGCGCCGCACGCTGTTGTTTGGCCTGGCCTGCGGCGTGGTCGGCTTCTTCATCTACGGCCTGGCGGATGTGGGCTGGATCTTCCTGATCGGTTTGCCGATCAGCGCGCTGTGGGGCCTGGCCGGTCCTGCCACGCAGGCGCTGATCACGCGCCAGGTGGGCGCCGACGTGCAGGGGCGCATCCAGGGTGCGTTGATGAGCCTGGTCAGCCTGGCCGGCATCTTCGGCCCGCTGATGTTCGCCGGCACCTTTGGCTGGTTCATCGGCGATAGCGCGCCGGCGCATGTGCCGGGCGCACCGTGGATCCTGGCCTCGGTGTTGTTGTTCGTGGGCTGGCTGGTGGCCTGGCGCTTTGCCCGCGCGCCGGCGCCGCATCACTGACCCGCCAGCGGACTGTCAGCACACCGCATTCGCATCAGGCCGGAGCCGCGCCACCACGCACGACTCCGGCCTCCCGCCGTCAATCGTTTTCGACGTGGATCACCGCACCGGTGGTGGCATCCAGATGGATCTCCACGTCATTGCCGTCGGCGCGCTCGGCCTCGGCCTTCCAGACGCCATCGTCGAAATCGATGTCATGCACCTTGGAATAGCCGGCGGCGGCCAGTTTGGCCTTGATGTCGTTCTCGCTGAATTTGGACACCAACTTTTCTGCCTTGATGTCGCGCGTGGCCGGGTTGACGCGCACGTCCACGCGATCACCGTTGGCGCTGGTGGCATCGGTTTCCCACATGCCGTCTTCGAAATCCAGATCATCGATGCGGGTATAGCCCTGTTCGGCCAGCAGCGCGCGCACCTGCGGTTCGGTCAGCGCGGCCTTGGCCGGATCGGCGGCCTGCGCCTGTGCCAGCAGCGGGGTGGCGGTCAGCAGGCCAATCAGCAAGGCGTTGCGTAGGGTCGATGGCTTGCGCATGAAGCACTCCTGCATTGGGGTGAACCGATGCTAGGCAGCCGGCGATCACCCGCAGGTGAAAACAGGACGAGAGGCTTGCTCGCAAGCAGGCTTCATTAAGCCACGTGGAGATCCGTGCACATCAAGCTGCACGCTTCCACAACAACAGCGTCAGCGCACCGGCGATCAAGCCCCAGAACGCCGAGCCGATACCGGCGATGGACAGGCCCGAGGCGGTGACCAGAAAAGTGATCAGCGCCGGCTCGCGCTGCTGCTCATCGCGCAGCGAGGCAGCCAGGCTGTTGCCGATCGTGCCCAACAGCGCGATGCCGGCAATGGCCATGATCAATTCCTTGGGGAACGCGGCGAACAAGGCCGCCACCGTAGCGCCGAACAAACCAACCAACACGTAGAACACACCGGCCGCCACCGACGCCACGTAGCGTCGCTGCGCATCCTCGTGTGCCTCACGACCCATGCAGATTGCCGCAGTGATCGCCGCCAGATTCAACGCAAACGCGCCGAATGGCGCGAGCAGCAGGTTGGTCAGCCCGGTCCAGCCGATGACGGGCGAAATCGGAATCGAATACCCCGAGGCGCGAATCACCGCCACGCCGGGCACGTTCTGCGACGCCATGGTGACCACGAACAAGGGCAGCGCAATCCCGAACAGCGCCGCCAGCGAGAAGCCGGGCATGATGAAATTCGGCCTGGCCAGTTGCCAGTGCAGGCCCTGCGTATGCAGCAACCCCAGCGCCGAAGCAAAGCCAATGCCGGCCAGCAGGGTCAGGATCACTGCGTAACGCGGCAGCCAGCGACGCGTCAGCAGGTAGACCACGAACATGGTCAGCGCCATCGCCAGTTGCGTCTTCATGGCCACGAACGCATCCAGGCCGAAGCGCAGCAAGACGCCGGCCAGCATGCCCGAGGCCAGCGACACCGGGATGCGGCTGATCATCCGCTCGAAGATGCCCGAGAAGCCGGCCACCGTGATCAACGCCGCCGAGATCAGGAACGCGCCGATGGCTTCGCTCAGAGGCAGGCCGGCCGCGCTGCTGATCAACATCGCCGCGCCGGGCGTGGACCAGGCGGTCACCACAGGCATGCGATAGCGCAACGAGAGCGCAATGCAGGTCACGCCCATGCCCAGGCCCAAGGCCCACATCCACGAACTGATCTGCTCAGGCGTCGCGCCCAGCGACTGCGCGGCCTGGAACACGATCACCGCCGAACTGGCAAAGCCCACCAGCACGGTGACAAAGCCGGCGGCGATGGCGGAGACCGACAGGTCGCGAAAAAACCGGCTCATGGCTTGCGCAGCTCGGCGGCCACGCACCAGCGCCGCGCCACCGCCGGTGAGGTCATGCAGACGGCTTCATCGGTCACCGTCGTCACCGCCCGCTCCAGCAACTGGATGTCGGCTTCATGCTGGCGCGCCACATGCGGGTCTTCGAAAAAGATCACGCGCTGGCAGCGCCGCTCCAGCACCCGATCGGCAATCTGCGCGTCGCCGCCCATCGGGCCGCTCTGGTAGCGCTCTGCCCACGGCCGATCCTGCGGCCAGCCGCGGCTCCAGGCCAGTTCATTGAGCCGCTGGCCGGTGGTGCCGGTGGCCACCCGATGGGCGAAGCGCGAGAGCACGTCGAAATGTTCGCCGGCAAAGGCGATCATCTGCGGCTTCATCGCATCGTGGGCAATCAGCGCCAGGGTCTGCGATTCCAGTGCGTGGAAGACATCCGCACCGCGATCCGCCGGCAGCCCGGCATGCAGGCGCTCCATTTCCACCCAGTCGCGGGCCGAGGCCACCGTCGACAGGAACGGCTTGCCATGGATCACGCATTGCCGCTTCAGCGCAATCGCCTCGGGGAAAATCGAGGACGGGTCGACCGGATCGATCAGGTAGATGGCGCCATCCAGATGGCGCTCGGCGCCTTCCATGCCGACGACTTCGGCGACCAGTTTCATCAACCCGCCGTCGCGACCGTAGGGATAGCGCTTCAACACATCGTGGCCGCGCAGCATGCCGGCGGCGGCAATGGCGTCGTAGGTGCGGCCGACCGCATGCAGGCCCAGTTGCAGCTCGCGGATGCCCGGTTCGCAGGCACGCAGCCAGCGGAACAGGGCAGCGTCTTCGGTGTGGTGATGCAGGCGGTTCGCCGCCAGGCCCAGGCGCATCGCGTAACCCTTTGGAGGAGGTCGCTGGAGTTTAAGGCAAGCAATGCGGACTAATGGGATAGACCCCGTCGCAACTGCAACACACCCGAGGCCTAAAATGCGTCACCCCACCAGGAGATCTCCCCATGAGCCACGCCCACGGCTACGCCGCGCTGTCCGGTGATCAGGCCCTCGCCCCGTTCTCGTTTGAACGCCGCGAGCCCGGCCCGAACGACGTCAAGATCGAAATCCTCTACTGCGGTGTCTGCCATTCGGACCTGCACACCGCCCGCAACGAGTGGAACAACACGCTGTTTCCGTCCGTGCCGGGCCATGAAATCGTCGGCCGGGTAAGTGCGGTCGGCTCGGCGGTCACCGGCTTCAAGGTCGGCCAGATGGCCGGCGTGGGCTGCATCGTCGACAGCTGTCGCACCTGCGCGTCCTGCTCGGACGGCGAAGAGCAGTACTGCGAGAACGGCTTCACCGGCACCTACAACGGCTCGATCTTCGGCGGCAGCCATAACACCTACGGCGGCTACTCCGACCAGATCGTGGTCGATGAGAAGTACATGCTGCGCATCAGCCACGACGAAGCGCAGCTGGCCGCGGTCGCGCCGCTGCTGTGCGCCGGCATCACCACCTATTCGCCGCTGGCGCACTGGAAGGTCGGCCCCGGCCAGAAGGTCGGCGTGGTCGGTCTGGGAGGCCTGGGCCACATGGCGGTGAAGATCGCCAAGGCGATGGGCGCCGACGTGGTGTTGTTCACCACCTCGGCCAACAAGCGCGACGACGCGCGGCGCCTGGGCGCCAGCGAAGTAGTGGTGTCGCGCGATGCGGATCAGATGGCGGCGCAGGCCGGCCAGTTGGACTTCATCGTCAACACCGTGGCCGCGCCGCACGATCTGGACGCGTTGCTGGCCACGCTCAAGCGTGACGGCACCATGGTGCTGGTCGGCGCGCCGGCCACACCGCATCCCTCGCCGAACGTGTTCAACCTGATTCTCAAGCGCCGCTCGCTGGCAGGCTCATTGATTGGCGGCATCCGCGAAACCCAGGAGATGCTGGACTTCTGCGCGCGCCACGGCATCGTCTCGGACATCGAGATGATCCGCATGGACGAGATCAACGAGGCCTATGAGCGGATGCTCAAGGGTGATGTGAAGTATCGCTTCGTGATTGATATGGCGACGCTGGGCGCGGCTGAGTAAGTCGGGCTCCGCGCGAGCGTCTGCCCCCACTCTTGCCCCTTCCCCCGCTTGCGGGGGAAGGTTGGGATGGGGGCGCTCTTCGCGCTTAGCGCAGCACCAGCTGCGCAATGCTGCCCGCCGCATCCCGTCCCTCGGCCACCGCCGTCACCACCAGATCCGCACCACGCACCGCATCACCCCCGGCAAACAGCTTGGGGTGATGGGTCTGGAACGGCAGGCGATCATCGCCACCGGCGACGATGCGGCCGTTGGGCGTGCCCTGCACGCCGGCCGAGGCCAGCCATTCCGGCACGCTCGGTGAAAAGCCAAACGCGATGATCACCACGTCCGCGTCCAGCAGCGATTCGCTGCCTTCGATCGGCACCGCGTTCTGGCGACCGCGCTCATCCGGCTCGCCCAGGCGGGTTTCGACCACCCGCACGCCAATGGTCTTGCCGTCGGCATCGCCTTCGATGGCCAGCGGCTGGCGATTGAACAGGAAGCGCACGCCTTCCTCGCGTGCATTGGCCACTTCGCGCGCCGAGCCGGGCATGTTGGCTTCATCGCGACGATAGGCGCAGGTCACCCGCGCGGCGCCGAGGCGGATCGCACTGCGCACGCAGTCCATGCCGGTGTCGCCACCGCCCAGCACCACCACGCGCTTGCCAGCCAAATCCGGCACCGCCAGCTTGTCTTCCCAGCCGGCAATCGGCCGGCCCCAGGGGTCATTGCCACCGACGATGCGACCGTTCTGCACCAGGAACGGCAGCGCCGGCAGCACGCCTTCCAGATCCTGGCCGATCAGGCCGCCATCGGTATAGCGGTAGGCGCCGGTGCCCAGGAACACCGCATCGAAATCTTCCAGCAGCTGTTCCAGGGTGATGTCGCGACCGATTTCCACGCCCAGGCGGAATTCCACGCCCATGCCTTCGAGCACTTCGCGGCGCTTGGCGATCACGCTCTTTTCCAGCTTGAAGGTCGGGATGCCAAACTGCAGCAAGCCGCCAATCTGCTCGTAGCGATCAAACACCACCGCATGGATGCCGGCGCGCACCAGCCGATCCGCGCAGCCGATGCCGGCCGGACCCGCCCCGATCACCGCTACCCGCTTGCCGGTGGCCTGCACATCGCTCAGATCCGGTCGCCAGCCCGCGGCCAGTGCGGTGTCGGTGATGAACTTCTCGACCGCGCCAATGGTGACGGCGCCGAATTCCTCCAAGGTGCAGGCGCCTTCGCACAGGCGATCCTGCGGGCAGACGCGGCCGCACACTTCCGGCAGCGGATTGGTGGAGTGGCACAGTTCGGCCGCTTCGGTGATGCGGTTTTCCTGCACCAGCTGCAGCCACTGCGGAATGGCGTTGTGCACCGGGCATTTCCAGCTGCAGTACGGATTGCCGCAATCCAGGCAGCGTCCGGCCTGGTACTGCGCATCGGGCTTGTCGAACTTGCCGTACAACTCGCTCCAGTCGCCGGAGGTGCGCAGTTCCAAAGGAATGCGCTGCGGCATGGTGCGCGGCAGGTCGAGGAACTGGAAGACGTTCTTCTTGCTCATGATCTCTTGTGCCCCTTACGCCGCGCGCCGCAGCGAATCCGTCAGCGATTCCAGACTGGCTGCCTTCGGCTTCACCAGCCAGAACTTGCCGACGTAGTCGCGGAACTCGTCGAGGATCTGCTGCGCCCAGATGCTGCCGGTCAGTTCGCGATGACGCTGGATCAACTTGTGCAGATGCTGGCGATGGCTCTCGAAGCCTTCCGGCGAAATGCGATGGATGTCGATCAGTTCGTGGTTGTAGCGGTCGACGAAATCGCGATCCAGATCCAGCACGTAGGCCAGGCCACCGGTGAAGCCGGCACCGAAATTCAGGCCGACCCGGCCCAGCACCATCACGATGCCGTCGGTCATGTACTCGCAACAGTGATCGCCCGCGCCTTCGATGACCGCCAGCGCGCCGGAGTTGCGCACCGCGAAACGTTCGCCGGCGCGACCGGCGGCAAACAGCTCGCCACCGGTGGCGCCGTACAGGCAGGTGTTGCCGATGATCGGCGTGTTGCGCGCCTCGAAGCGCGCGCCGCGCGGCGGACGTACCACCAGCCGGCCGCCGGCCATGCCCTTGCCGACGTAGTCGTTGGCTTCGCCTTCCAGTTCCATCAGCAGGCCACCGGCGTTGAACGCGCCAAAGCTCTGGCCGGCGGTGCCACGGAAGCGCAGGTTGAGCGGCGCATCGGCCATGCCCTGGTTGCCGTGGGTGCGGGCGATGGCGCCAGACAGGCGCGTACCGATCGAGCGATCAGTGTTGTGGATCAGGAAACGATGCTCGCCGCCGCTCTTGTTGCGGATCGGCTCGGCCAGCAGGCCATCGAGCTGGGTGGCCAAGCTGTCAGGTGATTCGTACAGGCGTTGCGCCGCGCAGCTGCTGTTGTCCACATGCGCACCCTGCAACAGCCGCGACAGATCGACGTTGACGCCGGCACGCGGCGAGGTGGTGATCTGTTCCAGCAGTTCAGTGCGGCCGACGATTTCATCCAGCGAACGCGCGCCGAGGTACGACAACCACTGGCGCACTTCCTCGCTGAGCAGGCGGAAGAAGTTCTCCACCCGCTCCGGCAGGCCGGTGAAGTACTGCGAGCGCAGGCGTTCGTCCTGGGTGGCCACGCCGGTGGCGCAGTTGTTGAGGTGGCAGATGCGCAGGTACTTGCAGCCCAGCACGATCATCGGGCCGGTGCCGAAGCCGAAACTGTCCGCACCCAGCAGCGCCGCCTTGACCACGTCCAGGCCGGTCTTCAGGCCACCGTCGATCTGCAACACGGTGCGCTCGCGCAGCTGGTTGAACACCAGCGCCTGGTGCGCCTCGGCCACGCCCAGTTCCCACGGCACGCCGGCATAGCGGATCGAACTGACCGGGCTGGCGCCGGTGCCGCCGTCATGGCCGGAGATGGTGATCAGATCCGCCCCGGCCTTGACCACGCCGGCAGCAATCGTGCCGACGCCGGCATGCGAGACCAGCTTGACCGACACCAGCGCCTGCGGATTGACCTGCTTGAGGTCGTAGATCAGCTGGGCCAGATCCTCGATCGAATAGATGTCGTGGTGCGGCGGTGGCGAAATCAGACCGATGCCCGGACGCGCATAGCGCAGGCGGGCGATCAGTTCATTGACTTTGTGGCCGGGCAGCTGGCCGCCTTCGCCGGGCTTGGCGCCCTGCGCGACCTTGATCTGCAGCACTTCGGCATTGACCAGGTATTCCGGGGTCACGCCGAAACGGCCCGAGGCGACCTGCTTGATCTTGCTGCGCTTCTCGGTGCCGTAGCGCACCGGATCCTCGCCACCTTCGCCGGAGTTGCTGCGGCCGCCGAGGCGGTTCATCGCGATGGCCAGCGCTTCGTGCGCTTCCGGAGAAAGAGCGCCCAGGCTGATCGCGGCGGTGTCGAAACGGCGCAGCAGATCGCTGGCATCGGCGACTTCGTCCAGCGGCGTCGGCGTTTCCGCGCGCTTGAGCTGCAACAGATCGCGCAAGGCCGAAGGTGGACGCGAGTTCACCGAATCCGCATACGCCTGCCAGTCACGGCTGTCGCCGGTGCGGGTGGCGCGCTGCAGCGTCATGACCACGTCCGGGTTGTACATGTGGTATTCGCCGCCATGCACGTACTTGAGCAGGCCGCCTACTTCCTGGCTCTGGCCATCATCCCAGGCGCGTGCGTCGAGCTCGCGTGCCTCGCGATCCAGCCGCTCGAAACCCACGCCGCCGATGCGCGCCGGCGTTTCGGCAAAGCACAACTCCACCACGTCCGGCTCCAGGCCGACGATTTCAAACAGCTGCGCACCGCGATAGCTGCTGATGGTGCAGATGCCCATCTTGGAGATGATCTTGGACAGACCCTTGTAGATACCCTTTCGGTAGCTGCGGCCGATCTGGGTCTGCTCGCCGCCCTTCTTCAGGTGCAGGATGTTGCGCCGGCCCAGATCGAACAGGGTCTGATAGGCCAGGTAGGGATAGACCGCGGTGGCGCCGTAACCGATCAGGCAGGCGATATGGTGCGCATCGCGGGCGGTGCCGGTTTCGATGATCAGGTTGACGTCGCAGCGCAGGCCTTCGCGGCACAGGTGGTGATGCACCGCGCCGGTGGCCATCAGCGCATGCACCATCGGCCGGCCCTGTTGCGGGCGGCGATCACTGAGCACCACCATCACCTGACCATCGCGGGCGGCGGCTTCGACTTCGGCGCAGATGCGTTCAATCGCCGCCTTCAGGCCTTCCTCGATGCTGTAGGACAGATCGATGTAGCGATGCTTCTGATCGTACGGCGCCATCTTCAACAGCTGGCGCAGCTTGCGCTGGCTGAGCACCGGCGAGTTGAGGATGACGTGGTTCACCGTCTCCGGGCCGGCGTGGAAGATGTTGGTCTCCCGGCCCAGCTGGGTGGCCAGCGACATGACGCAGTCTTCGCGCAGCGGATCCAGCGGCGGATTGGTCACCTGCGCAAACGCCTGGCGGAAGTAGTCGTAGAGCGGACGCGTCTGCCGGCTCAGCACCGCCATCGGCGTGTCATCGCCCATCGAGCCGGTGGCTTCCTGCTCGGTCTCGGCCAGCGGGCGCAACACCTGTTCCACTTCCTCGCTGGTCAGCTGGAACAGCTTGTGGAAGCCGCGCAGGGTCTTTTCATCGAACGGCGCATCGGTCAGCGACGGATCGATCAACTCGGTCTGCAGGTAGGTCACGCCCTGGTGCAGCCACTGCTTGTAGGGCGCGCGGCCACGGTTGATCCGATCCACCGCCTCGCTGTCGAGAAGATCGCCACGCTTGAGATCAATGGCCATCATCTCGCCCGGGCCCAACTTGCCCTTGCGGCTGACGCGCTCGGCCGGCACTTCCCACACGCCGGCTTCGGAGGCGACCAGGAAGTGACGATCACTGGTGAGCATCCAGCGCGCCGGGCGCAGGCCATTGCGATCCAGCATGCAGGCGGCATAGCGGCCGTCGCAGGCGACGATGCCGGCGGGGCCATCCCACGGCTCGGTATTCAAGCCGTAGTACTCGTAGAAAGCCGCGAGATCGGCGTCCTTGAACTCCAACGACTGGGTCGCCGGCGGCACCAGGATGCGCAGCGCCTGCAGCAGATCCATGCCGCCCGCCACCAGCAGCTCCAGCATGTTGTCCAGGCTCTGCGAATCCGAGCCGTGCATGGAGATCACCGGATCGAATTCGGCGATGTCGAAGCGCGGCGTCTTCCAGACCTTGCTGCGCGACTGTGCCCAGCGGCGGTTGCCTTCAATCGTGTTGATTTCGCCGTTGTGCGCCAGCAAGCGGAACGGATGCGCCAGCGGCCAACGCGGCAGGGTGTTGGTGGAAAAGCGCTGGTGGAACACCACCGCGCTGCTGGCCAGATCGCTGCGCTGCAGATCCGGGAAGAAGATCGGCAGCTTGTCCGGCAGCACCATGCCCTTGTAGCCGATCGCATGCACGGCCAGGCTGACCACGTAGAAGTCCGGCTGGCTCTGGCGCAAGGCTTGTTCGGCACGACGACGGGCCAGGAACAGCGTCAGGTTGAAGCGATCATCGTCTTGCTTGTCGCCGGCATCGACAAAGACCTGTTCGATGCGCGGCAAGGTGTCGCGGGCCAACTGGCCGCAGACGCTGTCATCGGTCGGCGGCACGCGCCAGCCGCGGACGATGGCGCCGGCGCGGGTCAGTTCGGCTTCGAGAGTCTCGCGACATCGCGCGGCATCCGCCGCCTCGTGTGGCAGGAACACCAGGCCGGCGGCAAAGCGCGCGCCGATGCTGATGCCGGCTTCCTGCGCGAGCGTGCGCAGGAAGGGTTCGGGTTTTCGAATCAGCAGGCCGCAGCCGTCACCGGTCAAACCATCGGCGGCGACGCCGCCACGATGGGTCATGCGCGAAAGCGCCGCGATAGCGGTGTCCACGAGCGCACGCGAAGGTTGATCGTCCAGTTGCGCGATCATGCCGAAGCCGCATGCGTCGCGTTCGTCGTTCGGGTCGTAAAGCCCTTGGCGACTGCGAGGGGCCATCTCTCTTGCCTCTGAATCGTACTGACGGCGACACCGTGCCCTGCCCACGCAGCGGCACTTCAAAATGTCACCGGAACCCCGAATAGAGCACAGTTGTTGCGGTGCCGCAACCGGCTTCCGACTGATGCGTGTTTAGTTGCAGTCGCAACTTTTCAGTGGCGTTTCTTTGGTCTGCAAGCGAGACGATCGTTGTGCGCGCGTGTTGGCTGCTCAGCCACAGCTGACCCGGGTGACACGCCCATTGGCATCCAGATGCAGATTCAATCGGCCGGCACGGAATTCCTGGGTGATCACCTGATCGTTGCGCACGGCGCGGGCCAGATCGGCCTGCGCGGCGGCGCGGGCCTTTTCCAGCAGCGCGGCATTGACGGGCTGGCCGACGGCGAACTGCGCGGGCACGGTATTGCAGCGGGGTGGCTGCGGCGCGGAAGCCGGTGGCCGCGCGCTGCTCGCGGCTCGCGGAGGCGGGCTGGAGCTGCAACTGGCCAGCAGCAAAGCCACCACGCCAGCGGACAACCGGATGAGGTGATGCATGCGCCGCTCCAGCGTGGGCCCGAAAGGGCCGTGCGCATTCTAGGACGCGCACGGCCAGGCCGCGAGGGAGTCGATCGCGTGGGTGGGGATCAGCCGCAGCGAACGGCGGTGACCACGCCCTTTTCGTCCAGATCGATGTTCAGGCGATTGGGATTGAAATCCATCGTCGCGGCTTCGCCCGGCTTGAGACTGCGCACGTTGGCGGCGTTGGCGTCCTTGCCGGCCTGTTCCAGTTCGGCCGGCGTCGCCGCCTTGCCGATGACCCATTGCGCCTGGGTGTCATCGCAGCTGCCTTCCGGTACGGCGGCCGGCGTGGCGGCGGCTTCGGTGGGCGCCGGCGCTTGTGCCACCTCGGCGGCGGCGGCCTGCGACTGTTCGGTGGCGGCCGTCTGTTCGTCCGGTGCGGGCGCCGAGCAGGCAGCCACGCTCAGGCAGATCAACAAGGCGGGGAGGGCGGGACGAAACATGCAGGCTCCTGGACGAAGGTGAATGGAGCAAGCATCGCCGACGCGACATTCGCATGTCGTTAACCGGCGGGTTCGTGAGAATCCGGCGATGTCCAGCAGCCGACAAGAAGACAAAGACATGCCTATGGCCGAGCAAGAGGCGCGCGCTGCGGGCCTGGTCTATGTCAGTGATGCCGATCCCGGCATCCAGCGCCGACGCGCGGGCCGTGGGTTTGCTTATCGCGATGCGGCCGGGCAGGTGGTCCGTGACCGCGATACGTTGGCGCGGATCCGCGCATTGGCCATTCCCCCGGCCTACACCGATGTGTGGATCTGCGCGCGCCCGCGCGGGCACCTGCAGGCCACCGGCCGCGACGCCCGGCGGCGCAAGCAGTACCGCTACCACGCGCAATGGACGCAACTGCGCGGCGACGGCAAGTTCGGCCGCATCGTCGCCTTCGGTCGCGCGCTGCCGCGGCTGCGCCGGCGGCTGCGCGCCGACCTGGCCCTGCCGGGCTTCCCGCGCGACAAGGTGCTGGCGATCGTGGTGGCGCTGATGGCCACCACGCTGGTGCGCATCGGCAGTGCCGAGTACGCCCGCAGCAACCGCTCCTTTGGCCTGACCACTCTGCGCAACCGGCATGCCGAGTTCGTCAGTGGGGGCCGGGTGCGCCTGCACTTCCGCGGCAAGGGCGGCCAGGAACACGACATCGAAGTGGACGACCAGCGCCTGGTCAAACTGGTGCGCGCCTGCCAGCAGCTGCCGGGCCAGGCGCTGTTCCAGTATCGCGATGACGAGGGCGCGCTGTGCCCGGTCGACTCGGGCGAGGTCAACGACTACCTGCGCGCGGCCATGGGCGAAGATTTCACCGCCAAAGACTTCCGCACCTGGGGCGGCACCCTGGCCGCGTTCCAGCAACTGGCGGCGACGCCGCTGCCGGAGCGGTTGAGCCAGCGCGCCATCGCGCAGGTGCAGAAGGCGGTGGCCTGCGAGGCGGCGGAAGTGCTGGGCAATACGCCGGCGGTGTGCCGCAAGTCCTACATCGACCCGGCGGTCTTCGACGGTTGGCAGAGCGGGCAGCTGCAACGCGACGCCGAGGGCGCGCGTGGGGCACGCCAGTGGGAGGCGGCGGCGCTGCGATTCCTGACGCGAGCGCATCGCCCCGCGGCGAAGAAGTCTGCGACGAAGCCGTCCGCGAGCGCCCGCACGAAGTCCAGGCAGCCATAGCCGACGCGCGCACGCTTGCCCATCAACCCCAGCACGCCGACGTTCGCAGGCGTGCCATGACGTGTCAGTCGATAGCCGTCAGCCGCAGCTGATGCGGACGATCTTGTTCGCCGCGTCCAGGTGGATGTTCACCCGGTCCTCGCGGTAGTCCATGGTCACCGCCTGGTTCGGCGAGATGGGACGGACCAGGCCGGCGCCGCTTTCCTTCCAGATGCGATCAAAGTTGGCCTGGTTGTTCGGTTGTCCAATCGCCCATTGCACGGCGTCCGCATTGCATTTGCCGGTGCCGGGACGCGCCGGCTGGTTGCCGCCGGTGACGGCGCCCGGCGACGACTCGGGCGGGGTGGATGCACAGGCGGCAAGCACCGCGATCAGGGGCAACACGCTGAAGCGGATCAGGGACATGGCAGCTTCCTCGCTGACGGGAGCCTGCATCGTACCGCCGCAATGAGCCTTTCGGTCGGGCACGCCAAGCTCAGACGGCAAGAGGGCGCCCACTCATTTGTAAGTTGACGAGCCCGCCAGCGACTGGTCCAATCTGCAACACCACTCCGCCCTCGTCGTCGCCATTAGGTTGGCCCAACGGCCTGGGACGAAAAAACCGCCGCAAGGCGGTTTTTTCATGCCCGCAACTCCTGCCAACTCTCCCAACGTGTTCCTACACGAAAGGAGCCGATTGACAAGCCGGCTCATTGGTAAGGGAATCGCCTCTGGATCACTCCACGTACACCCGCGGCGCGCGCTTCAGACCACACAGCAGCGAGTACGCGCTGCCATTGAGATGCCGGGCGACTTCGGTCACCGGCACCTGCCGGCCCCACAGTTCCACCTGGCTGCCCAGGCCGGCCGCAGGCAGGTCGGTCAGATCCACGGTGAGCATGTCCATCGACACGCGGCCGATCAGCCGGCTGGCCTGGCCATCGATGCTGACGGGGGTGCCGGTGGGGGCGAACTGCGGGTAGCCATCGGCGTAGCCCAGCGCGACCACGCCCACGCGGGTGGGGCGATCGGTGACGAAGCTGCCGCCGTAGCCAATCGGCTCACCCGCGGCGAGCTCGCGCACGCTGATGATCTTCGACTCCAGCGTCATCACCGGCTGCAGCTGGCTGGCCTGCGCCTGCACGGTGTTGAACGGCGTGGCGCCATACAGCATCAGGCCGGCGCGGCCCCAGTCGTTGCGCAGCGTCGGCCAGCCCAGCAAGCCGGGCGAATTGCTGACGCTGTGTTCGCCGGGCAAACCGGCGACCGTGGCGATGAAGGCCTGCGCCTGCTCGTCGGTGCGCGCGCTGTCCAACTCATCGGCGCGGGCGAAGTGGGTCATCGCCACCAGCGAGTCCACCTGCGGCAACGCGACCAGTCGTTCCCAGCCGGCGCGATAGTCGGCGGGCGACAGGCCGACCCGGTGCATGCCCGAATCCAGCTTCAGCCATACCCGCAACGGTCGCGGCAGCGGCGTGCGTTCGAGCGCGTCGATCTGCCAGTGCGAGTGCACCACGCACCACAGATTGTGTTGCGCGATCAGCGGCAGCTCGGCGGCTTCGAAGAAACCTTCCAGCAACAGGATCGGCGCGCGGATACCGCCGTCGCGCAGGGCGAGGGCTTCTTCCAAACAGGCCACCGCAAAGCCATCGGCAGCGTCAGCCCCCAGCGCCTGCGCGCAACGCACGGCGCCGTGCCCGTAGGCATCGGCTTTGACCACGGCCAGGGCGCGGCCGCCGGCCAGTTGCCGGGCGAGCCGATAGTTGTGGCGCAGCGCAGGAAGATCGATCAGCGCGCGGGCTGGGCGCATGGTTCGGGCAGTGGGTCATGGCCGCGGCGGCGCGCGCCGTAGCGGGAAATATCCAGGCCTTCGCCGCTGATTTGCGGCATGCGCGAGGCCATCTGGTCGGCCAGGTAGCGGCCGGAGCCACACGCCATGGTCCAGCCCAGTGTGCCATGACCGGTATTGAGGAAGAGATTGGACAGCCCGGTCGCACCCACCACCGGCGTGCCGTCGGGCGTGGCCGGACGCAGCCCGGTCCAGAATTCGGCGCGCGCCAGATCACCGCCGCGCGGATACAGACCACCCACCACCTTTTCCAGGGTGGCGCGGCGCCGCGCCGGCAGCGACAGATCGTAGCCGGCCACTTCGGCCATGCCGCCCACGCGGATGCGATGGTCGAAGCGGGTAATGGCGACCTTGTAGCTCTCGTCCAGGATGGTCGAGGTGGGGGCCATTGCCGCGTCCGTGATCGGCAGGGTCAGCGAGTATCCCTTGAGCGGATACACCGGCAGGCGGATGCCCAGCGGCGCCAGCAGCTTGGGGGTGTAGCTGCCCAGCGCCAGCACGTAGCGGTCGGCGGTTTCGCGGCGACCGTTGATGATCGCGCCGCTGATGCGGCCGTTCTGCGTCTCCAGCGCCTGCACATCCTGGCCGTAGCGGAACTCCACACCGGCCGCGGCGGCCATCGACGCCAGCCGACGGGTGAACAGGTTGCAGTCGCCGGTCTGGTCGTTCGGCAGGCGCAACGCGCCCACCAGCTTGTCCGAGACGCTGGCCAGCGCGGGCTCGACGCGGGCGATCCCGGCGCGGTCCAGCAATTCGAACGGCACCCCGTATTCCTGCAGCACGGCGATGTCCTTGGCCGCGCCATCGAGCTGCGACTGGGTGCGGAACAGCTGGGTGGTACCGAGCTGGCGACCTTCGTAGTCGATGCCGGTTTCCTTGCGCAGTTCGTCCAGGCTGTCGCGGCTGTACTCGGACAGCCGCACCATCCGCGCCTTGTTGATCGCGTAGCGGTCCTGGGTGCAGTTGCGCAGCATCTGCGCCAGCCACAGGTACTGGTTGGGATCCAGGCCGGGCCTGATGGCCAGCGGCGCGTGCTTGGAGAACAGCCACTTCAATGCCTTCAACGGCACGCCGGGCGCGGCCCAGGGAGAGGCATAGCCAGGCGAAATCTGGCCGGCATTGGCAAAGCTGGTTTCGTCGGCCGGACCGGCCTGGCGATCGATCACCGTCACTTCAAAGCCGGCGCGCGCCAGATACCACGCGCTGGTCACGCCAATGACGCCACTGCCCAATACCAGTACCCGCATGACCGCTCCGAAAGGTTTCCGAGAAGCCTCCGAGACATTTCCCTGGGCTGGATGCCCGGGCTCCGGAGTTCGGCGAGTATAGAGACGGTCAAGTAGGGAGTTTTTCCGTTTTATCAGGCAGACTTGGGGGAAATCCCCAAAAACACATTCGTTCCCGGAGACGCCCATGAACAGCCGCCGCCGCGAGCTCGACAAGATCGACCGCAACATCCTGCGCGTGCTGCAGGAAGAGGGTCGGATTTCCTTCACCGAACTGGGCGAACGGGTCGGCCTGTCCACCACCCCCTGCACCGAGCGCGTGCGCCGGCTCGAGCGCGAGGGCGTGATCACCGGCTACTACGCCCGCCTGGACCCGCAGTTCCTCAAGGCCAACCTGCTGGTGTTCGTGGAGATCAGCCTGTCCTACAAGTCCGGCGACATCTTCGAGGAGTTCCGCCGCGCGGCCCTGCGCCTGCCCAACGTATTGGAATGCCACCTGGTCTCAGGCGACTTCGACTACCTGATCAAGGCGCGCATCTCGGAGATGGCCTCGTATCGCAAGCTGCTGGGCAGCACCTTGCTGACCCTGCCGCATGTGCGCGAATCCAAGAGCTACATCGTGATGGAAGAGGTCAAGGAAACCCTGAGCCTGCCGGTGCCGGACTGATACCGGCGCCTTGAGCTTGCTGAAGGGCGGGGGATGACCTCAAGCACATGACGTCCGGGCTACAGGCAGGCGTATCGTGCGGGACTTTTCCCGCAGTACCGAGGCCCGTCCATGCAAGCACCCCGTTGGCTCCTGCTCAGCGCCGCCATTTGCGCCATCACCGCCTGTAACCGCAGCCCCGAGCCGGCGGCCGACGCGCCGCAGGCCAGCGCCACCGCCCCGGCCGCCGCGCCGAACGCAGGTGTCGACCTGGCCGGCATCGACAAGGCCGTCGCTCCGGGCGACGACTTCGACGAATACGCCAATGGCACCTGGCGCCGCAATACCCAGATTCCGGATGACCGCGCCAGCACGGGCATCTTCCTGCAGGTGTTCCAGACCGCAGAGAAGCGCGAGGCCGAACTGGTGCAGGGCCTGGCCAAGGGCAATGCCGCGGCCGGCAGCAACGAACGCAAGATCGCCGACTACTACACCGCCTTCCTCGACGAGGCCGGCATCGAACAGCGCGGCCTGGCGCCGTTGCAGCCCAAGCTCGATGCGATCGCCGCCATCGCCACGCCGGCGGATCTGTCGCGCTACCTGGGCGCCAGCGTGCGCTCGGATACTGATCCGCTCAACGCCACCAACTACGCCACCGAAAACCTGTTCGGTCTTTTTGTCGCCCAGGGCCTGGTGGATCCCTCGCACAACGTGGGCTACCTGATGCAGGGCGGCCTGGGCATGCCGGATCGCGAGTACTACCTGTCCAAGGACAAGGAGATGGCCGCGTATCGCGACCAGTACCAGACCTACATGGCCAAGCTGCTGCAGCAGGCCGGCACGGCCGAGGCCGATGCGGTCAAGCAGGCCAAGGCGATCATGGATCTGGAAATGAAGATCGCCCAGGCCCAGGCCAGCATCGTCGACAGCCAGAACGTGCGCCTGCCCAAGCAATGGGAAACCGCCGCCTACGCCAAGCAGGCGCCGGGCATCGATTGGACCGCGTTCTTCGAAGGCGCCGGTCTGAGCCAGGAGAAGACCCTCTATGCCTGGCAGCCCGAAGCAATCAGCAAGCTCTCGGCGTTGGTCGCCAGCCAGCCGCTGCAGACCTGGAAGGATTACCTGCGCCTGCGCGCGATCGATCACAGCGCCGCGTTGTTGCCCAAGGCCTATGCGGATCTGTCGTTCGATTTCTACGGCAAGACCCTCAACGGCACGCCCAAGCAACGTGATCGCTGGAAGCGCGCGCTCAGCGCCACCGATGCCGCGCTCGGCGATGCGGTCGGCCAGCTGTATGTGAAGCAGTACTTCCCGGCCTCGTCCAAGGCGCAGGTGGAAGACATGGTCGGCAACATCCTGGCCGCGTTCCGCGAAGGCGTCGACAAGCTGGAATGGATGACCCCGGCCACCAAGGAAAAGGCCAAAGCCAAGGCCGCCACCATGCGCGTGAGCGTGGGTTATCCGGACACCTGGCGCGACTACGGCAAGCTGGAGATCAAGGCCGACGACGCATTGGGCAATCGCCTGCGCGCCGAAGAGCACGAATACCGCCACCAGCTGGCCAAGCTGGGCCAGGCGCCGGATCGCGGTGAATGGTGGTTGCTGGCGCAGCAGGTCAACGCCGTGCAGCTGCCGCTGCAGAACGCGATGAACTTCCCGGCCGCAATCCTGGAAGCGCCGTTCTTCGATCCCAAGGCCGACCCGGCCGCCAACTACGGCGCCATCGGCGCGGTGATTGGCCACGAGGTCAGCCACGGCTTCGACAACACCGGCGCGGACTTCGACGATCAGGGGCGCCTGGCCAACTGGTGGACCAAGGAAGATGCCGAGCACTTCAAGGCCGCCGGGGATCGCCTGATCGCACAGTACGACGCCTACGAGGCGCTGCCCGGTCTGCACGTCAAGGGCGAACAGACGCTGGGCGAGAACATCGCCGACGTCGCCGGCCTGCAGGCGGCTTACGTGGCCTACAAGAAGTCGCTGGGCGGCAAGCCGGCGCCGGTGATTGACGGCTTGACCGGTGATCAGCGCTTCTTCCTGGCCTTTGCGCAGGCCTGGCGCGAAAAGACCCGCGATGCGGCGCTGCGCGCGCAGGTGATTGGCGACGGCCATGCACCGGGCCGTTTCCGCGCGCAGACCGTGCGCAACCTGGATGCCTGGTACGACGCCTTCCCGTCCAAGGCCGGCGAGAAGCTGCATCTGGAACCCAAGGATCGGGTCAAGATCTGGTGACCCTCGCACGCCACGGAGACGCGCGTCTCCGTGGCGTGTCCCGGCCGGCCATGCCGGCCCGGGGCGATTGCGGCGTCACGGCCGCGCGGGCATAGTCGGCGGCAAGTGCTTGCAGCAAGCGCAGCGGATCCGCCCACGATGAAGTCCAAGAACTCCGCACGTACCGACAACGAGGATCGCCTGGCGGTGTTGATCGACGCCGACAACGCGCAACCGTCGGTCATCGAAGGCCTGCTCTCCGAGATCGCCAAGTACGGCGAGCTGAGCGTCAAGCGCATCTACGGCGACTTCACCAGCACCCGCATGACCCAGTGGAAGGCGGCACTGCTCAGGCACTCCATCGCGCCGGTGCAGCAGTTCGCCTACACCAGTGGCAAGAACGCCACCGACAGTTCGCTGATCATCGATGCGATGGACCTGCTGTACACGCAGCGCTTCGATGGCTTCTGCCTGGTCTCCAGCGACAGCGACTTCACCCGCCTGGCGCAGCGCTTGCGCGAAGGCGGCATGACCGTCTATGGCTTTGGCGAGCAGAAGACACCGGACGCTTTTGTGCAGGCCTGCAACAAGTTCGTCTACACCGAGGTGCTGCGCAGCGAAGCGCCGCCACCGACGATGCCGCCCGCCAAGGCACCGGCCAAGGCAACCAAAAAGACCGCCAAGCCGGCGGCGAAGAAATCCGCTGCGCCAATCGCCGAGCCGACCGCCACGCCCGCGGCCGAACCGGCGCGCAATGACAACCTGCCGCTGCGGCTGATTCGCCAGGCGATCGAGGAAGCATCCGACGATCAGGGCTGGGCGTTCCTCGGCAGTGTCGGCAGTTACCTGGTCAAGGTGCGGCCGAACTTCGATCCGCGCCTGTACGGACAGAAGAAGCTGAGCGATCTGCTCAAGCAGGATCGCCAGCACTTCGAAATGGAAGAGCGCGGTGGCGACGGCGGCACCAGCAAGCGCATCTATGTGCGCTGGCGGGAATCGTCGCCGGCATGATGGACGACAAGCCGCACGCGCCCAGCTGTGATCGCAACCGCGATCCGATTCTGGCGGTATTGCGGCACCACTTTGCCGAAGTGGCCAGCGTGCTGGAGATCGGCAGCGGCACTGGCCAGCATGCGGTGTACTTCGCGCTGAAGATGTCGTGGCTGACCTGGCAATGCTCGGATCGTGAAGAGAATCTGCCCGGCATTCGCCAATGGCTGGAAGAGGCGATGCTGCCCAACACGCCGCCGCCGATCATGCTGGATGTGGATGGCCCGTGGCCGGAGCAGCGCTACCACGCGATGTTCAGCGCCAACAGCCTGCACATCATGGGCTGGGACAGCGTGCAGGCATTCTTCCGCGGGGTCGGCCAGCACCTTTCCGCGCGCGGCTCGCTGGTGGTGTACGGTCCTTTCAACTACGAAGGCCGCTACAGCAGCGACAGCAACCGCGAGTTCGATGCGTGGTTGAAAGCGCGCGATCCGCAATCGGCCATCCGCGACTTCGAAGCCGTCGATGCCTTGGCCCATGAGCAGGGCCTGCTGCTGATCGATGACGTGGCCATGCCCGCCAACAACCGCTGCCTGGTCTGGCGCAAGGTGTGAGGCGAAGAGCGCCCTCATCCGCCCTGCGGGCACCTTCTCCCGCTTGCGGGAGAAGGAGAACCACGGTGCCATCTGCTCCCGCTGCGCCATCTGCTCCCTCTCCCGCTTGCGGGAGAGGGTTGGGGTGAGGGCAAGGCGAAGACGGGATCCCGCCCATTCCTTCGTCACCACAAGGACAGGCGATCCCATTCGCACGCGCCACTCCCTGCACTGCCACGGACAATCCATCGCATGACCCGACTCGCCAGGCTCCTTTTTCTCGCCGCCCTGATCGTCTCGCCGCATGCGCTGGCGCAATCGCCACAGCAGGTCGTCGTGCCATCGCTGGCCGACACCTACCCCGGTGTGATCACCCTGGACGTCGACGCCAGCGACGTCACCCGGCGCATCCAGCGCGTGCGCGAAATCCTGCCCGTGCAGCCCGGGCGGTTGACGCTGTGGTATCCGAAATGGATTCCCGGCAACCACGCGCCGACCGGCCCGATCAATCAGATCGCCGGCCTGGTCATCCGCGGCAACGATCGGCCCATCGCCTGGCGCCGCGATCCCGGCGACATGTATGCGTTCCAGCTCGACGTGCCCGCAGGCGTGAGCAAGCTGGAAATTGCGTTCGACTACCTCTCGCCCACCGCCAGCGATCAAGGCCGGGTGGCGATGACGGCGCGCATGCTCTCGCTGCAATGGCACCGCGTGCTGCTGTATCCGGCCGGCGTGGACGCGCGTGGCATCCGCATCGCCGCGAGCCTGCGCCTGCCGTCCGGCTGGCAGCATGCCACGGCGCTGGAAGCCGCCGGCAATGCCGGCGGCCTGCTGCGCTTCGCACCGACGGATCTGATGACGCTGGTGGATTCGCCGCTCTACGCCGGCCAGCATTTCCGCAGCTTCCCGCTGGACGAGGGCAGGACGCCGGTACGCCTGAACGCGATGGCCGATACCGCCGAACAACTGCAGGCCACGCCGGCGATGATCCAGGCGCATCGCGCGCTGGTGACGCAAGCGGATCACGTGTTCGGTCCGCGTCCCTTCGCCCATTACGACTTCCTGCTGGCGGTGTCCGACAGCTTCAGCGGCATCGGCCTGGAGCATCGCCAGTCCAGCGAGAACGGCACCTACGCCGACTATCTGCTCGGCAGCGCAGCCTTCATCGACAACGATCTGCTGCCGCACGAATACGTGCATGCGTGGAGTGGCAAGTTCCGCCGTCCGGTCGGCACCTGGGCGCCTCACTACAACGTGCCCGCCGACAACTCGCTGCTGTGGGTCTACGAAGGCCAGACCCAGTACTGGGCGGTGGTGCTGGCGGCGCGCTCCGGGCTGTGGACGCAGGAGCAGGCGCGCGAGGTGCTGGCCAACACGCTGGCCACCGCAGCCACGCAGCCCGGCCGTGACTGGCGCGATCTGGGCGACACCGTCCACCAGGGCATCGTCGATTTCAACGATGCGCCGCAGGCCTGGGGCAGCTGGCAGCGCGGCTACGACTTCTACACCGAAGGCTCGCTGCTGTGGCTGGCGGTCGACGCACGCATGCGCGAGCTCAGTGGCGGCCGGCGCACGCTGGACGATTTCGCACAGCGCTTCCATGCCGGCGCCAGCGCGCAGGCGCCGGTGTCCACGTATGACCAGGAGGCGGTGGTGAATACCCTGGACAACGTGCAACACGACGACTGGCGTGGTTTCCTGCAAGCGCGCCTGAGCGGACTGGGCAAGCAGGCGCCGCTGGATGGCCTGGAGCGCAGTGGCTGGACGCTGATCTACAACGACACTCCGAATGCGGCGATCGAAGACGCCGAAAGCGCCGGCGGCTACGACGATTTCCGCTACTCGATCGGACTGCGCATCGACGGCGACGGCAAGGTGGCCGAAACCCTCTGGGACTCAGCGGCGTACCAGGCCGGCATCGTCAAGGACATGCAGGTGCTGGCCGTCAACGGACTGGCCTACAGCGCCGAGCGGCTCAAGCGCGCCATCACCACGGCCAAGGGAGCCGGACAACCGATCGAACTGATCCTGCGGCAGGGTGAGCAGTACAGCAGCCTGCGCCTCGACTACCAGGGCGGCCTGCGTTATCCGCATCTGCAACGCATCGCCCAAAGCCACGATCACCTGAGCGAGATCCTGGCGCCACGCTGAGGGCGCCCGTCATCTTGCGGCGGGCGTCAGGGAATGAAGGTCTGTTCGGGATCGTCGAACGACTTGAACTCCAGCGCATTGCCGGAAGGATCAAACAGGAACATCGTGACGTGCTGGCCCGGCTTGCCCTTCAAACGCAGGTGCGGCGGTTCGGCGAAATCCACTTGCGCGCGGGTCAGGCGCGCGGCCAGCTGTTCCCAGGACACGCGATCCAGGTTCATGCCGAAGTGCGGCACCGGCACGGCTTCGCCATCGAACCTGCTGTCGTGCAACGCCTGGGTCTGGTCGGCGATATGCGCGACCAGATGGTGGCCGAAAAAGTCGAAGTCCTGATAATTGACGTCGCTGCGCCCCTGCGGGCAACCGATCACGTCGCCATAGAATCGGCGCGCCTCGTCGAGGTCGCGCACGGGAAAGGCCAGGTGGAACTTGTTGACCGCGCTCATCGCCGGTTCCTCACGAGGCCACGCGCAGCGGTGGCACGCAGGCTTCGAAGATGTTCTGCCAGAACAGGTTCCAGGCGGTGATGCTGCGCGAGTAACCCTTGGCCAGTTCCGGCAACACGCTGGGATCTTCCTGCAGGTAGTCATCGATGGCCTTGCGGGTCAGCTCGCCGTGGATGATGTCTTCCTCGCCGGTGTGGATGGTCCAGAACTCCCAGTCGATGCTGTCGGCATGCTCGAGGAAGTACGGGTTGTTCTTCATGTGCTCGAACATCACCGACAAGTACGTCTGGCAGAGGCATTCACCGCCCATCCCACGCAGGCCCACGCCGTAGGCGATGGGATTGGCGGCCATGTCACGGGTCAGGCCCTTGAGGATGCGCTCGTTGGTGGGCAGCGCATGCCGCCACTGTTCCTCGTCCACGCCGATGGTCGAGAGAAAGCGATCGTAGACGGTGGGATGCGCCTTGCCCGGATCGCCTTCGCCCAGTTCTTCGGCGAGGATTTGTCCAAGCAGACTGCGCAGGCCGCCAAACGGCAGGCGCGCCACCAGCAAGGCCAGATCGCTGATGTAGTCGATGGTGAAGAATCGATACTGCACGCACACCTGGCGCAGTGCATCGATGGGGAGTTGTTCAAGCACGCCCATTTTCTGGGCGGCCAGGGCTTCGGTGGCCTCCTTGGCCTCATCGGCAAAGCGCCAGAACGCGTCCCGCGTCATCGGTGCAGTTTCTTGCAGCATGAGGATTTCCTATTCGTGGCTTCTTTATTCGAGGACAAGCACGCACAGCACGGCATGCGCGTCGCTTGAGCCCGGATGATGGTTGCCGCGCATGTGAGCAGAATGTGCACAAGCAAGCTTCACACGCGTGACGGGTTCACTTTTCCTGCATT